>DBQB01000016.1 GCA_002305685.1 Ruminococcaceae bacterium UBA1405
GACCCTCTGCTTGTAAGGCAGATGCTCTCCCAGCTGAGCTAAGCTTCCACGAGAATCCGCCGCCGATTGATCCAAGGGAATCGGTATCAGCGACGGAATATATTATATTCTGATTTGACCGTATTGTCAACCCTTTTCGCAGAATTTTTTCAAAAATTCTTTTCAAGCGACAAGCTTTTCCTCCCAGGGGAATTACTGAGGATCGGTATTTTGACAGGAACCGCCGGACGGCTCATCCTCCGAATTCCGTTGCACCGCCTCCCGGCGTTTGGCCATAGCCAACAACTCCTTGCTGGAAAAATGGTATCGCTTATCACAGAAATGACACTCCACCTGGGTATCCTCCTGCTCCTGGGCCATCTGCCGCAGCTCCTCACTGCCTAGACTGCAAAGCGCCCGTTCCACCCGCTCCCGGCTGCAATCGCACCGGTAACAAACGGTGCTTTCGTCCAGCACTTCAGGAGAAAATCCTTCCAGCGCCTTTTCACAGATCTGTTCCGGCGTCATTCCATCTGCCAGCATCTGGGAAACCGGCGGCATACGATTTACATTTTCTTCCAGCCTGGTTATGGTATCGTCGTCCACACCCGGCAGCAGCTGAATCAAATACCCGCCTGCGGAAATCACAGTCAAATCGGTATTGACCAGCACCCCCAAAGCACAGACGGTGGGAGTCTGCTCACTGACAGCATAATAATGGGTGACATCCTCCGCGATCTCGCCGGACACGATGGGGATTTGACCCACATACGGCTCCCGCATCCCCAAATCCTTGATTACCGTCAGAGTCCCTTGACGTCCCACGGCGCCGGATACATCCAGCTTTCCGTACTGGTTGAGCGGCAATTCTACCACGGCATTGGCTGCATAGGCCTTTACATTGCCTTTGCTGTCCGCCACAGCAATCAGCGCACCGGCAGGGCCATCCCCCGCCAGACGCAGGGTAACGCTGTCCTTTTCTCCCTTTAACATATCCCCCATCATAGAGGCGGCGGTCAACAAACGTCCCAGCGCAGCAGTCATTACGGCTGAAGTTTTATGATACCGCTCTGCCTGTGCCGCCATATCGGTGGAATCAATGGCCATGCAGAGGATACCGCCGTCCTGTGAAATGGTTCTGACTATCTTTCCCATGGTATGGTTTCCCTTTCTTTTCCGCAATTCAAATACTGATTTCCTTTTTTGTCTCCGCCCCAAGTGGGAGCGGCCAGAGCGTATTTCCTCTCAACGGGGATTGGGTTGCAGCGCAACATAAATCACCCGCTGGGTTTCCTCTCCCGGCGGGTTCAGCGTGTCATCCCCATATACCGCCAACAGTTCCAGCCCGCTGTTTTGCAAAAAACGGCAAACCGTCTCGTGATCGTAAGCCCGCTCCGAAAAGGCTTCGCTGTATCGCTGATACCCCTCCCCATCTTCCTGGGCAAAGATATCCAGCGAAATCTCCACTGTCTCCCCATCCTGGCAGCTGTTCTGCCAAACACAGTAGAGATCATCATAATCGTAGACATAGGTCTCGTTGCTCAATATGTTCCGATGTTTGTAGGGGGTATTGAGGTCAAAGATAAAGATGCCCCCCGGTGCGGTAAAAAGGGAGACCCGGTCAAACACCTTTTGCACCAGCGCCGGATCGGTGATATGATTGAGGCTGTCCAGAGCACAGACCGTCACATCCACCGTTCCATAAAGATCCAGTTGGTCCATATCCTGACACAAAAACAGGATCCCCGCCTGTGCTTCATAATTTTTGTCCATCGCCACCGAAAGCATTTCGTTGGAGCCATCCACCCCAATGACATCATATCCCAGTTTGGAAAGCTCCAGAGAAAGACTTCCGGTGCCGCAGGCCAGATCCAACAATAGTTCCACCGGGCGTTTGACCCATTTGCGAATCAGCCCATCAAAATAAGCCGCTCGAACCGGGTACTGCACATTCTGCGTCAACCGGTCATAATACCAGGCAAAACCACCGTATCCCGCCATTATTTGTCCAGCCTTTCAAATACAATTTTATATCCGTCGCTCCCATAGGAGAGAGAGCGGTTGACCCGGCTAATGGTGGCAGTACTGGCGCCGGTTTTCTCCACAATCTCACTGTATACCTTATGTTCGCTGAGCATCTTGGCCACCAAAATCCGTTGGGACAGCGCCTTCAGTTCCGGTACGGTACACAGATCCTCAAAAAACGCGTAACACTCCTCCATGGTCTCCAGTTTCAGAATCGCCTGAAACAAAAACTCCACATTGAGCTCTTTGATTTTGCTGTTCATACCAGTGGTCCGTCCTTTCCGATTTTCTGCTTTTTATACGCCATCATCCAATTCGATCAACAGGATAATACCGAAACAATTCTGATATCCTAGCGATAGAGTTTCACCTATCTATAGAGGGTTATCAAGCCCTAAGATATTTTACCATTTACCATGGTAGTTTGGCAACCCTATGAAGCAAAAAAATGAACGCTCCATTTTTGGCAAGCAAATTCGTCAAGCAAAGGGGACACAGAAGCCGGATCATAACAAAAAGCGTTTCTTCCGTCCATCAACAGAAGAAACGCTTTTGGGTTACTTACGCTTTTCCAACCGAACCAAACAGTTCCATCTTCTCCTTAACCGTATCCATCATTGCTTCATAGCCGGGTTTGAGCAGTTTTCTCGGGTCGTAACCCTTTCCTTTGAGATCCAGGCCCGCTTCAATGTATTTACGGGTAGCAGCGGCAAAAGCCAGCTGACATTCGGTGTTGACGTTAATCTTGGACACACCCAGGGAAATGGCTTTTTGGATCATCTCCGCAGGAATACCTGTACCGCCATGCAGCACCAGCGGGATACCTCCGGAAACCTCCTGCACCTTAGCCAGCACATCAAAATCCAAGCCGGGCCAGTTGGGCGGATACGTACCATGGATATTACCGATACCAGCAGCCAGCATATCGATTCCCAGCGCCGCAATTTTGGCACATTCGGCAGGATCCGCCTTTTCACCGCCGCCAACGACTCCATCCTCCTCGCCGCCGATGGCGCCGACTTCTGCTTCCACCGAAACGCCCTTTTCCGCTGCTTTACGGATGATTTCCTTGGTTTTTTCGATGTTTTCATCGATGGGATAATGGGAACCGTCAAACATAACGGAGGAAAAACCAGCCTCGATACAGGCCAGCGCACCGGTATACTCGCCGTGATCCAGATGCAGAGCCACAGGAACCGTAATGTTCAGGGATTTCAGCATCCCGTTGACCATGCCAACAACGGTACCATAACCGGTCATATATTTGGCAGCGCCTTCAGAAACACCGAGAATCACAGGAGACTGACAGGCCTGGGCGGTGTTTAGGATGGCTTTGGTCCATTCCAGATTATTGATGTTAAACTGGCCGACAGCATATTTTCCTTCCTTGGCCTTAAGGAGCATTTCCTTTGCAGATACAAGCATTTGCACGACCTCCTAACGATTTATTGAACACCGGACGGTAAACCGTCCGGCTGAAAATTGCCGGGATTCCGGCAAGGATCAGCAGGATCATCAATCAGAAAAGTAAAAAACCGTATTTTTCAGCGTTTGAAGCCACAGCGGAGAATATCTGTGACCACAATCGTTACAACAATTCCTCCATCGCCTCAGGCGCATCTGCGGAGAGATTGGCAACTGTATCCGGAGGCAGCTGCTGCCCCCGCAAGGCTGCGTCTTCCCGCATAAAGGTGTCCATGGCGTCCGCAACCTGTTTGGAATATCTTACCGCTTCCACCACCGTTTTAGCTCCCTTTACCACATCTCCGGAAGCAAAAACACCCCGGCGGGTGGTATGACCATTGGCGTCGGTGATAATCAGGCCCCGTTCATTGACCTCAATGCCGTAGGTGGTAGAGACAATCCGATCACGGGGTCCTTGACTGATGGAGATGATGGTAGAATCGGCAGGATAGAGTTTCTCGGTCCCTGGAATCTCCTGAAAAGAACCGTCCTCCCCACAGGATACATCGCTAAAGATTACCCCTTCGTCAGTAATTTCCACAGGGGCTTTGCAGTATTCAAACGAAACGCCATCCATCAGCGCATACTCCATCTCGTGCTGGCTGGCGGCAACGGTATCGGCGCGGGAGAACACCGTAACCTGACGCACCCCTTTTCGGAGCGCGGTACGGGCAACATCCATGGCGGCGTTGCCGGCACCGATGACATTGAGGGAATTTCCCAGCGTATAGGAATCGGGATTGCTCAGATAGTTGATGGCATAGTGCACATTTCCCAGACTCTCCCCTTTGATTCCCAGGGTATTGGGCTTCCAAACACCGGTACCGATAAAGATGGAACGATACTCATCCCGGAACAGATCGTCCACCCCGATGGCTGCTCCGATGGATGTGTTGGGCCGAATCCGAATACCTATGGAAGTCATCAGCTTTTTATAGCGGTCCAAAATCGTTTTGGGAAGGCGGAATTCTGGAATACCATACCGCAGCACACCGCCGATCTGGTCGCGGGACTCAAAGATCGTTACATCGTACCCACGGGTGGCAAGAATGATGGCGATGGTGATTCCGGCAGGACCTGAACCGATGATGGCACAGCGTATGTTTTTCCTCGGCGCAAGCACCGGCTTGAGTTTATCAAAATAGTTGTCGGAAATGTAATTTTCGATGCTGCTGATATGGATGCCTGCGCCTTTGCGGGCCAAAACGCAATGCCCTTCACACTGGTTTTCGTGATTGCATACCAGAGAGCAGACCAGAGAAAGAGGATTGTTTTCAAAAAGCATATGTCCTGCATCGTTGATTCCCCCGGTGATAAAAGCATGAATCATATCCGGAATTGGGGTATTGATGGGACAACCGGTACGGCACATCGGCTTTTTACAGTTGAGACAACGCCGCGCCTCATTGATGACATGAATGGCCATGAAATACTACTCTCCTTCTTCTCAGAGCTATTGACAGGGAAGCCGAAAGCAAAGCCTTTTTTGCTGAATTTTGAGGAATATTGTCAATAATTTGCTGAGTAAAATACATCTTTTTATTGATTATATCACTTTTTTGAGAAACATCAATCACAAAACCGTAAAAAGCACTGTTTAGAAAAGAAATTTTTTGACACCAAGGCAGATCCGCCTCAAATGATTTGGGGAACCTATCACAAGAAGCCGGCTTCATCTGTTCCATGCCCAAACCGCATTCCTATTTATCCTCGTTTTTTAAAGCGCTCGGTAAACTGAATCTGCCGGACATCCCGCCCAACAAAACGGTAGATATGGCAGCAACCCAACAAACGGGAAACCACCCGCTCGGTATAGCGCTTTTCGATCTCCGACAGCTTGAGATTGGTGCTGATGATAAAAGGGAGACGCTTCATCATTCTGGTATTGAGCAGATGGTAGATGGTGGATTGGGTGAACTGCGTCTGAAACTCCGATCCCAGATCATCCAGTATCAAAAGATCACATCCGCAGCTCAGCTCCAGCGTATCGGTTTGACGCCCTTCTCTCTGAAAATGTTCCTTCTCAATCTGGGACAGCAGATTCTGCGCCGAGACATAGAGAACCCCGTATCCCTTCTCAATCACCTCTCTGGCAATCGCCAGGGAGAGATGGGTCTTGCCCAACCCAGTGGAACCGGTAAAGAGCATACTGTCAGTGACCGGTGCATCAGGCAAATCAGAAGAAGGCAGCGCAAAGTTTTTCGCGTAGCTGCGGCACTGGGCATAAATCTCCCGCATACAGTCCCTGGGACTGATTTTGAGTTCCGGCAACGGTTCGGTGGAATAGTAATCCAGAGAAAAGGTATCAAAGCTGCACAGTTCCATCGCCGAATCCCGATTGAGCTTTTCAAGGGCCAGTTGGGTCAAAAGCTGGCGATAGCAGCGGCAAAAATAGGGACCATCATAGCCGGTATCTTCACAGATGTTACAGTGATAGCGGGGATACAGCGCATCCGCATCATAACCATTTTGCTGCAGCAGTTGGGAAATCTGCCGCTGCAGCTGTTGGTTTTCCTGTTCCAGCCGCGCAATCACAGCCGAAGCCTCCCCGGGCGCAAGACCGAGCACCGAACGGGCAACCCGCAGCCCCGTATTGGAAAGCTGCTGCTGAAGCTGTGCAATCTGAGAAACGCGCTGATAGATCTCCTGTTTGCGCTGTTGCGCTTCCCGCTCAGCAGTGTTTCGGCGCTGCTGCATCTGAGCGGTAGCCTGGGTATAAATTTCCTTAGAAAAGGCCATAGGTTCACCTTCTTTCCGACGGATTTTTCAGTGGGCGCTCCGCTCCGGAAACAAGCTGTTCGATCTCGTCCAAATTATAGGAAGTATTTTGAACGGAGGAAGGCTGCGTCTGAACTTCGGATGCAGGTTTTTCCCGCTCCTGAAGCGCCTGCTCGGGAGTTGTAATGCCTTTTTTATGCCAGGATTTTAAAATGGAGTCCACATAAGGAAAGCTCAGCCGGCCGATATTTTCAATGGTTCTCTCATAGGCAAGGCGGATCAGCGCAATACCGCTGTGATACTCCTGGTACCACTTTTGTATGTATTTTTGTTCCTTCTCCACAAGATCCCGATCCCGAATGCCGAAAGCGGATTTGATTTCATTGTCCCAACGGTTTTGTTCCTCCAATTTGTGGATATGCGCCTCGGCGGTTTCCAGCGAGTTGACCCCCTCGTCCAGCCAGTTGAGCGCCACCCGCTCGATATACCGCATCTGTTTTTTACCAATGGAACAGCAGTACTGGATCACCATCAGGATCACATCGATAGGGATTCCGGCCCAGTCATAAAGATAGATCAGAGAGCTTCGATCGGTGAGATGAAGATATTTTCCCAGCTGGTTGGCGGCCGACTGGAACAAGAATTCTATGTTGGGATCCTTCTCCATCATCGCCGCAATCTGTTCGCTAGTGGGACGACCCCGATAGGTCGAAACCCCTACTGGAGGCGTCTGCCGGACAGATTTTGGCGGGGTGGATGAAGGGAGCGAATCTATGCCGGACAGCTGAGAAGAAGGCACAGAGGACGACGAAAGATGTGGCTGCTGAACCAACGCAGAAGGATCTGACTGCACAGTGAGGATGCCTGTCTGTATCCAGTAGCGCAGCGCATCCCGCACCTCCGGCGGATCCATAGACAACCGGCGAGCAATCTCTTCCTCACCGGCACTGCCGCCGCTGCGCAGGATGATCAGCAGCGCCCGCAATGCAGCTGCTCCACAGATAAGAATATGTTGGTCCACCACCGACGTGGGAACGGCAAATACCGTGCGCCATTGGTCGGAAGAAACGGTATATGTCATAAAACAGATCCTCCTTTGGGATCAAGGTTGATACGCGCAGCTCCAATACAAAACACCGGCACATTGTCCGGCAAACCTTCTATTAGTATATCACGACACACCGGCAAAAACAATCCGGAACCAACACAGCGTCGCTGATTCCAATATCATTGCTCCAAAATGCAGCCGCTTCCGTTTGAGAAGCAATCTGCTCTTTCAAACCAATTATCGGACGAAAACCCAAAAACATTTGTTCCTATTTTTCTTGGAAACCCATTGTAGAAACCAGATTTCGGTGGTACAATAAGGCTGAACGTCTATCGTCTATCGTTAATCGCCAACCGGCCTTAGTGCCAGAGAGGAGTCTGCCATGCCTGACCGGTTTATTTTGCACAGTTCGTTCGAGCCTACCGGCGATCAGCCGGAGGCCATCGATAAATTGGTAAACGGGATTCTTGCGGGAGATCGGGAACAAACGCTGCTGGGTGTTACCGGCTCCGGAAAAACCTTCACCATGGCCAATGTCATCCAGCGGGTCAATCGCCCTACCCTGGTGCTGGCCCACAACAAAACCCTGGCTGCACAGCTCTGCAGCGAGTTTAAGGAATTTTTTCCAGAAAATGCAGTGGAATACTTTGTATCCTACTACGACTATTATCAACCGGAAGCCTACATCGCTCAGACCGATACCTATATTGAAAAGGACAGCGCCATCAACGAAGAGATCGAAAAACTGCGCCATTCTGCCACATCCGCCCTCTCAGAACGGCGGGACGTGATCATTGTGGCCAGTGTCTCCTGCATCTACTCGCTGGGAGATCCTATCGATTACCGCAACATGGTTATCTCCCTGCGCACCGGCATGGAGAGGGATCGAGACGAGCTGATGCAGAAATTGGTTTCCATTCAGTACGAACGAAATGACATCAACTTTGTCCGCAACAAATTCCGGGTGCGTGGCGACGTTGTGGAAATATTCCCCGCCTACTACAGCGACACCGCCATCCGGGTAGAATTTTTTGGCGATGAAATCGACCGCATCTGTGAAATCAACCCTCTCACTGGGGAGATAAAAGGGGTGGTCTCCCATGCCGCCATCTATCCTGCCTCCCATTACATTGTCCCCCGTGACAAAATGCAGGTGGCACTGGAACAGATCCGGGACGAAATGGAACAGCAGGCTGCTTTCTTCACCCAAAACGGGAAACTGATCGAGGCACAGCGGATTCGGGAACGCACCAACTACGACCTGGAAATGCTCTCAGAGATTGGTTTTTGCAAGGGCATTGAAAACTATTCCCGGGTGCTCTCGGGACGGGAGCCGGGTTCGGCGCCCTTTACGTTGCTGGACTATTTTCCCGACGATTTTCTCCTGTTTGTGGATGAATCCCACGTTACCCTCTCCCAGGTGCGGGGAATGTATGGCGGAGACAAATCCCGCAAACAAACGCTGATCGATTACGGCTTTCGCCTTCCCTCCGCTGCCGACAATCGCCCGTTGGATTTCGAAGAATTTTATCATAAGCTCAACCAAATCGTATTCGTCAGCGCTACCCCCGGCGCCTTTGAGCGGGAACACAGCAGCCAAATTGTGGAACAGGTCATCCGCCCCACCGGACTGGTGGACCCGGAGATCGAGGTAAAACCGGTGGAGGGACAGATCGACGATCTGCTCTCCGAGATCAACCAGCGCACCGAGAAAAATGAACGGGTGCTGGTCACCACCCTCACCAAAAAGATGGCGGAAGATCTCACCAGCTATCTGGAAACCATGGGGGTACGGGTGCGCTATATGCACCATGACGTGGACACCATCGAGCGCATGGAGATCATCCGGGATCTGCGTCTGGGCGAGTTCGACGTGCTGGTAGGTATCAATCTGCTGCGGGAAGGTTTGGATATTCCAGAGGTTTCGTTGGTGGCTATTTTGGACGCGGATAAGGAAGGGTTTCTCCGCTCTGAAACCTCCCTGGTGCAGACCATTGGCCGCGCCGCGCGCAATGCTCAGGGCAAAGTCATTATGTATGCCGATCAGGTGACCGAATCGATGGAGCGAGCCATCTCGGAAACCTACCGCCGCCGTGAAATCCAGATGGCTTATAACAAAGCCCACGGTATTGTCCCCAAGACCATTGTCAAGGACGTCCGGGACATTTTGGAAATCTCGGTGAAAGAGGAAAACGGGCGAAAGAAATCCACCAAAGGCACCGGAAAACAAAAGAAACTCTCCGCCCAGGAGCGGGAAGCTACCATCGCCCAGTTGACGCTGGAGATGAACAACGCAGCCAAGCTGTTGGAATTTGAACACGCCGCCTATCTGCGGGATAAGATCAAAAAGCTGAAGGAGCAGCGGCCGGTCCCCAAATCGCCGCTGCCCAAAAAATAGAAAGGACCGAAAACCCATGGCAACCGATAAAATCATCATCCGCGGCGCGCGGGAGCATAACCTGAAAAACATCTCTCTGGAACTGCCCAGAGATAAGTTTATTGTATTCACCGGTCTTTCCGGTTCGGGAAAATCCTCCCTGGCCTTTGATACGCTGTACGCCGACGGCCAGAGACGGTATATGGAAAGCCTTTCTTCCTATGCCCGCCAATTTTTGGGGCAGATGGAAAAGCCGGACGTGGACGACATTGAAGGCCTCTCCCCCGCCATCTCCATCGATCAAAAGACCACCTCCCAGAATCCCCGCTCAACGGTGGGAACCGTCACCGAAATCTACGATTACCTGCGTCTGCTCTATGCACGCATCGGTATCCCCCATTGTCCGATCTGCGGCCGGGAAATCACCCAGCAGACGGTGGATCAGATGGTGGACCGGGTGCTCACTTTGCCGGAAGGCACCCGTATGCAGATCCTCGCCCCCATCGTCCGGGGCCGTAAGGGGGAGCATACCAAAGAACTGGACAGCGCCCGCCGTTCCGGCTATGTTCGGGTACGGATCGATGGCAATCTCTATGAGCTCAGCGAGGAGATCAAACTGGAAAAAAACAAAAAGCACACCATTGAGGTGGTGGTCGACCGGCTGGTGGTACGGGAAAATATTCGTTCCCGTCTTGCCGATTCGCTGGAAACCGCGCTGGCTCTCACCGGAGGTCTTGCCTCGGTGCTCACCGATCAGGAGGAGCTGATGTTCTCACAAAACTATTCCTGCCCGGAACATGATATCAGCATCGAGGAACTGACTCCCCGAATGTTTTCCTTCAACAATCCTTACGGCGCCTGCGAAAAATGTACCGGTCTGGGTACCTTTATGCGGGTTGATCCTGATCTGGTGGTTCCCAACAAGAATCTCTCCATCCGTGACGGCGCCATCAAAGCCAGCGGCTGGTCCTTTGCCGAGGGCGGTATCGCCCAGATGTATTACGAAGGTCTGGCAGAGCATTATGGTTTTTCACTGGATACCCCCTATAAACAGCTGCCCAAAAAAATCACCAACATCCTGATGAATGGAACCGGCGGAGAAAAAATCCAGGTGAAGCGGGAAGCGGGCTCGATGCGAGGAATCTATCAAACCGAGTTCGAAGGGGTTTTAACCAATTTGGAGAGACGGTATAAGGAGACCAACAGCGACTGGATGCGGGAGGAAATCACCAGTTGGATGAGCAATGTCCCCTGTCCTTCCTGCCATGGCGACCGGCTGAAAAAAGAAATCCTGGCGGTCACCGTTGGAGGAATCAACATCAGCGATTTCTGCAAAATGTCGGTGACCGACGCCCTGGCTTTTCTGGATCAACTGCAACCCCAGCTCTCCCAACGGGATGGGATGATTGCCGGACAAATCCTCAAAGAAATCCGCAGCCGTCTTGGTTTTTTGCGCAGTGTAGGACTGGAATATCTCACCTTATCCCGCTCCTCCGGTACCCTCTCCGGCGGAGAAAACCAGCGAATCCGTCTGGCAACCCAGATTGGCTCCTCCCTGATGGGAGTACTCTATATTTTGGATGAGCCCAGCATCGGACTGCATCAGCGGGACAACGACAAGCTGATTGCTACCCTGAAACGGCTTCGGGATTTGGGAAATACGGTGATTGTGGTGGAACACGACGAGGATACCATGCTTGCCTCCGATTACCTGGTGGACATCGGCCCTGGCGCAGGGGTTGCGGGAGGCGAAGTGGTTTGCGCTGGTACGGTACAGCAGGTGATGGACTGTCCCCGTTCCATTACTGGGCAATATCTCAGCGGCAGAAAAAAAATCCCGGTTCCGAAAACACGGCGACCCGGAAACGGTTATTTTCTCTCCGTCAAAGGGGCCTGCGAAAATAACCTGAAACATCTCAACATAAAAATTCCGCTCGGCACCTTCACCGCTGTAACTGGGGTCTCTGGCTCCGGAAAGTCCTCTCTGGTCAATCAGATCATCTATAAACATCTGGCGGCGGAGCTCAACGGAGCCAAGCATAAACCCGGTCAATTTGAATCTATGGAAGGATTAGAGGCGCTGGATAAGGTGATTGCCATCGACCAGTCACCCATCGGCCGCACCCCTCGCTCCAATCCGGCCACCTATACCGGTGTTTTTACCGACATCCGGGAAGTTTTTGCCCAAACAAACGATGCGAAAATCCGGGGTTATAATGCCGGACGTTTCTCATTTAATACAAAAGGGGGACGCTGTGAAGCCTGTGAGGGCGACGGCATCCTTAAAATTGAGATGCATTTTTTGCCAGATATCTTTGTACCCTGCGAAGTTTGCAAAGGGCAGCGGTATAACCGGGAAACTTTGGAGGTAAAATACAAAGGGAAAACCATCAGCGACGTGCTGGATATGACGGTGGACGAAGCGCTGGTATTTTTTGAGAATGTGCCCAAGGTGAAGCGCCGGATTCAAACGCTCCAGGATGTGGGACTGGGGTATGTCAAACTGGGACAGAGCGCCACAACCCTTTCCGGCGGAGAAGCCCAGCGGGTGAAGCTGGCCACCGAGCTTTCCCGACGCAGCACCGGCAAAACCATTTATATCCTGGATGAACCTACCACCGGACTGCACATCGCGGACGTCCATAAACTCATTGAGGTACTGGAACAATTGGTGGACGCCGGAAACACGGTACTTCTCATTGAACACAATCTGGACGTCATCAAGACCGCCGACTATATCATTGACCTTGGCCCCGAGGGAGGCGACAAGGGCGGCACTCTGGTTGCCTGCGGTACGCCGGAAGAAATCTGCCAGGTGGAGGCTTCCTATACCGGAAAATATCTCAAACGATATCTGCCGGGTTTGTAAATTTTTCCGCAAGCACTTTACAATTATACCAATATAGTGTACAATATTGGTATCCTATTTTTATCAAGGAGGTCAAAAACCATGGAAAAATATGTATGCACCGTTTGTGGCTATATCTATGACGAGGAAACCGGCGATCCCGATAACGGGATTGCAGCCGGCACCAAATGGGCCGATGTCCCTGAGGACTTTGTCTGCCCCCTGTGCGGTGTTGGAAAGGATCAGTTCGAAAAGGAATGAGGTTCCTTTATGAGCAAAAAACAGGCAGCTGGAAAATTCCAGCTGCCTGTTTTTGTTTGACGGGGATTCAAAACTTTAAGCGCCAATTGACGCATGAAGCTTTGAGAAAAATGGTGGGAAAGGGTTATTGCTCCTGTACCGGCTCATTGGTAACCTCAATTCCCAATTTCTTTAACAGACGCTCATCCACGTCTGAGAGGGTAACCGTCACATGAGCCTGACATCCCCGCAGTTGGGAAAGCTGCTCCAATGCCAACCGGGCATTGTTATCCGTAGCAGCGGAGCTGGAAAGAGCGATCAGGGTTTCATCGGTATGCAGTCGGGGATTTTTGCTTCCAAGATAACGCGTTTTTAACTGCTGAATGGGCTTGATGGCTTCCGGGGAAATCAGTTTCACTGGATCAGGAATCCCGGCCAATACCTTAACTGCGTTGAGCAGCATGGATGCACAGGCGCCCAAAAGTTCTGTGGTTTTTCCAGTGACGATTGTACCGTCAGGAAGCTCCATAGCAGCTGCAGGGCCGCCTGTGCGCTCGGCCAGCTCACAGGCAACCGGCACCACATGACGGTATTCCTTGCTGATTTTTGCCTGGCTGAGCAGCAGCTCCAATTTGTAAACTTCATTTTCGTTTCCTGCACCGCTCAACAGGGCGTTGACCGTCCGATAATACCGGCGGATAATCTCCTGGCGGGAAGCCTCTTTGCAAACCTCATCGTCCACAATACAAGATCCGGCCATATTGACGCCCATATCGGTGGGAGATTTATAAGGACTTTCTCCATAAATTCCCTCAAACATCGCCTGCAATACGGGAAAGATCGCGACATCTCGGTTGTAGTTGACGGTGGTGAGTCCATATGCTTCCAGGTGGAAGGGATCAATCATATTTACATCGTCGAGGTCTGCCGTCGCCGCCTCATAGGCAATATTGACCGGATGTTTCAGCGGCAGATTCCAAATCGGGAAGGTTTCAAATTTTGCATATCCAGCTTTGCGTCCCCGTTTATTCTCGTGATACAGCTGCGAAAGGCAGGTAGCCATCTTGCCGCTGCCCGGCCCCGGCGCCGTCACAACCACCAGAGGACGGCTGGTTTCAATGTAATCGTTTCTTCCATATCCCCGTTCACTGAGAATCAGGGACACGTTAGAGGGATAGCCTTCAATCACATAGTGGATATACACCCGAATTCCCAGTTTTTCCAGACGGGCTTTAAACAAATCCGCCGCTTTCTGGCCATTGTACTGGGTAATCACTACGCTGCCTACGTATAATCCCACATTGGTAAACTGCTGGCGAAGCCGCAGCACATCCTCATCATAGGTGATACCATAATCCCCGCGCACTTTATTGCGTTCAATGTCAGCCGCACTGATTACAAGTACAATTTCCGCCTGTTCAGCCAGCTGCAACAGCATCTGAAGCTTGCTGTCCGGTGCAAAACCGGGAAGTACACGGGAGGCGTGGTAATCATCAAAAAGCTTTCCGCCAAATTCCAGATAAAGCTTATCCTCAAATTGACCAATCCGTTCCCGAATATGCGCCGACTGCATGGCACAGTATTTTTCATTGTCAAATCCAACCCGAAGCATCGGTATCTTCATCCTTTCCCCTGTATCTAACACATCTCCAAGATTTTTGTGCTATATGCTGCCATCTCATACAAAAACCGCCGCCCCTGCCAAAAAGCCGGGGCGGTGATATCCGCGGCAAAACCGGCAACTTTTGCAAAGAAAGCCCGGCTTGATTCCTCACACGTCGAATATTATAGCATTGGCGCATCGGTTTGTATACAGAAATTGTAAAATTCGTTTAATTGTACAAGAAAAATGCAGAAAAGGCCTTTGAGGGGAAACCATGGCCTTCCAAAACCCTTTCTCCTAGCCAATGTCCACAACGAGCCAGATCCAAACTTTGTTACCGCACCCGCAGCTGCCAAAACGCCACTGCCGCGGCAGCCGCCACATTCAGCGAATCCACATGATGGGACATAGGAATTTTGGCAGTATAATCACACCCGGCTATGGTCTGAGCGCAAAGGCCATCCCCCTCGGTTCCCAACACGATGGCCAACTTTTTTTCATCCATCAGGCGAGGATCCTCGATGCTGACGGCGGTATCGCTCAGCGCCAAAGCCACCGTGGCAAACCCCATCTGTTGGAGCTGTGCCAATCCCTGCTCCGGCCATTCAGACGCATCCTCTCCAATCGTGGTCCAGGGAATCTGAAAGACTGTTCCCATGCTGACCCGAACCGCCCTTCGGCACAGAGGATCGCAGCAGGACGGCGTCACCAACACCCCGTCGATATGCATCGCAGCCGCACTGCGAAAAATGGCTCCCACATTGGTGGAATCCGTAATATTTTCCAGTACCGCCAACCGTTTGGCTCCGCTGCAAAGGCTGGAAAGTTCTGGTTGCTGCGGCCGCCGCATAGCGCAGAGAATCCCACGAGTCAAAGGATATCCGGTCAGGCGGCTGAGCAGTTCCCTCTCCCCAGTGTATACTGGTATCTCCCCACATCGTTCCATCAGCGCCTTTCCCTGACCAGTGAGATGCCGGCGTTCCATCAGCAACGATACTGGGATACAGCCGGCATCCAGCGCAAGGGCGATCACCTTTGGACTCTCTGCAATAAAAATACCCATCGAAGGTTCCAGACGGTTGCGCAGCTGAGATTGGGTCAGCTGGGCGTAAACTTCCAATCCAGGATGAGTCAGGCTCGTTATTTCAGTAATCTGGGACATAACATACTCCTTTGTCAAACGTATCCTTTTGTTTCATATTATAATAATACCACTTTGAGAAATCAACTTTGCAATGCTTTGGTTTTGCTTCATATTTCTTGATCATGGAAGGAAACAACTTGTACCTCAGCGGGAAACCTGATATAATTTATATAGATAGCTTATTGTCTTTTTACGTGATGTTTTAAAATAGAATTTGATATTACTTGAAAAGAAGTGACATTATTTGTGGAGTAAAGTAAAAAATCTTCTTGGTTTTCATACAGATATGCCCGATTACGACATTATCATGACTCGTATTTGGCATGATACCAAAATGCAGCATTTTGTCGCTCACATAGTCGTACTGTTATCTGAGATCATCATGGTAATTGCCATCTCTGTTCGGCCCGGCGGCCCATTTTTGAATGTACGGCGCACCACCTATTTCTTTTTGTACTGGTCACTGATCATTGTATGTGTCATAACTATGCTTACACAACGGTGGTTGAATCGTAAGGAAAAAGACTATCGGCACTTTTACCGCCTTGAACTATTTTTCTTGGCCTTTTTCAGTTTCTGGGGAGTGGGCATCAGCCTCAACGATCAGCTGGGCGGAAACGATGTTACCGTTTATACCTACACCGTATTGATTGTGGCTTTTATTTCTGTCGTACAGCCCTGGAAAATCGGCATTGTTTTGCTGATTAGCTATCTACTGCTGATGCTTTTGTTCCCCTTTTTCCCAAATCCGATGGATGGGCAACAATTCAACAACATTATCAACAGCTTTTTTAATTGCTGCAAACTTTTATCATTCTAGGATTCGTCTGAAAAAGGACGATTTGACCATTGAAAGGCAGTATCAACAAATCAAAGAGGGACACGACGCGCTTTTGGTCACAGCCTACACCGACACCTTAACCGGTCTGTTCAATCGCAGCGGCTATACCCAGCGGATACAGGAGCTGGAACAGCTAAAAAAGCAAAACATCAGCTGCATATATCTAGACGCCAACGGTTTGCATGAGATCAACAATCATCTTGGGCATCAAGGCGGAGACCAGATGCTCGTCTGCATTGCAACGGCCCTGCGCAATCAGTTTGATCCAAACAACATCTTTCGCATTGGCGGGGATGAGTTTGTGGTCCTCTGTACAGATCTGTCTGAGCCGCAGCTGCAACAGAGAATTCTCAATTTCTGCAAAGAAATCGAGCTTCAGAAATATTCTGTTTCGGTAGGATATGCGTGGAGTGAAGAGCAAGCGACATCTGTTGTCAACGTCATCAATAACGCTGAGGAGACTATGCGAGCCAACAAACGCATCTACTACGAAAATCACGGACATCTGCGGCAGCACCGGGAGCTCAATTACCAAATGGAAAACATTATTCTGGAGAAAAAAGATATTGAATTGTTCTTAAAATTCCTTTCTCCCATCTATAACGGCGTGTATATGGTGGATCTCAAAACCAATACCGCACGCTGTATCCATTCTCATGAAAAATTTTCTAGGACTTTCTGTTGCTCAGAGAAACAATTCTACCAAGGACTGCAAACATATGCTGCCACATGGCTACATCCAGAATACACCAACGCATTTATTACATTTTGCAATTACGAACATATTCTTTACCATCTGCGCACCGATCCGTTTGCACAGATTATCTATCAAACAACAGACGGTACTTATTTTAAATTGCAGGTCCTGTACATCGATCAGGAGGACAGCACTTTACAGGAAACCATGTGGGTCTTTTCCAAACTTGGAACAGATGAACTTACCCTCTACGATCGTCTATCTCATCATATGCCGCAGCCTTAACATCGAACCAAATCAAGATTTTGATTCGGCAGTCCCGAAAGTACAAAAATCGGCTCTCAAGGGAAGCAAAACCGCTTCTTTTGAGAGCCGATTCTCGTATCCGGATATTCGTTAGGCTAGAATGTTATGGCACCTTTCTTCTGCGGCAACCCTAACTTTTTAGGGATGACACATCAAAACAGCGTTGCGTTTACTGATCCAAACGAAGGGTTGCGACCGCAACCTTCAGCGCTGCAGTCCGGTCGGTTTTCTCCCACTGCACATCCAAATCCTCCCGTCCCATATGGCCATAAGCCGCCAATTGGCGATAGATGGGACGGCGCAGGCCCAGTTCACGGATGATCGCCGCAGGGCGCAGATCAAATACCTGAGAAATCGCTTTCTCAATAAGCGCCTCATCCACAATGCCGGTTCCAAAGGTATTGACATTCACCGAGACCGGATGCGCCACACCGATGGCATAGGCCAACTGGATTTCACACCGGGTGGCAAGTCCCGCGGCTACGATGTTTTTCGCCACATATCTTGCAGCATAGGCAGCGGAACGGTCCACCTTTGTGGGATCCTTTCCAGAAAACGCGCCGCCGCCATGACGTCCAGCACCACCATAGGTATCCACAATGATCTTACGCCCAGTCAAACCGCTGTCTCCCTGAGGACCGCCAATTACAAAACGACCGGTGGGGTTGATAAAGTAGCGGGTCTTTTCGTCCAACAGCTCAGCGGGAACAATCGGACAAATAACTTCGCGAATGATATCGTTGCGGATGGTATCTAAGGTCACATCCGGATCGTGCTGGCTGGAAACCACAATGGTATCCACCCGCACAGGGCGATGGTTCTCATCGTACTCTATAGTGACCTGGGTTTTGCCATCGGGACGCAGATAGGGCAAAACCTTATCCTTACGCACTTTCGTCAGCTGTTTGGCAAGCTTATGGGCCAAAGAGATGGGAAGCGGCATCAACTCCGGCGTTTCGTCGCAGGCATAACCAAACATCATGCCCTGATCTCCGGCTCCATTCTGTTCCTCCACCGCTTGGTCACCGGTTTTCCGTTCCAGGGAGTTGTCCACTCCCAGCGCTATATCGGAAGATTGCTCATCCAACGTGGTGAGGACCGAGCAGGTATCGCAGTCAAAGCCAAATTTGGCCCGGTTATAGCCAATATCTCGAATAACCTCACGGGCAATGTGCGGGATATCTACATAACAGCTGGTGGAAATTTCTCCCATAATCATCACCATTCCTGTGGTAACCGCACATTCGCAGGCTACACGGGCATTGGAATCTTTTTCCAAAATTGCATCCAATACCGCGTCGGAAATTTGATCACAGATTTTGTCAGGATGCCCCTCGGTGACCGATTCAGAGGTAAAGTAATAATGTGCCATAATTTTATTCTTCCTTTCTTCCAAGCAGATGGCTCAGGGAAACTATTCTGTCGCAGCAGCAAAAAAGCACCCGTCCGAACAGACGAGTGCTTGCTATTCTTCCCCATCTTTCGGATAACCGCAGGATTTGGCACCTTTGCAGTACAACAGCGACGCACTGCCAGGTTGCCGGGCTTCACAGGGCCTGTCCCTCCACCACTCTTGATAAGGTTATATTAAATTTCAGTGAGCATTATACGACACAACCGTCATACTGTCAAGAGCATTTTCCACCAAATTGCAAGGAAAAACAACTTCTTCAAACCATAATCTCTCCAAAAATACTTTGAGAAAACCTTTCCCGTATCTGTTCTGGATCGTTGGTTTGCCCCAAAATCCACATCAACTTGGTCACCGCTGCTTCGGTAGTCATATCGAAGCCTTGCAAAACCCCTTGTTCCAACGCTTTGACGCCGGCCTCATAAATAGAAAAATCACTGCGCTCGTACAGGCACTGGCTGCACACCACAACGGTGATTCCCAACTGTGCCATGGCATGGAGCTTGGCTACCAGATCTCTGCGGATAAAATGAAGTCCGCCGAGGCCAAATGCTTCAATCACGATTCCGCGATACTGCATTTTGCCCAACATCTCAAAGACCATGGGATCCAACCCCGGCGTCAGTTTGAGCAAAAACACATTGCTGCACAACCGATCCTCCAGAAAAAAATCGCCGGTCACCGGTGGGATCGCAGCCGGATTCAAGCGCAATCCGGTTCCATCCACCATCGCTGCATAGGGCGCATTGACGCTCTCGAAAGCATCGAATCCGGTGGTGCGAACCTTCACCGCTCTGGTACCCAAAATCACCCGCCGGTTAAACGCAACAAAAACCCCTCTGGTGCCGCTGGACGCCATGGCAAGGGCTGTCCGCAAATTTTCCACTGCATCGGTAAGAGGATGGATGATAGGAAGTTGAGAACCGGTAAGCACTACCGGTATCGGCGGATGGCGCAGCATAAAGGACAGGATCGAGGCGGTATACGCCATCGTATCAGTGCCATGGGTAATGACAATACCGTCATACTCCTTTTGCGCAAACGCAGCGGCAACGTTGCGGGCAATCAACCTCCATTCCTCCGGCTGGATATTGGAACTATCCAGGCTCAGGATATCCCGCACCGTAATCTGATATTCCAACGTCAGCGGCCCTAACAACGCCTCCAGCCCCGCGCCATTCACCGTGGGGGTCAGTCCCTGTCCCTCTTGCCGGAGAGAACTGGCGATGGTCCCTCCTGTGGTAATCAGCAATATTCTTTTTTTCATAGATATACGCATCCCTTCATCGGTAAAAACAATCCCTAAAACAACAACAAACAAAAAACCATACCAACCAATCAATTGGTTTGGGTGGTGCTCTGAGAAACATCTGACTTTCTCAGTATAACATATACCTTTTTCTCTCACAACCACAGCGAAAAGGAATGTTGCAAACGCCGTGGCAGTATGCTACCATAAAGATAACCAATACCCTATTTTTAAAAATCTGGAGGGAACTACCATGTTGGAATACCGTTATGATACCCAACTGCTGATTGAAGGAACCGGATTGGATGAGGACATAGTGGGCAATTATTTTCTGGAACACTTCAAAGGAGATTGTCTGTTGGCGGTAGGAGACGATACTCTGATTAAGATCCATTACCACACCAATGAACCCTGGAAAGTGTTAGAATATTGTGCTTCATTGGGAGAGATTCACGATATTGTAATTGAGGATATGGATCGTCAGGCCAGAGGTTTGAAAGGATAACCCGGCGCCCTAGGCGGTACAATTGAATTCTACCGGTTTTTGTGGTATACTATATTTTGATGAGTTTTCAACACCTCCCAGTTTGTTCCTGTACTTTCCGGGAAACGGTCATCAGGAGGTGTTTTTGTTGTGCATAAACAGAGGCGAAGCGTTTCCTTTTTTGATTGGAACGGGTGACGAGCCACGATACCCGTTGCCCATCCGATCAAATCTGAGCAGAAGCGATATGTTATCCGCAACATTTATCCTGCGTCCTGCCCTTTTCCCAAATTGCCGGTAGGATGTGGTTTATTCTTAAGAAAGGGGGCGCTGCGCCTTGTCTCATGCGCTGCTCAAACGATACCCCAGTCTTTACGACCTGGTGTATATAAGCAGCTATCTGTATGAATCTGCAGCTTTTCAGCAACTGCATTATCAGGACCCCACTCCTCCCTGGAGCGCTATGAGCCGAAGGTATCTCACCGCGACCGACGAAGATTTTATCTGGCGACAAGGGCTTTCTCCTGCCAACAGCCGTACCGCTGAACGGATGCTGATTACAACGCCCTTTATGTTATCCCCAGACAATCCCATGCTGCTGCTCTGTATCCGCAACCGAAAACCAGACGCTCGTTCCCCCTGGTATGCGGAACGTTTTATCCCCCGCAGCGAGTTTGAGCGAGCCGGTCAGTTTGCCGGTATCCCTGAGGGGGAATGGCTGCGCAACTGGGCTATCATCCGTTTGGGCGAACCCCATGACTATTTTGGCGCACTGCAAGAACTTGCTAAAATGACCCATCCTGGGGAACATTGGTATTTTGGGCTGGATGAAGACCGCCACTTCCCAATTTTAGGGAATTTTCTGCGTTATACTTTTTATAAGCTCTGGTTGGATCAAGCCATCTGCTACAGCGCCGACGGCCAAATGGCCTCCTTTAACACCGGATTGGTAAACAGCCGTTACGAATATATTTACGCCGTGTTTGAGCATATCCAGCCACAAAACGGGAAATTTTGGAGCCTTAAAGGCTTTTGCATTGCCGGAGAACAGGGATTGGGAAAAGAATTTCTCAGACAGTTTAACCCCATTCCCAAACCTGCACGTTTTTTCCGACGCACCTCCGAGCTGATTTACGAGATTGATTATGACCTTTCGCTGGAACAACAGATGCCTTATGTGGATTATAATCATATCATTCATGACAATCTGCGGCGTTTTCCGCTCTCGTTTCTAAGAAATATCTGTTTTGGTTATCAGGAAATCCAGCAGTTGCTGGACCAGATCCCAAAAGCAGATTCTGCCCCTACGCTGGACCAGCTTTGGGAACAGATCGATCGAAAGGTGGACAACGAACTGTTCATCCGCATCAAGGCGCAGATGGAACGGGCCGTACGTATGGGAGTACAGCGGGCCATCTGGAACTATAAAACCGCCATTCCGGTTTACTTTCCCGCTCGGGACGCCCTATCCTGGTTGCTTCCTCTCGCATTGACCCCGGGCAGCCAGGCAGATGTGGCGCTGGTTGTGGAGCGTTTTCCCAACGGAAATTTGGAGGGACATACCGTACTGGATTTGGATATGGCATATACCAACGCCAGACTGGTAAGCAAACCGGAAAGCGACTGGCTCTCTCCCGCCATCATTGAGATGGGACTGGAAACCAGAATGGAGATTCAGAATGAGCAGCCATCGTCTTCCTCTAATGAGCCAGGCGCCATCCCTGCTTTGGACAACGATCCTCCTCAAGGGAAAGGCTCCCCCGCCAAAAATACGAAGGAAGCAGCCAAGGACGTAAAAATTCCGTCTAAAACGAAATCCGCACAACAACCGAACAGGTTGGATGATGGTACCGTTTCTCCCAATAAATCCAAGTCCAACAGGAGAAAAACACGCAGAAAGCCATCCTCCACAACAGTCCTCCAGGCCGCTGCAGCTTTCCAAGAAACCGCCACCGGTCAGGTGTCAGATATAGCGGAAACGGTTGCCATCCTCCCGCAAAAGTCTTCCTCGAAAACTTTCAAGGCAGACGGAAAAAAAGGGAACGTTCCGGCAGAGCGGCCCCCCGCTCTGGTGGACCAAGAAAAAGCCGCTGCTTCCCAGAAAAAAAATTCCTCGAAAACTTCCAAGGCAGACGGGAAAAAAGGGAACGTTCCGGCAGAGCGGCCCTCCGCTCTGGTAGACCAAGAAAAAGCCGCTGCTTCCCAGAAAAAGCCTTTGAAAAAAAGCAAGGAAACTGGGAAAAAAAGAAAAGGCCAGACCCCATTGTTCTCCTCCCCCGACGCTTGCGCTGGAAAAGCGGCTGATTTCCAAAAGGAAGCGGCCACTCAACCATTGAATGCCCCAGAGAAAACAGCGACTGTCCAGGCTGAACCGTCCGTTCATTCGCTTCACCGCGACAAACAGACATCCTCTCTGCCCAAGGCGTTGGAGATTCTAAACCGTCAGCGCGGGCTTTCCGCTTCACAGGCCCGTTCCAAGAAAACTTCTGCACCTACGAATGAATTCCAGGAATCTGCAATAGATCACAATAACACCGTTTCTGAAAAGCAAACTGATTTATCTCCCACGCTGATAGGAAAAACCGTACTGCTGGACCAGATAAAATTGCGCAAAGGACGGCAAGGAATCGAAGGAGTTTACAAGGGAATCCGCGTAACCGTCTCCCCTTCTGCGATGCAGCAGCCCGCCGAAAGTTACCTGGGCAAAAAGGTGTCGGTCAAAATCCTTCGAATCAATCCACAAAAAACCCAGTATATCGGAAAGGTTGTGGAGCAAGGGGAGGAAAAAATATGATTGCCTTTCTCTCTCCGGCCAAAAATATGTGGGATGCCACCGCACTGCGGGATGGTACGCAAAATCCTACAGCGGCAAGGATCGCCGCTGTTTTATCCCGCATTCCTGACGCATCCAAAACTCTCCCCATATTTTGGGAAGAAGCCCTTTCCCTATCCCAGCTTCTGAAAACCCTCAGCCCCTGGCAGCTGGAAACCATACTGGAAGTAAATCCACAGCTGGCTCTCAAAGCCTTTGAACAGCTGCAACGCTTTGACCCTCATGCCGGTGAGATTCCTGCACTGCTGGCCTACTATGGACTACAGTATCAACACCTGGCGGCATGGGATTTTACCGCTTCAGATTTTATGTCGGCGCAGCAGCGCCTGAGAATCGTCAGCGGGCTTTATGGGATTTTGCGGCCCCTGGATCGGATTATGCCATACCGTTTGGAAATGCAGTGTAAAATGGATTTCTATGGAAAACGTTTGTACCGGTATTGGGGCAGCCGTCTTTGCCAACAACTTTTGATGGAGGATGAGACGCTGATTAACCTTGCCTCCAAGGAATATGCCAAAGCCATCTTGCCCTATGCCCCTGCTGAAAAAATCATCACCTGTGACTTTTTCGTCGAGAAACCGATTCCCAAAGGCGGGAAACGGCTGCGCTCCATCCCCACTGCCTCCAAGATGGCGCGGGGAGAGATGGCACGCTTCCTAGTGAAAAAACGCCTACAGCGGCCTGAGCAGCTCCAGGCTTTTGATTGGCAGGGATTCCGGTTTATCCCTGCACTTTCCGATAACACCCACTATGTATTTACCCGGGAGGATCTCCCGTTTACAGAAAACAACAGGGATGAAAGAAACTCTGTCAAAATCCCTTAGAAAGGAATCGTTATGGACATTGTAAAAGATATCATTCAAAAAACCGATAATCTTTCCGCCGAGGGAAAACTGCGCATCATCCAGGAAATGGTTCCCGGAAAACAGATCACCATGGCTCACATCATCGCCGGACCGGACGCCAGCATCTATCAAAAGCTGGGACTCAATCCCAAAATCGACTACCATAAATCGGCAATCGGCATTGTAACCCTCAGCCCCAGTGAATCCGCCATCATTGCGGGAGATATTGCCATCAAAACTTCCGGCGTCGATTTGGGATTTGTGGATCGCTTCAGCGGCACGCTGATTGTCACAGGAAACTTCTCCCAGGTGGATGCTGCAATGAGAGCCATCCTATCCTACTTCCAGGAAACACTGGAATTTGCTGTGTGCAAGATCACACGTACCTAAATACCGGAGGGGTAAGCAGTCGATGAAAAAAATCATACTCATCGGCCGCAGCGAATGCGGCAAAACCACCCTCACCCAAGCGCTCAAAGGCGATCACATCCATTATCACAAAACCCAATATGTCAACCATTACGATGTGATCATCGATACCCCTGGCGAATACATCCAGACCAAAAATCTGGGAGGAGCCATCGCTATGTATTCTTTTGAGGCGGATGTGGTTGGTTTACTCTTGAGCGCAACGGAACCATTTTCGTTGTATCCGCCCTGCGTCACCGCTGTAGCCAACCGGGAATGTATTGGCATTGTCACCCAAATCGATCACGAAGGCGCCGATCCCGATCGGGCGGAAAGTTGGCTTCGGTTGGCGGGATGTGAAACGGTATTCCGCATCAGCTCTTATACCGGAGAAGGAATCTGGCAGATTTTGGACTATCTGCGGGAGGATGGAGATGTGATGCCTTGGGAAAAAGAGGCAGCATCCCCTTCTATCTCGCAGGAAGAGGTCCCTGTTTGACCGTTCAAACAAATAGGCCGGTGCAAAGCTTTATTCAGCTGCTTTGCACCGGCCTTATCTTTTTCAAAGGCGTCTTGGAAAGAAAGAATCTCCGCAGAAAAACAAGATTAAAGCTTTTTGCGCAGGATAGCTCCCTGTATAATGGGTTTTTCGCTGTGAATCTGCACCGTCTCCATCGGATGGTTGGCCGACGCAATCGCCATTCCCTCCGAATTGGTTAGCCCCTGTACCGTCAACTGCCAAGGTTTGGAGCCAGGACACAACACTTCCAGAAGGTCGCCTTCAAAGAATCGATTGCGCTGGGTCAGGGTTGCAACACCATTTTCCCATCCCTGGGCTGTGGCCACCACATCATAGCTACGGACATATCCCCCGTCCTCATAACACTGTCCGTCTTCCGGAGGCCCGTAATAAAAGCCGGTAGAATACTGACGATGGCTGACCTTTTGTACTTCCTCCACCAACCATGCCGGAGTACAGTACTGGGCACGTTGGGCAGCGTCACAGGCAAGATAACCGTCTACCGCCATACGGTATGCATTGGTGATAGTTCCCACATAATAGAAGGATTTTGCCCGTCCCTCAATTTTCAGGCTGGTGATACCGGCGTCCACCAGATCACCGATGTGCGCAATCATAGATAGATCCCGTGCGTTGTACAGATAGGTCCCCTCTTTTGTCTCCTCAATGGGAAACAGCTGGCCAGGACGTTTTTCCTCCATCAGATGGTATTTCCAGCGGCAGGGCTGAGCGCATTCTCCTCTGTTGGCATCCCGATGCATCAAATACTGGGAGATCAGACATCTTCCGGAGAAGGATACGCACATAGCTCCATGAACAAAACATTCAATCTCCAGTTCCGGCGGTGTTTTCCGACGAATCTCCCGGATTTCCTCCAGCGACAGCTCACGCGCCAAAACCACCCGCTTGGCGCCCAGCCGATGCAGGGCGTTGGCGGTCAGGTAGTTGACCACTCCCGCCTGGGTGGAGATGTGTATATCCACCTCTGGCACCAATTCCCGTGCCAACGAAAGGATGCCCACATCCGCAACAATCAACGCGTCCACCCCTGCATCTCTGGAAACCAGCAAAAATTCCGGAAGCCGGTCAATCTCCTCGTTGCGCGGAAGGGTATTGCAGGTTAAATACAGGCGAACGCCATGGGCATGACAGTAATCCACCGCTCGTTTTAGGTCTTCCGGTCCGAAATTTGCGGAAGCAGCCCGCATTCCAAAGGCTTTGCCTCCCAAATAGACCGCATCTGCGCCAAAACGAACCGCCGTTTCCAGCCGTTCAAAATC
This sequence comes from Ruminococcaceae bacterium UBA1405, assembly GCA_002305685.1. Classification (GTDB taxonomy): domain Bacteria; phylum Bacillota; class Clostridia; order Oscillospirales; family Ruminococcaceae; genus UBA1405. The sequence continues at coordinate 26,321 of DBQB01000016.1, forward strand.
CCCCACCGGGGCCAATACTTCAGGTCGTCTCTCCAATTTTGTTGTCCTCCTAAACAAAACGCAAACGTTTCTTATCTCTCCAATAAAAATACATTTTCAGATTTCATACAGCGGCCTGGGTCCAGCAAAATCCGGACCCAGGCCGTCTTTATCGATGCTTCAGGCAAAAAAGTTAAATCTTTGTTGCCTCATTGCTCCGAAGAAGCTTGTGCTTGCGTATCCTCCTCAGACTCAGACGACTCTGTGGAGGCGTCTGCCGCCTGCTCAGAAGCTGCAGCTTCCTGGGAAGCCTGTTCCTTGAGCTGAGCATTGACCTGCTGAGCCAGATAATTGTTATATTCGTGCTCCTGCAAGGTGTTGGCATAATAGAAGGTACCGGCATCGTCGGTGAGGAAGTAGAAATAATTGGTTTCTTCCGGATTGAGGGCGGCCTGAATGGCTTCCAGGCCAGGATTACAGATGGCGCCCACCGGCAAACCGACACATTTATAGGTGTTGTAAGCGTCATACATATCCTGATCGGTATAGTTCAGATAAGGTTTGATGTTGTCATTGACGTAAAAGATGGTTACATCCGACTGAAGCATACCGCCCAGCACATCTGGATTGTTCAGACGGTTATGGAACACTGAGGAGACACGGCACATCTCCTTGTATCCGCCGCCGCCAGCCTCCGCCTGAATGATGGAAGCCAAAATCACCGTTTCATCCAGTGACATACCCAACGCCTCCATCTGCGCTGTCATCTTGTCGGTAAACACCAGCTCATTAAACCGGGTCAGAAAACGTTTGGCAGCAGATTTGGGATTCTCTCCCACATAAAAGTTATAGGTATCCGGGAACAGATACCCTTCCAATTTATAAAACCGATGTTCTCCAGGTTGGATCAGCTGCTCAAAAGCAAAGCCAAAATCCTCCGTTTGCAGCGCTTCGATAAATTTATCCGCATCACACACATCGTTTTCTTCCAAAAGGTTGGCAATCTCGTTGACCGTCAAACCTTCCCGGAAGGTAACCTCCGCCTCACTGGGAGCCTCCTCCGTGGAGGTGCTGAGCCGCTTCAGCACACTGTCAAAGGACATATTGCTGTTGACCACATAGGTTCCCGCTGGAAGGATATCCACCTTTTTTAGCTTGGCATAGAGCTGAAAAATCAGCGGAGAGGAGATGATGTTCTGATCTTCCAGTGTCTGGCACACTTCTTTAACGGTGGAATCCTTCTCCAACACCACCTCATACTGCTGATCCTCCTGGTTGATACCCAGGAAATCCGCCATACCATTGAGTAGATACCAGGATAAGTATCCACAGATGACCAGCGCTACAGCAACCATAATGATGGATTCAAAACCAAAATAGATCCGTTTGACCGCACGCCAGATCCGACGCCCGCGGCGAGTGCGTTCCTCATCCTCTTCTTGATCCGGAAGATCCACAAGTTCCATCTCTTCCTGCCGTTGACTCTCATACCGTCTGCTTTTTCTGCGAGGCGACTGCGTTTTTTCTTTTCCTCGTCTTTCAGAAAGATGTCGCATCCTGCTGTGCTGCTGGCCATCATCGGCAGCCAAATCCTCCTGCATCTGGTGCAGGTCTTTCCCAGCGTCCTCACCCCCGGCAATGGGAAGTTCCCCCAAAAGACCTTCCTCTGGGATCGATTCCTGTCCCTCTCCGTCCTCGGGCAGTCCGTCAATGGCATTTAAAATTGCACTAATCTCTTCATCACGTTTTTGCAAAGAATTCCATTCCTTTCAGGGTAACAGTTTCAAGGGTCCTGCCAATGGTACCTGACATACACAATCGTTTTCTTTATCATACCGTATTTTTCTCAGAGATTCAAACCAGTCAAATATCCCTTTCATGAACTTTATGTAAACAGCAGAAAAGAGGTGTCTCAACCAAACGGAGCCACCTCCTTATTGTATTCTTTCCAATCAGTCTGTTTTTCGGTTCACAGTATAAAAGGTACGCCGGCGGGAAGGTTTGATGCTGCGCAGATAATCTTCCGTCAGCAGCAAATTTACCGGTACATCAAACTTACCTCGGGGCAATCTGGGCTTGACGCAGGCAGCATAGATGATTCCTATCTTCAGCCCACTATAACCGGATAAAAACCGGTCATAATACCCGGCTCCGTATCCCAGACGATAGCCTTCCAGATCATATCCCAACGCCGGAACAATACAAATGCTTCCGGAAAAATCGGTCAGCTCCTGACATTGAGCAACAATCGGCTCCATCACGCCGAAAGTACCTTTCTCCAGATCCTCCAGCGACCGAATCAGATAAAAACGCATCAACCGAGTACCATCAATGCATCGGGGCACAGCCACCTGCTTCCCAGCATCCAACGCATCCTGTATAATGCGGTAGGTATCCACCTCTATGGCCTTTGAGGTGTAACAAAGGATGGTTTTGGCCTGACGGTACTGATAGAGGCTCTGAAAACGTCTGCAAATCTTCAGATCCCGCTCAGCTTTATCCTCCTTTGACATTTCCCGGCGATACTGTTTGCTCTGATCCCGCAAACGAGTCTTGATGACGCGTAAATCTATTCGCTGCATTGCATTGCTTTCCTCAGTGCCAGCGCTGCATCCTTGCCTTTCAGGCAGGCCACCAGGGTCAGCGCAAATTCAAGCGCCACGCCGGCGCCTTTGGCAGTCACTACGCCAAAACCATGGGATAAATCCACACAAACCGATTTGCTGGACAGCACCGCTTTCTCCAGCGCCGGCTCAAAGCCCGGAAAACAGATTGCTTCTCTGCCGTCCAGAATCCCCCGATGGCCCAGGATAGAGGGGGCTGCACAGATGGCGGCAATCCATTTCTTCTGGGCCAACGCATAGTCCAAAAAGGACATCACCACCGGCGAGGCTTCCAGATTGGTAGTGCCAGGCATCCCTCCGGGAAGCACCACCATCTCCATCTCCTCAGGTTGTACCTGGCTGTCGATCTTGTCACAGGTAATGGTCACCCCGTGAGAACCGGTAATCTCGCGTCCTCCAACTCCCACCGTGGTCACCGCAATCCCAGCGCGGCGCAGCACATCCACCGGGCTAAGTCCTTCCAGTTCCTCAAACCCCTGAGCAAAAAACACATATACCATAACGTCGCATCTCTCCTTTCCTGGATATCATATCCTCCGGCAGCCCTCAGTCCAGTACCGCTCCCATAAAACCATACTGGTTTCGCAAAGCGCCCCCGTCAAAAGGATTCTCTATATATTTTATCATACCAAATGGCTGAGATACAGCCTTTTTTCCCCAATCGGCAACTTTTTTTTCGGGAATTCGCAGAAATATCTCTTTTTGAGGCCATAAACGCGACAATGCTTTCTCTGTTTTCGTCACAATCTCTCGCTGAGATCCGGTGCAGTCCAGATACCAGTCTTTGATGATCATCCTGTCCTCCGGCTGATAATAAAGGCCGCAGCCGATGGGACTTCCCTCCCGCATCACCGCAAAAGCTCCGCCCCGCTGCGCGACGGCTTCGCGGTAAAGAAACGGCAGCGTCTCTTCCCGCCACAACAGTTCTTGCCGCCGATGGGTACCAAAAGCAGGGTACAGCTTTTCAAACTGCTGTTGAGATAGCAGCAAACATTCTATCCCATCAGCATTCTGCACATCGGCATATGCTGGAAGCAGCAGCTCAGCACAGGAGAAAGCTGTCTCATAGCCAAACCGGCGATAGAATCCGTACAGCGTTTCGCTGGCCGGATGCAGCGCTGCAAACCGCTCTCCCCGAGCGGCAATCTCCTCCTCGCTTTGCCGCAGCAGGGCGCCGCAGTATCCCTTTCCTCTGGCTTTGGGGTGGGTAGCCACCGCATAGACATATCTTCCCTGATAGCTTACCCCTGTATCGGTGGGAAATGCGACGGCAAGCAAAAACAGCATGGAAAGAATTTCTCCATCCTTCTCAAACACCATGACATCTTCCGCCCGGAAAACCGTATCGAAAAAGATATCCGTATATGCGGCATCGTCCTCAAACACCAGCTGCCACAGCGCCTGAAGCTGTCCAACCAAACGTTTCTGGGCCTGCTGTGCGGATAATCCCTGACGGATTTGTTCTTGCAGATACACATCGCCCCGCATTACCATGTTTGCATCTCCTCTTTTCCGATTTTCCGGCTATCTCTCGAAGGACTACAGCGCAACCAGTGAAGAGAGAACCCGCTGAGAAATGGTCTCCACCGGCAGTACCGTCTCCCCATCGTCACAGCGCACCACCGTCCATCCTTCCTTTTCCGCCGCATAAAGGGCACACCGGCGGCATTGCAGCAGATACTCTCGGTCCGCCTCGTGGATATCCCGCTTGGATTCATCCCCATGATACCGCTGGGAAATCAGCCGAGCGGAAAGATCAGGATCCATATCCAAAAATATCACCTGATCGGGCACAGGCAGCCCCATCTTTTCATATTCATAGTCCTTGAGCCACGTCAAAAATGTATCCCACTGCTGCTGGGGAAGCTTCCCCATCTGATGAATCATATTGGAAGTGGTATACCGGGTGGCAAGGATATCTTTCCCCCCCAGATAATCCAACTCCCAATACAGACGGTAACTGGCAAAGCGATCCACCGCATAAAAACTGGAAGCGGCGTATGCGCTTACTTGCTGTGCCGTTTTCCCGAAATCCCCCCGAAGATACATCCTCACCAGTGCAGAGGAGGGATTTTCGTAATCAGGGAAGGAGATCAGCCTGACTCCCTGAGAGCTGTGCTGCTGCATATAGGCATAGAGCAGCTGGCTTTGGGTGGTTTTGCCGCTGCCATCCAGCCCGTCAATCACAATCAGTTTGCCTTTATGGCTCATTGGTGGGTCTCCCCTTCCTCCCGTAACCTTTGAAATTCCTGGCGTACCTCCTCCGGTCTGCCACAGCTCATCTTACCCTGGTCGCATCCTCCGCAAAGGCAGGCAGGCCCTGCGCCGGCAAACAGATGCGGCGCCACCTGATACACCAGCGCATACATCTGCCGTGCCACATCCCGAATCTCCCACTGGGCGCGGTTGCAGCAGCGCAGGCGGAAAAAGTTGTACAGGCTTCTGGCGTTCATGGTCACCACCATTTTGGTGTCACATCCGTTGGGCAGCACAAAGCGAGCATCCTCGTTGGCCAGCTTGGAGGCAGCTTTTTTGGCTTCCTTCTCACCTTTTCCCTCCGCCATCAGCCGCTGGGTGTGCTTTTCGGTCAGCAGTTTCACCAGCTGATCATAATATTTCCCGCACTGGGCCATGGCCTCCTGATAGATCTCCTCTGCTTCCTCAATCGCCGCGATTTCCGGCGGGGTGATGTAGCTGAAATCCGATTTGTTTACATACCGCTGGCTCTGGACACTGTAGGACGCAATGCGGTGGCGGGTAATCTGCGCCAACAACGCACGGGATACCCCCTCGATGCCAAAGGTAAAGGTAACGTGCTCCACAGGGCTTTCGTGTCCTATCTGGGCCAGCATCTCCACAAAATCCGCCGCTTTCTCATCGGTAAGATGATCCATCAGATCGGTAACGCCGCTCTTGCTGTAGCACAGCTTGGCGGCGGCGGCCACCAGCTTTTCCGGTTCCGGTGTATGTGATAATAAGGTTACGGTTGCTTTTGCCATAATTTCTATCCCTTCTTTGCCAAATGAATACGTATTTTCTCATACGTCTGCCAAAAACGATTATAACATTCTTTTTCCCCAGCGACAACTCAGCATTTGACACGAAAAACTGTCTGTAAAGATTATCTGATTTTTTCCGAGTACAGTGTGCCATCCATGCCGGGAGAACGGATTTTGCAAAAGACGTCAATAAAACGGGCTTGCTAATGCAAGCCCGTCTTATTGGTGTTATTGCGCAATTTCAAACCCCTTTGTCAGTACACCGTCCGACCAGAAATAGAAGGTATTCCACGGATCGGCAGCAGGGTTATCCAGCCGGAAACTGAGATAAAACTCAGGCTGTCCGTCCTCCCGAATCCGGAATGCTGCATCCATCAGTCCTCCATTGGTCACATCGGGCAATCCCTCTGCCAACTGCGCATTCTCATCCGCCAGCAGCTCGTCCAGCTGCTGTTCGATCCGGGCGATGGAAGTCCCTGCCATCTCCAACGCTTGTTGCAGCGAGACCTCCCGCCGGGTTTGTTTGTCGTATACCCAACCGCACACACCGCCATCCGTCCCATAGATGGGATAGCTCTGGTGCAGTACTACAACACTCAGATACCGGGAGGTATCACTCACATCATAGGAAACCTCACACCATCCCATCTCCTCAGCGGAATGCTCAAAACTCCAATATCGAGACTGATATAACTCCTCGATCTCCCGATTGATCTTCCAGACATCCCCACTGTCGTCTCCGGTCAGCTTTGGCAGCGCCAAAGTGGAGGAACCGTTTTCAAATTGATGGGCAATCTCCACAGCAACATCCGAGACCGCTTGGCTCTCAGAAGCTTCACTTCCGGCTGTCTCGCTGCTGGAAGGCAGGCTGCTGGAAACAACGGCACTTTGGGAACCGCTGGCATCAAAGACATCCGACTGGCTGGGCGCTGTTCTCTCGCATCCACTGAGCACTGCCAGCAAACTCCACGCCATCACCAATATAAACCAATTTTTCCTTTTCATTCCATACTCCTTCCGGCACACAAAAAATCTTGCGCAAAATACGATTCTCTCATCAACTCGATACTCTTATTTCAGCTCTCCTCCAAACTCTTACCGGCGGATTCCATCAGGATATAAAATGCCTGGCCCTCCGCCGCAGTTCCGGGAGCGTCAAAATGGGGCGCTCCACACACCTGATGCACCAAACCATACCGGTCAACCTGCGCCCGGGCAGCCTGACGCATCCGATGGGCCTGGGGAAGATAGCTGCGATCCAGCCATCCCTCTTTGACGCCGCGAAAGATGGTGTAGGCAAGCATCTGTCCAAAGTTAACCTCCGGGAAAGTATCCGGAACGTTGATCACATCGTGAAACATACCATCCGGGCGCTGATACCGCAGCGCTGCGTCCAACAAGCCTTTGACGCGATGGATCAGGCGTTTGCGCTGTTGCTGCAAGGATTCCGGCAGCAGCGCAATGACCCGTGCCATCCCTGCTGCCACCCAGCCGTTGCCCACACCCCAAAAATCACTCCGCACCAAAACTTTTTTCTCATCATCCCATCGATGAGACAACAAACCTGCTTCTACATTGTAAAGAGCCTGCCAATAGCCGTCCAACTGCTGCAGCGCCGCCTCATACTGTCCCGCTCGCGCCAAGAAAGGGGGCAACATATAAAAGGAATCCACCCAGAATTCCTTGCGGTTGTCAAAATGGTAGACGATTCCCTCCTGATTGCGAGGAGCGATTTCCAGCGCCCAGCGCAGCAGGCCTTGAACTCCCTGCGCAAACGTCGGGTCCCCGGTATCCTCCCACGCTGCAATCAGCGCCTCCCCAATGGCACAGGGATCGGTGGAAGCGCTGCCCGCCCCCAACTGACAGCACCGGCCGTCATCTCTTTGCCGGTGTATTCCCTCCGCAGCCAGCAAAACGGCGGTGGACCGATCACCTGCTTCCAGAAAAGCCTGTGCCACCACGCCTTGCTCCCAGCTGTAACGCTGCATGGCCAGCGTTGCCTGTTTTACCTTTTCCAGTGTATTCATAGAATGTCCTTCCCGCCTAAGGCTTCTACCAGGTCAGCTCACAGCGCTCGCAAAGAATTCACCAGCTGTTCGTCCGGGGTTACAATGGCAGTCTCATAGTTGTCATAGATCACCATTCCCGGTTTGGCGCCGTTGGGCTTTTTGACGTTTTTGATGATGGTATAATCCACCGCCACCCGGGTGGACTCCCTGGCCTTACTGTTATAGGCGGCAATGATGGCCGCCTGCTCCAGCGTGGTGTTGGGAACCGGCTTGCCATCCGCAATCACCACCGTATGGGAACCAGGAATCTTCTGGGTATGAAACCAGATATCATAATTGCGGCTCTCTTTGAGGGTTAAACGATCGTTCTGCACATTGTTGCGCCCACAGAGAATGGTAAAACCGTCGGTGGAGATATATTTCATCGGCGGCAGTTTTTCCTCCTTGGGCTGTTTGCGGCTCTTGTTGCCGGGGCGCTGTTTCTGATTCTTTGCGGGCGCGCTGCGCAGATATCCCTGCTCCCCCAGCTCCGAGCGTATGGCGTTAAGTTCCGCCTCGGTGCGGGCACGGGTCAATGCATCAAATACTGAGTCCAAATAGACCAGCTCTTGTTCGCCCTGGGCAATCAGCTCCCGCAGTTTCTTTTCGGCGGTATCCGCCTTGCGGTATTCGTTGTAGTAGCGCTGGGCATTCTGAGAAGGGGTCAGCGCCGGGTCCAGCGCAATGGCGATTTCCGGCATTCCTTCCTCAAAGAAGTTTTCCACCCGCACCACCGATTGCCCCTTCTTCATCTGGTAAAGGTTGGCATGGAGCAGATCTCCGTACCGGCGCAGCGTCTCCCGCTGGGTACTCTGCATCAGTTCCTCTTTCTGGGTGGCTACTTTCCGGGTAATCCGATCGGTGGCGTTGATCAGCAGGCGCAGCATATCGTTGGAACGCTGCCGCATCCGGTCCACCAGATCCCGCTCGCTGTAAAAGGTATCCAGCAGCGCACAGTACCCGTCGCATCCTCGGGTCATCATCGCCCTACCGTATTGATGTATCTCAATAAAAGAAAAATCTTTTGGCTTTCCGCTGAGATCCAGCACCAACGTAGGAGCGCCTTCCCCCGTTACCGCCTTGGCCAGCTGTCCCAGCCCGAAACGCAGCCGGTCACGCTCTCCCTGTCCCAGTTGAGAATATTGGGTGTGCTCTCCCCGGTTGACATAATGGGCCAGCTCCCTGGCCACAATGGGAGAAATTCCCATAACCGTATCCATCAGCACCTTGGAGAGCTCCACATCCCGGCCTTTGTCCATTCTGGCAATCATCTCGTCGGGCGTCGCTCCCACCAGACTGAGTTTATCCTGCATCGGCGGCAGATGATACTGCATTCCTGGCAAAACCTGTCGAACCGCCGACATCTCCTCATCCACATGCTTGATGGATTCCATAATCCTTCCGGTTTGATCCACCACAATGATATTGCTGTGCCGTCCCATGATCTCCACCGCAACGGTGATGCGCACCAGGTCTCCAAGCTCGTTGAGGGTCTCAAATCCCAGATGGACGATGCGATCCATCGAGATCTGACGGATCTCCACCAGCCGTGCACTGCCCAGATGTTTGCGCAGGAACATACAGAACATGGGAGGCGTCTTGGGATTTTCAAAGGACGCTTGGGTAAACTGTATCCGCGCGCTGTCCGCGTTTGCACTCAGCAGCAGCTTTCCGGATCCGCCTTTCCAGCGCAGCACAAAAATAATCTCCTCCCGTCCCGGCTGAAAAATCCGGTCCACCCGCGCATCCAGCGCCGTTTGGGAGATTTCCTCCAACAATTTTGACAAAAATGCGCCATCAAGCGCCATGATCCATCACCTATCCCTTAACATTTGCTGTGCCCGATTTGACTGCTCTATGACAGTTACCGCCACTGTAACGGCTGCTGCTGTACATAGGGTAGTATCTCCAACTGTGGAAATTCCCGCTCCAGCTTTCTGGTGATCGCAGGAACCATCAAAATTTCTGTGCCATAGTGTCCGGCGTCAATCATCACAATTCCCATTTCCAGTGCGTCCTGCGCCACGTTATGCTTGATCTCGGAGGTAATCAGTGCCTCAATCCCCTGACGGGCACAGGCGTAAAGCAACGATCCTCCGGCACCGGAACATACGCCGATACGGTTCAGGTAATACCCTTCCATCCCTTCCCGGCAGACAAGTCCGGCGGAATCCAGGCCCAACCGCTCTTTGACATAGCTGAGCAGCCCGTCCGGCGTCAGCGGCACCGGCAGGACCCCCATACGGCTGCTGTATACCACCGAACTTCTGACAACGTCCTCGGTTACATCGTAAAATGGATGCGGATCGGGAGACGACTGAAGCATCTCGCGCAGCACCGCAGACGCAGTTTCCGGGGCACACACCGTCTCCAGCAGAACCATCGGAGTACCTGACGCTCCGCCTTCCATACCTCCATCGGCCCATACCTGACACGGAGATACGGAGAAGGATTCCGCACCGGCCCCAGCCATAGCAGCCATCACCGTATCCACCCATCCCTGGCGCACGCGCAGCGCAATCTTGCGGTAAGGGGTGCGGCTGATCTCATCAAAACCTGCCACAGACTGCAAATCCAGCCGTTTGGCCAAAAGATCGTTCAGTCCTCCTTTGGCCATATCCAGATTGGTGTGGGCGCTGAGCACCGATACCCCGTGACGGATATACTGATACACCACCGAGTCCTGGGAAATTCGCTTGAGCGGATGAAAGATCACCGGGTGGTGGGTCACCACCAGCTCGGCGCCCACTCCCAGCGCATACTCCAGTGTTTCCATTGTAGCGTCCAGGGATACAACCACCTTGGTTACCTCTGCATTGCCGCTGCCCAGCAAAATCCCTACATTATCATATTCCATCGCCGTGGAAAACGGCGCAAATTCATCGATTTTATCATAAATATCCTGAATCTTCATAGCATATTATCCTTTCTGGAGCGGTCGGCTCCTTCCAAACGGGCGCATAGCTGCGCCAGTGTGTCTTCCAGCTGTCGGCACTCCTCCACCGCAGCAGACCCATGCTCCTCCTGAGAGGCGCTTAGCCCCTGCAGCCGCAGCTCCAAGGCCTGTTTTCTGCGGGACAGATAACCTTTTTCCCAAGCAGTCAATGGTTTATCCTGTACCGCCAGCAGACCGGCTGCACAAAACAGCGGAAAACATGGTGCCGGAATCTCCATTTTACCGGAGCGTACCCGCAAAATGGGGTAGAAGAATTTTCCTTGCTGCGCCACCTGTTCTTCCAAAATCCGATATCCGTTGCATACCAGCCAAAGGCGCAGATGGTCCGCCTTGGTATTGGGCTGCAACAGATATTCTATCTGCTGCGCCTGCTGCCAACCGGCCTGGGACAGAATATGAACCATCATATCCCCGCCCATCCCGGCAATCACCACTCGGTCTACCATTTCCGGGGACAAAGCAGCCAATCCATCTGAGAGCCGCAGTTCCACCCCCTGCACACCATAGCACTCCAACGTCCTGCGCGCCCGCTCCAACGGCTGAGGATTGATGTCACAAGCGTAACCTTTGGCAATTTGGCCTGTCAAGGCCAGATAACTTACCAGATACCCATGGTCCGTCCCCACATCGGCCAGGCGCAATCCAGATCTTCCTTCCGGATTGACCAGATCGGCTATCGCCTGTAACCGGCGGTCGAGGCGCGGATATCGTTCCGATTGAATTTGCATATTGGATACTCCTATATATAAGATACTCTTTCCTCAAGACTGCGGGAGAGCCTCCTGTGCCTGCCGCTCCATCAGTTTGGAGCTGTAGCGCAGCTGCGCATACATGATAAACTGGAACAGTGTCAGCACGATGATGGCCAATACCGAACCAAAGGTCGTGGAAGGCATCAATAGTGTAATACCGATACCCAAAATCCGCCCGGTATTGAGGAAGCATTCCCGGATGGCTAATATTTCTCCCTTAAGAGGAAGCGCTTTGGGGGAGGAATAGATACCTGCCACAAAGATAGAAAAAGCTGGGTTTACCAGATAAGGGCTAAAGAACGAGTTGATCACACTGAACATCAGAATTGTAGCGGGACTCAGCTTCAACAGCAGCATCAGCGCCGCCGCCAGCAGCACCATTACAGAAATGCGCACACTCCGCAGCCGGGTCTGAGTCCGAACCAGTTTTCCGTAAAAGGTGGCGGCCAAAATAGAACCAACGCTGGCCAGCAAGGTGTTCACTCCGACAATCATCTCGTCGGTAATAATCTGAAACAGCAAAATATTGAGGAAAAATCCGATGGTACCCTCTCGAATCCCCTTGACGGTATCACAAAGGCAGAGATTGAGAAAGAGACGGTCGGTAAAACAGAGCTTTGCAGCGCTGCGGTAATCGGTTTTGGGGCTGTCCGCAAAGAAAGGTTCTGTCCGGGTGGAAAGATAGATGGTAAACAGTGCAATCACCATAGCAACACTGAACATCACCCGATAACCGGTGGTGCTACCATGAAAACGGGAGATTACCAGACCGGAAAGAAACGGCACCGTCAAAGAGATAAAACCGCCTCCCAAGGAAAGTAGTCCCATAGCAGTATCCCGGTTGTGGTCGGAGGAATAGGCGGTAAGAGCCATAGAATCGGAGATCCAGTAAAAACCACTGGCTAAGCCGGAGAGCAGCGCGATCAAAAACATAGAATACTGCAGCATCCCCATGGTGGAGAGAAATACCGCATACATCAAAATAAAGAACAGAATTCCCAGCTGCAGCGAAAGGCGCGGGGTTGTTTTGCGAAGGAACGCCACCGCAACCAGCATAAAAAAACCGGTGCCGAAATAGTTGATCACGTTATACAGCATAACCGATTTGGAATCCCCTGTGGCCCGGATCAACAGCGTGGCCACAAATGCGCCATGGATGTTGGTAAAGACGGAAAAGGAAAAACGCATGGCAAAAAACCGAAGAAAACGGTCTTCCAGCCGGTCAATGCCCAGTGCCATAATGGTTTGAGAACGAAATCTGGCAATCATATGTTTCATCGCTGAATCCCTCCAATGGAGAAAATATTCCCCTGTCCTGCGGCAACATCCAAACAGGGGGTTGGTACAGACGGCGAAGCAACGGACAACTTTGGCAAGATTTTCTGCCACTATCATATCATTCTCCGGGAGAAGGCGCAACAGAAAAGCGAAAAAAAACCGGCGTCCCAGCTAAGGGGCGCCGGTTGGCGATTGGTTTTACACAACATCCAGCAGATGTCACAAAGAAAACCTTTTTTCTGATACCGTACGATTACTGTGCCAAGCTGGCATGGTTGAAGTAGATGGTACCACCGGGGTTGGCCCAAACGCCTTCGATATAAGGCTGTTTGAGAACAACGGGCTGCTGGGTCAGAAGGGGAATCAGATAAGCCTGCTCATTAACCAGGTATTCCTCCGCCTCATGCAGCGCGGTGATGTATTCCTGGGTATCGACAATATTGTAGGCGTCCGCAATCATCTGATCGTAGGTAGCGTCGGAAACACAAGGCTCAATCTGGTTTTCGGTCATAAAGGTCTTGAGATAGGTCAGAGGATCGGTGGAGCTGGCAATGGAATAACGGGCCATCTGGAAGTCGCCGTAATCCACATAATCGTAGAACACACCCATCTCAACCGCTTTCAGTTCCACCTCCACACCGATGGCGGCCCACAGCTGCTGAAGCATCTGTGCCACGTCGGCATGGAACTGGGCATTGGAATACAGGTACTCCAACTTCAGAGGATTGGATTCATTGTAACCAGCTTCCGCCAGCAGAGCTTTGGCTTCCTCCACATTGTAAGGAAGATAATCGTTGGCCTCAGCGCGGAAATCTCCATTCAGGCCTTCAAAGCCATAGGGAACCATACCGTTAAGGGGAGTCACATAATCACCGCCGTTGAGCACGGTGAGCATAGCGTCCTTGTTGACGGCCAGGGCAAGGGCTTTCCGAACACGGACATCCTTGAGGGCTTCTACACCCTTGGTGCCGCTGTTGAGAGCTACAAAATAGGTGGAAGTATAGCTGTCAGGCTTGAAGAAGTAATCGGCATACTCGGTGCTGGAACCAATGGTAGCGGGAACGTTGAAGGCCATATCAATCTGACCAGCCTTAAAGGCAGCCAACTGGGCATTCTCATCCGGCATTACCTGATAGGTAATCTGATCCAGACCAATCTCATCGGCCATGTAATAGTTCTCGTTCTTTACATATACAGCGCTTTCATTTTCGTTGCAGGAAGCCAGCTGATAGGCGCCGACTGTGGGATATCCGGGCTGCAAAGACCAGGTGCTCTCATGCTCCACAGCGAAATCCGCCCGCAGAGGTGCAAAAGCATTGCCGCCAACGATCTTGATAAAGTAAGGACAGGGTGTTTTCAACTCAATCACCAGCGTGTAGTCGTCAGGAGCGCTGACGCCAACGTCAGTCATATCAGCCACATCCATCATAGCCTCATTGGCTTCCTCGGCACCTTTGATGAAGCGGCACATATCGGCAGCAACATAAGTATTGTCAGGGCCATAACCGATGGTACGTTTGATACCATATACCCAGTCGTGAGCGGTCAAGGGCTGTCCGTCGCTCCACTCAACACCTTCCTTAATTTTGAAGGTATAGGTCAGACCGTCTTCGCTGATGGTGTAATCCTCACACATCATGTTCTCCAGCACACCCTCTTCATTGGTGCGGAACAGGCCCACAGTGCCGTTGGAGATGATATGCGCCAGATGGGTGGTGGAGTTCAGGCCAGGATCCAGATTGGCAATCTGAGAAGCGACCGCCACAACAATCGAAGCGTCCTCGGCAGAAGAAGAGGAATCGGAAGAGACCTCAGAGGAAACGGTGCTGCTATCGGAGCTGGATGCAGCGGAGGAATCTGTGCTAGAAGTCGTGCCGCTGGAGCAGCCGGCCAGCAGCATACTGGCGCCCACAACCGCAGCCAGGATCTTTGCTGTCAGTTTTTTCACGTTAATCACCATTCTTCGTTGGATTTATCAGTCTGAACAACACGGTTACAAAATCCGAGATTTCAGACTTTCCTCATTGGAGTAAATAAAAATTCACTCAAATGAAAGTTTAATACAATAATAACGGCTGTTTACCAAAAAGTCAAGAGAAAAACATAATAAATATACATAAACTTTTTTCTCAGATCTAATCTTTTTTGTCTATCCAGCAACAAGCGTTGACATTTTATCCAAATAGTCCTCGAATAATCCGCATTTATGTCTGCAAAACGCCAAATCCAAGTGCGATTTGGCCGCATAAACGGAATGAGAATCCTTCCGAAAATTTGAAAAAAGGGCTTGAGAATGAATTTTTATTCATGTCCAGCCCCGCGTCGCCCTATCAAAAAATGCCCGCCGTATATACAGCGGACATTTTTTCTGCTTAACGATACAAGATCAATTATTTTCCTTTTCAATTTTAAAAAAGATACGCAGCAACCCTGCCAAAAAACGCGGACTTTTCACCACAACGATCTTCATAACCCCTCACCCGTCCTTCCCTAACATAGCAGTACCAGCAGTCCCAATGCCACCAGTACAATCGCTGCCAACACCAATACCAGCCGCACTGGGCAGAACATTGCCAGCAGCAGCCCTAAGCCAAACGCAACAGCTGCCATACATACGCCCTCGCACAAGCCGCGCATCTTCCACCCCTCCCTGCAGGCTCCTATGCTGCATTATATGCACAAGAAACCTACAAGGTGAAAGCGGGATAGGGGTCCTCTCACTCTTTCTGCGCAATCACGCAGATCAGGGTACCTTTTCGGATGGTAATACGCGCGCATGGGGCGTCCTCTGCAAATTCATTGCTCACCCCCAACGGAAATTCGGCGGTGAGCACCGCATCCTGAAGGGGATAGGAAAGCCCTTCCAACGTCACCCCTTCACAGGGGGCTCCCATACACAAAAAACTGATGTAGCAGTTTTCTTCCCGGGGGATCTCCGTCACCCCCTGTGTCACCGCAAAAATCCGGTTGCGGGGATCTGCCAACGTTACCCGCAACCCCAGCGTCAAGCCAAAAAGGATCGACTGGATGTTCCCGATGGCATGATCCTGACGTCCACCAAAGCATCCTAAAACCTCTACCTCCTGGTATCCGTATTCCGCCATATACCGCAGCGCCAAAATCAGGTCGGTATCATCCTTGCGTACCGGAAAAACCAGCTTCTCCAAATGAGTCACCTTTTCTGGAGCACAGGAATCAAAATCCCCCATCAGCACATCCGGTTCTATTCCGGCGGAGAGGGCACGCAGATACCCTCCGTCGGCACACAGAATACAGTCTGCATCTTTGGCCCGTGCTGCCGCAAATGCATCATCCCACTCCGGTGCGGCGCAAAAAATCAGACCTTTTTTTTCTTCTTTTTGCTGTCTGTCCACCATCACTGCCGTTCACCTGTCCCTTGTCTCGTCTCAATCTTTTGTTTTATGAAGCCAAAGACAATCTTCCTGAAAAATCCTTCAACCGCATACAACACAAACACGCCTGCGAATCCAAAATCAAAGCTCCCATTCTTTGAGATTCTTGGCCTCCTGGTACATGGCGCAGTAGTTGTCGTAACGGCTTTGATGAATCTTGCCTTCCGCAACTGCTTCACGGACGGCGCATCCCTTTTCCGCCGTGTGAGAACACCCGGTAAACTGGCATCTTCCCAAATATGGGGCAAACTCCCGGAAACAGTCCTCCAGTTCTCCCTTGCGTATCACCTCAAAGCGCTGATAGTCCACTGCGGAAAATCCTGGTGTATCCGCAACCCATCCGCCTTCCGGCAGCGGATACAATTCTACATGCCGGGTGGTATGCCGTCCTCGTCCCAGCTTGATGCTGATACCCGCCGTCTGTAGACCTAGCCGCGGATCAATAGCGTTGAGAAGGGTCGATTTTCCTACCCCGGAATTCCCGGTAAACGCCGACACCTTTCCTTTGAGCAGCGCCTTTACCTCCTCAACCCCTTCTCCTGTTAGACTGCATACCTGGACCGTCTGAATTCCCGCATCTTGATAGATGGAGGCTAGCGCTACGGTATCTCCCAAATCTCCTTTGGTAAAAACCAGAATCGGTTCGATCTCCTTCTTTTCGCAGATTGCAATCATCCGGTCCAATACTGCCAGATTGGGTGCTGGCTGTGCACAGGAAGAAACCAGCACCAACTGATCCAGATTCGCCAGAGGCGGACGTAAAAGATGGTTGCGTCTGGGACCCAAGGATAAAATATACCCCTTTCCCCCATCGGTCATTTCCAGCACCGCCCAGTCCCCCACACAGGGGGATATCTTTTCATTTCGAAAGACGCCTCTAGCCCGGCACTCCACCGCCCCGTCCTGGGTATCCACATAATAAAAGCCACCCAATAGTTTGATAATCCTGCCCTCTTTTGTCCCCATATTCCTCTCCTTGCCATTTCGGGCTGCCGTCTAACGACGGCAGCCCGGTGTTACGTCTCGCCATAACCCTTTAAAACGCATCGCGATTATCAGTGACGATTTTATAGCTGTTATTTTCAAAATCCAGCGTGTATTCCAGATACAGCTCTCCATCGATGAGCACCTTAATGTTGGAGGTACCTTCTCCGGAGAACGCCACCTTCCAGGTCCCCACTTCCGCCGGGCTGAGCATCTCCCGATGTTTTTCCACTCCATCCTGGGTGGCCTGTACCGTACAGATCTCCGTCAAAGAATCCGGAAGGGGAATATTCATAATGCGGGAGGTTTGATCCTCGGCACTTCCCTGGCTGACGTTGAGATCCACCGTGGAACCTTCCATCAGCTGGGAACCTTCCGAAGGATTTTGGGCAATTACAGTACCGGCCGGATATTCGCTGTCTTCCACCGGAGAGACATTGCCCAATTTAAGGTTAAAACTCTCCAGCATGGCCTGTGCGTTGGCGATGCTTAAACCGCGGACATTGGGAACATCCACCATCTTCTTGTCGGTTCCCAAGCTGACATATACCGTTACCACCTGCCCAGCAGGCACCGATGCGCCCGCTTCAGGAACAGTGCGCACCACATATCCCTTAGGGACCGACTCATCATTGACGTCAAGAGAGGTGTATTCCAAGCCCAATTCCTGAATACGGTTATAAACCACCGTAGCCTCCTCCCGGGCAAAAGCCGGCAAAGAGATGAGTTTGGTTCCACTGGAAACCTTTACCTTTACCACCGCTCCCACCTTGATGGCTTTTCCAGCCACAGGAAGCTGATCGTAGATCACCCCACGCCCATACTGTTCGTGGTAGGCCGGTTCCCCATCTACCTCCATCACAATATAATCATACTCCGGGGAATCCTTAATCTCATCGTAGCTCAGCCCCACCAGATTGGGCATTGTGGTCTCCGCCACCCGCCCAAAAGGATCGTTTTCATACAGCAGATAAAAGATAAAAATTGCGGTAACCACCACAAAGGCGAGTGCGATTCCCCCTAGGATCGGCAGGGTGTGGGAATGCACCACCGCTTCCTGCTGTTCGTCATACGGCAGCGCACGCTGTGCCGTCCGCTGGCGGCGCCGCTGCACCTTTTCGGATCTGGACTCCGAAGCAGAATCCTGTTCCTTCGCAGACGTTGCCTCACTGCGGCCAAAGCTGGTCAGCTTTGCAGCTGCCTCCTGGCTGCGCTGGGAACTTCTTCTGCCGGTACTGCCGTTATGGCGCTCCCTCCACTTTTCCTGTTCCCGGCGAGCGTTCTCCACCGCCCGAGGACTGGGTTCGTCCTGATCCAGATATTTATAGGAAAACTGAATGGATGGATCCCGCTTGAAGGTATCGATATCCTCCAGCATCTCGGTGGCTGACTGATACCGGTTGGCCGGATTCTTTTCCATGGCTTTCATCGTGATCTCCTCAAGCCCTTTGGGGATCGAAGGGTTGAGACTGCGGGGGAGCACCGCCTGGCTCTGAATCTGTTTGATGGCCACCGAAACCGGGGATTCCGCCTCAAAGGGCAGCTGTCCCGTCAACATCTCAAAAAGCATAATTCCCACCGAATAGATATCGGTTTTCTCATCAATCACCCCGCCCTGGGCCTGTTCCGGAGAGATATAGTGGACCGAACCGATGGCCTTGTCCGATGAGGTGCGCTGATCGCTGCGGGCAAAACGGGCGATGCCAAAATCCATCATCTTCACCGTACCGTCAGAGAGCAGCATAATGTTGTGGGGTTTGATGTCCCGGTGGACGATTCCTTTGGCATGGGCGTGCTGCAGCGCGCGAAGAATCTGCACTGTAAAATAGACCGCTTCCTTCCAACGCAGCACCTTTTGCTGATCGATGTATTCTTTCAGGGTAATTCCATCGATATACTCCATCACAATAGACTGAAACTTATCGGTAAAGATCACGTCATAGACCTTCACAATATTGGGATGCGAAAGAACTGCAATGGCTTTCGATTCATTTTTAAACATACGGGAAAATTCCTCATTTGCCATATACTCTTCCCGCAAAATCTTTACCGCCACAACTTTATTGTCGGTGACATCCACCGCTTTGTAAACGTTGGCCATCCCGCCAACGCCAATAATCTCTTTGATTTCGTAGCGGCCATCCAGCCTTTTGCCGATGAATTTATCCATCCATCTGTGCCTCCAATCGAGAAAATGCTTTATTAAGATACCCGGCTGATTACAACCACCGTAATATTGTCAGCGCCCCCCAGGCGTTTTGCTGTCTCCACCAGCGCCTGCGCACCAGCATGAAGCGCATCCTCCGCCAAAGCTTTGGTGAGGATCTGACAGATCTCCTCCCGCTCTACCTGGTTGGTAAGTCCGTCGGAACAAAGAAGCAGCGCCTCTCCGACATCCAATGGGCAACAGATAAAATCTGGAACCAGTGAGTTTTCCACTCCCACCGCACGGGTCAGCCAATGACGCTGCGGATGTTCGCTGGCCTGCTGTGGGGTAATACTGCCCTCATCCAATAACTGCTGTACTCTAGTGTGGTCGACGGTTAGCTTTTCCATACCGTTTTTCCCCAGGAAAAAGACACTGGAATCCCCCACATGGGCAATATAAGCCGTATCCTCCCGCACCAGTGCTACCTCCACAGTGGTACCCATACCGGAAAGAGACGGGTCCTTCCGGGCTTTATCCCGCACAATGGCGTTTGCCACCGAAACCGCAGAAACCATCAGCGCTCGCATTGAGATATCTCCCAATTCTGTGCGGTATCCCCGGCTTAACTGACCGCTGATCATCTGGACAGCAGTCTCGCTGGCAACATTGCCGCCGTTTTCCCCACCCATACCGTCGCACAACACCGCCAATATCGTATCGTCATGCAAGCGCTGAATGGAAAAAGCGTCCTGATTGGTCTCGCGGCATAGTCCCAAGTCGGTCATTCCTACTGCTCTGAGCACAGATGTACCCTCCCTTCCGGCTTTGATGGCTGATTGGATGTCGGGAACGCTGCTGCGCAGTTAGCCTGCTCAGTTTCCCGGCGCAGCTGACCGCAAGCGGCGTTGATGTCGCTGCCCAACTCCCGCCGAACGGTAGCGTTAATTCCCAAATGCTGCAACATCTGCTGAAAATGCAGAATGTTCTGTTTGGAGCCCCGACGGTATCCCCGCTCCTTCACCGGATTGACGGGAATCAAATTGACATGGCACGGCATTCCTTTGAGCCTATTTGCCAGCTCCCTAGCGCACTCCGGGCTATCATTGACCCCCGCAATCAATGCGTACTCAAAGGAGATTCTTCGTCCCGTATAGGCAAAATAATCCCGGCAGGCTTTGAGCAGCGTGTCTATATCATACCGCAGACTCACCGGCATGGTCTGCCGTCGGATCTCGTCGTTGGGAGCGTGCAGGGAAATGGAGAGGGTCAATCCCAGTTTCAGTTTCATGAGATCGTAGATTCGATCTACCAGACCGCAGGTGGAGAGAGAGACATGGCGCAGGCTCAGGTTTTGACCCTCAGGGGAACTGAGGATGGTCAAAAAACGGATCACATTGTCGTAGTTGTCCAGCGGCTCCCCAATGCCCATCAGCACCAAACTGGCAATCTTTTCCCCGGTGTCCTCCTGCGCGGCATAGATTTCATCCAGCATTTCGCTGGGCGTCAGGTTGCGCACCCACCCGGCCAGCGTGGAGGCACAGAATTTACACCCCATCTTGCATCCCACCTGGGTAGAAATACACAGGCTGTTGCCATATTTATAGCGCATCACTACCGCTTCCACACAGTTGCCATCGGTCAGTCCAAACAAATATTTGACGGTCCCGTCAATTTTAGAAACCAGTTTGCGTTGGATGGACAGAGCGTTTATGTAATAACGCTGATCCAATTTTTCTGCCAAGGCTCCCGAGATATCGGTCATCTGAGAAAACGAACGGATGCCATGATTCTTTTGATGCAGCCAGTGATAAATCTGAGCAGCGCGAAATGGCTTCTCTTCCATTGCCGCCATCTCCGTCTTTAGCTCCTGCAATGTCATGGACTTGATGTCCAGTTTGCTGTTATTGGTATCTGTACGAATCTCCGTACCCATATCCACTTCCACCCCTTGATCGATGTGAACCGTTTGTGCTATGTGTTTGAGACGGTATCTTAACGGATTTTTTTCCGCATTCTACAAATATAAAATCCGTCTGAGTCGTGTTGATGCGGCAGCAGCAGCTGTTCGCCAGGCAATCCCTGATAATCACCGCAGCACTGCGGAAATTCCTCCACCGCAAATTCAGGATGCGCCCGCAAAAATTGACCGGTTACCTGCTGATTTTCCTCCCTGCGCAGAGTACAGGTGGAATACACCAGTATCCCCCCGTCGCGCAGATACGCAGCGGCATTCTCCAAAATCTGGTACTGAATCTCCGGCAACTGCTCAAATTCCTCAGGAGATTTATAACGGATCTCCGGTTTACGCCCCAAAATTCCAAGCCCGGAGCAGGGAACATCACAGAGCACCCTGTCATACTGCTGTGGAGCTGAACAAGGCTTCAGCGCGTCCCGCGCCTGTGCGGTAACGTTTTGCAGCCCCAATCGCGCGGCCCCCTCCCGGATGAGCTTCACCCGATGTTCGTGCAGATCAAAGGCGTCCACCTGTCCCTTTCCCTGCATCTGCTGGGCGATGGTGAAGGTCTTTCCGCCAGGCGCGGCACACAGATCCAAAACCCGATCTCCAGGCTGCGCGTCCAGAGAGAGCGCGCACAGCTGGGAGGATTTATCCTGAATGTGAAACCGTCCCTCTACGAACGCCGGAATCTTTCTCAGACTTCCCAGACCACTCAGGCGCAGACAGCCAGGGAGGGAAGGATCTATGACGGCCATCTCCTCCCGCCAGACAAATCCCTTTTGCTGTTCCAACTGGCAGCGCAGCCGCTTACAAAGCTCAGCAGGGGTATTCCTCAGCAGATTGACCCTGGCATAAAGCGGCATCTGACGGGTGAAGGCCGTCGCGATCCGATCGGTCTCCTCCTCTCCAAATTGCTGCTGCCATTCCAGCAAGATCCACCGAGGAAGGCTGTAGAGCACACTGCGCTGCGTAACAGGATCCTCATACTCAGGCAGAGCCTTGCCATCCCGCAAAAAGCTGCGCAAAACCCCATTGACAAAGCCGCTGGCGCCTGGCCGTCGGAAGGTACGGGTCAGCTTTACCGCCTCATTCACCACCGCGCTCTCCGGAATATTGGGCATGAAAAGCAGCTGGTAGAAGGAGATTCGAAGAATTGCCAGTACCTCGCCAGCCATCCCGGCAAATCCCTTCACCGCATATTTTTCAATACAGCTGTCCAGTGTCAACTTGCGTTCCAGCACTCCGTAAAACAACGTGCTGGCAAAGGCCGATTCCGCCCGCCACAATGGATCCTTGGTCCTGTTTTTTCCCTCTTGTTCCAACAACTGATCCAGCGTCAAATTAGAATAAGCTTTGGTACGCTCCACCCGCACCAAGGCCTGCACACAAAGTTCCCTGGCATTTTTCACGGGAATCCCTCCTTTCCAGAAAGCGCTATCTTTTTTTATCAAAACTCGGAAAAGCACCGAGAGCTCTCCTTTTCTCGGCGCATTTCATCGAGTCTATTGGTTTTATCATTCTTATGCCTGGTGAATGTCCGCCGGCAAATACCCCTGAGCTCAATCATCCCTGCGGCGACCAAACAGACCAATCAGCCGAAGCAGCTGCGCCACGCTGGCAATCAGCGCCGCCACATAGGTCATAGCAGCCGCGCTCAGCACCTTTTTGGCGCCCGCAAGCTCCTCCCCTTCCAGCAACCCGGTTTCATCCAGAACCCGCAGCGCACGACGGCTGGCATTAAATTCCACCGGCAATGTGATCAACTGAAACAGCGCAACGGTGGAAAACAGAACGATTCCCAGCGAGATAAGCTTGGGAAAGGAAAAAATCACTCCCAACAGGATCAGCGGAATGGAAACTCTGGAACCAATGTTGGCAACCGGAACAAAGAGATTGCGTATCTGTATGGGCAGATAGCCGGTATCGTGCTGCACGGCATGGCCCGCCTCATGGGCGGCAACCCCGATGGCTGCGATGGAACTGCTGGAGTATACACTGTCCGAGAGACGGATTACCTTGGCGCGGGGGTCAAAATGATCGGTCAGGTTACCGGAGATATGTTCCACCGTCACATCGGTAATCCCATTCTCCCGCAAAATCATTTCAGCCGCCATCGCACCGGTGCATCCCCGAAAACTGCGCACCCTGGAAAAACGCTGGAAGGTGGAATTTACCCGCGCCTGTGCCCAAAGGCCCAACAGCAGCGCAGGCAGTACCAGTACAATATAATAAGGATCAATAAACATATGGTTGCATTCCTTTCTCCGCGGCTATTCTCAGGCGATTTCACCACAGAAGACAAGAGGACACCGCCTTATGGTATAGCTGCGTACCGAGTTTATTGTACCACAGTTGCCGCTGTGATATTTAACCAAAGGATGAACTTTTCCCACAGAGGCTATAAAATCCATTGGCAATCCAACGCCATCTTTGCCCACAAGGATTACCGGACACCCAACACAGTTCCCTTTTGCAGCGGATGACCGCGCAGGAAAACCGAAGCATCCATCCGTTTGGCTCCTTCCAGCTGGACTTCCGTCAACTGTATTGCCCCTTTTCCGCAGGCCACCGTAAAGGTTTGCGGATCCAGAATCTCTCCTGGCGCTCCCTCTCCCTCGGCCAGCACGCTGCGATGAACCTTCAGCAGCTTTCCGTCCAAGCGGGTATAGGCACTGGGCCAGGGATTCATACCGCGAATCAGATTGTGTACCTGCTGAGCAGGTTTGGAAAAATCGATAGATCCCATGGATTTTTCCAACATCGGCGCGTGGGTAGCATCGCTTTCATCCTGAGGAATCCCCTTAGGACGGCGTCCCTGCGCCCATTCCCGGGCAAACAGCGCCATCGTCTCGGAAAGGCAATCCGCCCCCAAGACCGCCAAACGGTCATAGAGCTCCCCGGAGGTCTCGTTTTCCCCCACCGCAGTGGATGCCTTCAGGATCATATCCCCGCAGTCCAGCCCCTGCGCCATATACATGGTGGTAACGCCAGCCTCCTTCTCACCGTTGATCACCGCCCACTGGATAGGCGCCGCTCCCCGATAGCGGGGCAGCAGCGAACCGTGGACGTTGACGCATCCCAGCGGCGGAAGCTCCAGAATATCCTTTTGCAGCAGCCGTCCATAGGCGGCCACCACAATGATATCGGGGCCGAACTCCCGCATCTGGGCGGCAACCTTTCCGTCCTTGAGGCGTGTGGGCTGAAAGACCGGCAGCCCGTACCGCATTGCCAGCTCCTTCACCGGAGGCGGCGTAAGTTTATATCCTCGGCCTTTGGGTTTGTCCGGTTGGGTATATACGGCAAGAATCTCATGGCCGTCGTCTATCAGCCGCTGCAAGCTGACAGCCGCAAAATCTGGGGTTCCCATAAAAATGACTTTCATCGGCTATACCTCATTTCCTGATTTCAGCTGCTAGGATTCCCTGCAATTAACCCAGTTCCTCCAGTTCCTTGGGTGTCAGCATACGCTGTGCCAAATCTTTGAAGAGCCTGCCGGAAAGATGATCCGTCTCATGGCACAGAGCGCGGGCAAGCAGATCTTCCCCTTTGATGGTAAAGAACTTTCCATTGCGGTCTTGGGCTTTGACCTCTACCTTTTTCGGGCGCGGCACCATTCCGTATTCTCCCGGGGAGGAGAGACAACCTTCCAAATCCACGACCTCGCCTTTGGTCTTTACAACGACGGGATTGATCAGCTCAATCAGACCTTCTCCGATATCGATCACGACAACCCGTTTTAAAACGCCCACCTGAACGGCAGCCAGCCCAACACCGTTTGCCTTATACATGGTTTGGGCCATGTCGTCCAACAGGTCCCAAAGCCTTTGATCAAACACCGTTACCTCACGGCTTTGTTTGCGCAGAGTTTCATCGCTCTCTTTTAAAATATTGCGAATTGCCATTTCTCTCATCCTTTCCAAATACAAACGCTCAAGGCATACCGTCAAACCCCATATCCACATGGCAGCTCACCCGGCTGAAAGCGCTTAGCTCTCCAAACCGGCACAGCAGCTCCGAGAGAAGCTGACGAAATTCCTTGGTGTTTCGGCATTTTATGATAATTTTATAGCGATACTTGTTGTTGATTTTCAGTACAGCTCCCTCTACTGGGCCCAACATCCGCACCGGGAGATGGGAATGGGACCGGGTGAAGGATTCCCGAAGCATTTCCCAGAAATGTGCCGCCGCTTCACGGGTTTTCTGCTGATCCTGCCCGGAAAAACAGACGGCGCACAGATCACAAAACGGAGGATACAGCATCATCTTCCTGGCGGCAATCTCCTGCTGATAAAAGCCCAGATAATCCTGCCTGGCAGCAAAACCAATCACATCGTTGGTGGGAGAAAAGGTCTGGATACAGGCTCGTCCACTGCTGGTCCCCCTGCCTCCCCGACCCACCACCTGGGTCAAAAGGTCAAAGGTTCTTTCGCTGCTGCGAAAATCATCGCTGTAAAGATACATATCCGCAGACAAAACCCCTACCAGCGTCACATCCGGAAAATCCAGTCCCTTCGCCACCATCTGGGTCCCAATCATAATATCATATTTTTTGGCTCCAAAAGCCGAGAAATATTTTTCGTGGGAAAATTTGGTCATAGTGGTATCGGCGTCCATCCGCAGGATACGAGCGCTGGGAAACAACTCCTGAAGCGATTGCTCAGCCTTCTGGGTACCGATTCCAGTATAGCGCACATACTTGCTTCCACAGTTGGAGCAGCGTTCAATGGCGTCCTGGGTATAACCGCAATAATGACAGATCAGCTGCTGGTTGCTGGCATGATAGGTCAGCGAGATAGAACAGTTGGGACAACTGGCCACCGTACCGCAGGCACTGCATTTTACAATGGTATTGTATCCCCTTCGGTTGAGCAGCAGGATAGTCTGCTTGTTGGCCTTAAGATTTTCCTCAATCTCCTGTGCCAGCCGATCGCTGATGCCGCTCTCCTGAGAGTGAAAGGATTGCCCGTTCATATCGATGAGCTGAACCGCCGGCAGAGCGTGCCCCGCATATCGGTTTTCCAAAGTTACCAACAGATACCGTCCATGTACCGCCTGATAATAGCTCTCCACACTGGGGGTGGCCGATGCCAACAGCAACATGGCATTGTGGGTCATACAACGGAATTTTGCCACATCTCGGGCGTGATACCGCGGCGCTGAACCGGATTTGTAGGTGCTCTCCTGTTCCTCATCCATCACAATCAGCCCTATGTTTTTGAGCGGAGCAAACACCGCTGAGCGGGTTCCTACCGCAATGCGCGCTTCCCCGTCCCGGAGTCTTTTCCACTGGTCCATTCGCTCCCCTGGGGAAAGACCGCTGTGCAGCACCGCCACCAGGGAACCAAACTGCTGTCGGAACATCCCCACCACCTGAGGAGTAAGGGAAATTTCCGGTACCAGCACAATCACATTGCGCCCTTCTGCCAGCACCCTGCGAATCAAGGAAAGATACACTTGGGTCTTTCCCGAACCGGTAACCCCGCGCAGCAGCGCCACGCAGGCTTTTCCCTCCCGATACTTGGCCCACAGGGTATCCTCCGCCGTTTGCTGCTCAGCGCTCAGACGCACCGCTTTATCGGTATCCGGCCGCATCTCCCCGCCCTCCAGCGGACGGTAGAGCGGCTGTTGATACAGTTCCAGAATCCCTTTTTTCTCCAGACTGCTCAGCACCGCCTTGGTCACCGCCGCCAGATAGCACAGTTCCTTGACCGAACAGCTACGCTGTTCCAACAGCTGTTCCACCACCCGCTGCTGCTTTAAGGTCAGTTTGGTGCTGGGCGGGAAGGCGCTGGAGAGAAAGGATTCGGTAAGGCGCGCCATCTGCTCCGTCTCATCCTTAACCCTTCGTTTGGCTTCCTCGGTGCGAGCGATATAGCCTTTTTCCATCAGGCGCCGAATGGCAGGATGATCGGTGGAGACGCGTGCCAAACGGCAAAGTTCCCCTTCTGTCAGACCATTTTCCTTGGCGCTCAAAACCTGATAGACCCATCTTTCTTCTGGGGCAAACTGTTCTAGGTCTGCCTGCACGCCTTTGACGACGGTGTATCTCCAACGAATCTGCATCGAAATTCCCAGCGGCAACAATACGTGCACCGCATCATACCAGGTACAGAAGGTATGGCTGCGCAGATACTGCATCAAGCCCAGCATCTCATCATCCAAAATTGGCGTTTCATCCACCACCGTGTTGATGGGCTTGAGATGCGCATCCTCCTGGTGTTGTGCTACCTCCATCACCATACCCTGACGCAAACGGTTTCCGCCACCAAACGGCACCAGCACCCGGATTCCCGGTTGTACCTTTTCCTGCAGAGAATAGGGAATCCTGTAATCAAAGAGCCGGTCAAAACTGTAGGAGGTTTTCTCCACAGCCACCTTGGCCGTCATCCACAAAACCGCTCGCCTCCTTTGTCGTCCCTAAAAAGTAAGGCACGGCCAACTTCGGCGTGCCTCAAGTTTTGGGTGATATGGATCTGTCTTAGCAGATCTCAGCTTTTACTGCTGCTCATCAGGAGCGGCGTTTTCTGCATTCTGCTCCTCCGCCAACAGCTCTTTATAATGTTCTTCCGCCATGGCTGTCGCGTGGGCTTCCGCCTTCTGCTGAGCCAGCAGCTTTTGCATATGCTCCTCCTCTTCCTGGCGAAGCACTTCGGTAGCACTCTCAATCGCCAGATGGCACCGGCCGGCTTTGATATCCTCTACAGCCAAACGCACCGGCTTTAGCGAGAGTTCTTCCGGAAGTTGTTTGGAGCGGTCAATCACGGTGCTCTTCCCTTTGTCCAGCTCAGAGAGTTCCTTCACCTTCTTCAGCTGCTCCTCGGTGATTTCCCGGGCGCGCTTGGCAACGCCGATCACAAAAGAATAGTAGCTCTCATCGTCCCGCAAAATTTTATCCACATCTATCTTTACCATACCTGTACCTCCATATAAAACCTTTGTACTCTTATACAGCAGCGCCGCAGCCTAAGATCTGTTCGATCTCTGCAACCGCTCTGGGGATTTCATCGTTTACAACCCGATACTGATACCGATCCGCCAGACTGAGTTCATAGATCGAGGCCTCCAAACGCTTGCGGATGGTTTCTGCATCCTCGGTACCTCTGCCTGTCAAGCGGTGTTCCAGTTCCTCACGGCTGGGCGGGAGCAGGAAGATCGAGACAACGTCCTTTCGCGCCTCCATCACCTTCAAAGCGCCCTGTACCTCTATTTCCAACAGCACGTCAATGCCGTCGTCCAGCTTTTCCTGCACCTTCAGCGCCGGCGTGCCGTAATAATTCCCGTTGTAGCTGGCATATTCCAGCATTTCTCCTCTGGCAATATGCTCCTCAAAAGCTTCGCGGGTGATAAAATAATAGTTCACCCCGTCTATCTCCCCAGTGCGCGGACTGCGGGTAGTGGCGGAGATGGAAAGATGGATTCCCGGATTGCGGGCCAGCAATTCTTTTAAAACGGTACCTTTACCCACGCCGGATGGCCCGGACAGGATAATGATTCGTCCTTTTTTTTGTTCTGACATAATCTTCTGCTCATTCCTCTCCGGAAAATTATTCGTCCTCATCCAGCTCTTCGCTCTCATCGTCGTCCACCAGACGGTTGGCAACCGTCTCCGGCTGTACCGCCGAGAGGATCACATGATCGCTGTCGGTAATAATCACCGCGCGGGTACGGCGCCCATAAGTTGCGTCAATGAGCATTCCTTTATCCTTGGCGTCCTGGATGATGCGCTTGATGGGAGCCGATTCCGGACTCACAATCGCCACCAGCCGGTTGGCGGAAACCATATTGCCAAAACCAATATTGATCAGTTTCATGGATTGTTCCTTCCTTTCCGATCCAAACCGGACCAGCAGCCTTTACTCTATTCGATGTTCTGCACCTGTTCCCGGATCTTTTCAATCTCAGCCTTAATCTCCACAATGATCCGTGCAATCTCCAGGTCCTGTGCCTTGGACCCGATGGTATTGGCTTCCCGGTTGATCTCCTGAACCAAAAAATCCAACTTACGTCCGACAGCGCCCTCACCTGAGAGAATCTGCCGCAGCGCTGCCAAATGGCTGTCCAAGCGTACCGTCTCCTCGTCCACAGCCACCCGATCGGCAAAGATTGCCGCCTCCATCAAAATCCGCTGCTCATCTATCTGCCGGTCCTCCAGCACCTCTTGCAGCTTCTGATACAGCCGGTCCTGATATTGTTTAACCGTCTCCGGGGAACGCAGTTTCACCTTCTCCACAAGTTCGCCGATATGCTCGCCCCGGCTCAGAATATCCTCCCGCAGCCGTGCGCCTTCCGACGCCCGCATTTCCAGAAAACGATCCACCGCCTGTTTTGCAACCGTCTGCACACATTGCCAGATGTAATCTTCATCCTCCTGCACCCGGCGCACCGTGAAGAGATCCGAAAAACGCGCCATAGCGCTCACCGTCACATCGTCGGCAATATCCAGCGTTTTTCCCATATCCCGCAGCGCTTGCAGATACGCTTGCGCCAGCGGATGATTGATCTGCACCTCAGTGGTAGCCGCTTCCACATTTTGTACTGTTACATTCACTTCAATCTTTCCCCGGGAAACTCTGCTCTGAAGATAGCTTTTCAGCTTTTCCTCCAAATACCCATAGTTTCTAGGGGTGCGTACCGCACATTCAAAATAGCGATGGTTCACTGCCCGCAGCTCCACCGTAATATCCCGCCCATCCACCAACTGCTGGGCGCGGCCATATCCGGTCATGCTCATTGTCATAAAATCACCGTTCTTTCAGGTGGAAATTTTTCGTTGAGGGAAAGGGGGAAACCACAAATCGATGCGCTTTCTCCTTCCGTCGCCGCAAAAATACGGCCAGGTATCTCAATATAATATTTTAGCATCAGATGGTAGTCGTTGTCAAGAATTTGCGCCGTTTTTACACCGTAATTCCGATAAAAAGGTCCCGCAAGCACACTTGCGGGACCTTTTCAATAAATATCGTTTTATGAGCCAGAACTTACACGGGATGTACCGCAGCAGCTTTGTCCACATGCTCGCCATCCACACCATACTTCTTGTTCATTCTCTTTTCAAAGAACTTCTCAGCCACTGCGCCAAACTGAGCGTAGCTCAGAACGTCCTCTTCCTGCTCATAGTACTTGGAGGGCATCTCTGCTTTCAGCTTATCCAGCTCGTTGCCCAACAGATCGGCAGGACGGCAATCGATAGGCTCCTCATCACCGATGATCTTCTTGCGGAACGCAGGATCAATCGGCACAGGAGTACGGCCGTATTCTCCACGGATGATACCCTTAAATTCTTTGGTGACCATCTTATAGCGCTCGCCCATCAGCACGTTGAGCACAGCCTGGGTACCGACGATCTGAGAGCTGGGGGTAACCAGAGGAGGATATCCGGCGTCTTTTCTGACGTTGGGGATCTCCTTGAGCACATCGTCCAGCTTGTCCTCTTTGCCAGCTTGTTTGAGCTGGGAAACCAGGTTGGAGAGCATACCGCCGGGAACCTGATACAACAGAGTATTGGCGTCAACACCCAGTACCTTGGGATTGAGCAGGCCGTTGTCCAGATATTTCTGACGCAGTTTGGCAAAATGCTCACGAACCACATTGAGCTTGTTGAGGTCCAAACCGGTATCATAAGGAGTACCGGCAAGCGCCGCAACCATAGACTCGGTGGCAGGATGAGAGGTGCCCATCGCCAGAGGGGACATTGCGGTATCAATGACATCCACGCCAGCCTCAATGGCTTTCAGATGCGCCATAGAAGCCAGGCCGGAAGTGTAGTGAGAGTGAAGCTGGATCGGAATCTTGACGGTCTCTTTGAGAGCCTTCACCAGATCATAGGTGGTGTATGGCGTCAACAGACCGGCCATATCCTTGATGCAGATGGAATCAGCACCCGTGTCCTCCAGCTGTTTTGCGTAGTTGACAAAATACTCAATGTTGTGCACCGGGCTCAGGGTGTAGGAAATACACGCCTGCAAATGAGCGCCAACCTTCTTGGTAGCCTTGATGGCAGCCTCCAGGTTGCGGATATCATTGAGCGCATCGAAGATACGCATGATGTCGATGCCGTTATCCACAGACTTCTTAACGAAGTAATCGATCACATCATCGGCATAGTGGCGGTAACCCAGCATATTCTGGCCACGGAACAGCATCTGCAGCTTGGTATTGGGCATACCTTTGCGGATGGTACGCAGTCTTTCCCAAGGATCCTCGTCCAGGAAGCGCAGACAGGCGTCAAAAGTAGCGCCGCCCCAAACCTCGGCGGAATAAAAACCAACCTCATCCATGGCGGAGAGAATCGGAACCATCTCATCAATGGACATACGGGTTGCGATCAGCGACTGATGGGCGTCACGCAACACGGTCTCCGTAATTTTGATCTTAGCCATATCGGAACCCCTTTCTTGTTTCGGTACTTTTTGCAGCCATAAGTGCAAACTGCCTGGGAGATCATTGTCTTAGGCAGCTTGCAAACGGCAACTGCATATATGGGCTTTTGTTATGCAATCACAACCAACAGATCGTTGGAGTTGACGGAATCGCCCTTCTTCACAGCGATAGAAGCAATCGTACCGGCGCAGGGAGCAACAATATCATTTTCCATCTTCATGGCTTCCAGCACTACGACAACATCGCCCTCGGCAACCTTCTGGCCAGCGGCAACCTTTACATTCACAATGGTGCCGGGCATGGGAGAGGTAACCTGAGTGCCGTCAGCGGGAGCAGCAGCGGGCGCGGGAGCAGCTGCAGGCGCGGGAGCAGCTGCAGGCGCAGGAGCGGCAGCGGGTGCTGCGGCAGGGGCGGGAGCAGGAGCAGCGACGGGCGCAGGAGCGGCTACAGGAGCAGCGGCGCCGGCAGCAATTTCATCAACCTGAACGTCATAAGCTTTGCCGTTTACAACAATATTATATCTTTTCACAGTGAGTCCTCCCTTTATCTACATTCCTTATACTTCAAAAGGCCAGCCGTGATTACAGCGGCATATTGCCATGCTTCTTGGGCAGCTTGGAAACCCGCTTACCAGCGAGCATATCCAAAGTGGAGATCAACACGTCACGGGTAGAAGCAGGATCGATAACGTCCTCAATATAACCATCGGCGGCTGCCTTAAAGGCGGAAGCTTCCTCGGTTCTATATTTCTCTTCCAGCATTGCTCTGGTGTTGGTCTCAGAGATCTCATCGGCGTGCAGCAGTGTCACCGCAGTCTCAGGAGCCAGAGCAGAAATCACAGCGCTGGGCCAAGCCAGAGTTACATCGGCATTGGCGCTGCGTCCGGCAAAGGCAACGTAAGCGGGGCCGTAAGCCTCACCCACCACCACAGAAACCTTGGGAGTGGTTGCCTCGGCATAGACGTGAGCAACCTTGGCGGCCTCACGGACAATACCCTTGAGCTCAGCAGCAGCGGAAGCCTTAAAGCCCTTGGTGTTGACAAAGGTCACAACCGGAATCTGGAACGCATCGCAGATGGAAACCAGACGGGCAATCTTTGCACAGCATCCACCGCAGATGGGCTCGCCAGTGGTGGCGACAACGCCAACCGTAGTACCACCCAGCGTTGCCAGAGCGGTCATACCGCCCACCGCAAAGTCCTTGTGCAGTTCAACTACACTGCCAGCGTCCATCACGTTTTCAACAACCGCTTTCATATCGGTGCCCACAACCTTTTCAGCAGCGGCACGCAGCGCATTTTCTGCACCGGAAACGGCGGAGAACTCACAGATGGGAGCAGCGGAAAGGTTGTTCAGAGGCATCATGGAGACCAGTTTTCTGGCTTCCTCCAGCGCAGCGGTATCGTCGGCAGCCACAATGTGAGCCATGCCGGACTTAGCAGCGTTGGCGGCGGTGCCGGCGCCTTCCACATTCTCCCCGTTGGCCTTGGCGGTGAAGGGAGCGGTCATAAACAGCTGTGCCTTTTCGCTCATAATCACAAAATCAGCGCTCAGAGCGATCATCGCAGAGCTTCCCGCACAAACGCCCAGAATCACCGAAATCTGGGGAACCACACCGGAAAGATTGTTCTGCCACAGCAGCATCTCGCTGTAGGCATTGAGAGCATCGTTGCCCTCCTTGATTCTGGCGCCGTTGGAATCATAGATTCCGATCACGGGAGCTCCCGTCTTTACAGCCAGATCATAGATCTTCTTAATCTTGGCGCCATGGGCTTTGCCCACAGGGCCGTCCTGGGAAAAAGCGAATACCGGGCTGCCATCGATGGCGCCGTAACCGGTGACAACACCGGAGCACTCATTGCCATCCTTTGCAAAGCCATCCAGCTCCACAAAGCTACCGGCATCCATCAGCGCACCCAGTCTTTTGCGAGCCGGAGCGTCCTTATCCAGGGCGCCGAGCGCCTTTTGCAGAGCTTCCATTTTACTTTCAGCACTCATTTTATTTCCTCCATTCCTGTGACCTTTTCCTCGCGGCCTCCGTCAAGAAGCCGCCGGTTCCCGTTGGGAAACCTCTGGCCTCCCCAAAAGGGGACGCCATTTGCAGTTTAAGTTCTGGCGCGGCGGCGGCGGACACGAACTTTAAAAAGGTCGCAGAAAATACCCGATAGATACACCGAACCGTCCGTTTGGCAAAGTTCACAATTTGCAAAGACCTTTTCAGCCTTTCTTGTGCACCTTACTTTTGCACCGAAAAACTCAAACATAATCGTTAACATTATATACCACGCCGCGAAAAATGACAAGTTTTTTTCCGTCAAACCTGTAACTTTTTCGTCCGGAGATACGCCAAAATTTTGGCCTTTTTAAGCGGAAATTTTGGTGGAGGTCTCATTTTGTTGATTCATATCCGCCGGAAAAACTCTCGACATCTCCCATATTTCAAGCGTTGTTTCCAGTTTTATCTGTATTTTTTCCACCTGTTCCAGCGGTATTCTCATTTTTTCCATAGGACAAAGCAGCGGCCAGAATACCACGTCTGCCAACTCATAGAAAAACCTCAACCTCTGGGACCGGCTCCCCTTCTGTGGGAAGCGCCGCCCAATTCTTTTTGAGCGGAACGCGTTCTTCCAGTTCTGGTGGGATGCTTTTCCCGCATCTTTCTGGGCTCCCAATCTTCATGCAGGGGACGGCCATTTTTAAACACCAGCTCCTCCGGCGCCCGCCCATCCCGATGAGGATTCTTTTTCACCACCGGACGTCCGAAATTTCGCTCCAACGCATGGGGACTACGGATTTCAGCTTTTTCACGGGATTGCCCTGGCTTTTGCTCCCGCACTGCACCGCGAATTGCGCCTACCTCCTGGGGCGTCAATTCCCGCCATTTGCCTGGAGGCAGCATTCCCAGACGGATTGGGCCGATGCTGGTACGGCGCAGCCGAGCCACCTCCAGCCCCACCGCTTCACACATTTTACGGATCTGACGGTTGCGTCCTTCGTGGATAACCATCTGCACCACGGCCCGTTCCGGGGTCTTTTCCAACACCGTGACCTGCGCTGGAGCGGTCATTCTGCCATCAATCTCCACACCTGCGGACAGCGCAACCGCCTGCTCCTCAGTGATGCCCGGACGCACCGTCACCCGGTAGGTTTTGGAGATATGATGGCTGGGATGCATGATCAGATTGGCAAAGTTGCCGTCATTGGTCAGCAGCAAAGCCCCCTCGGAATCCTTATCCAACCGGCCCACCGGATATACCCGCTCTGGGAGGTCCTCCACCAGTTCCGCCACACACCGCCGTCCCAGCTCATCGCTGAGGGTAGTGACGTAACCTCTGGGCTTGTTGAGCAGAATATATACTTTCTGCACTTTCGGGGTCAATTCCACTCGGATACCGTCGATCGCCACAACATCCCGGCGTAGATCCACCGCTGCTCCGGCCTGGGCCTTGCGCCCGTTGACGGTGATGCGCCCCGCCGCCACATACTCCTCCGCTTTGCGCCGCGAAAGAATTCCGTTTTCCGATAATACCTTTTGGATTCTAACCTTTTCCATTCTGTCCCTTTCCGGTCTGCCCTCCGGCAGTCCTTCCAAATCGTTTTTCCTTCTATCCTTTCAGCCTCAGCTGCAAGGGGGATGCTGCGCCAATCACATCTGGGCAATTTCGCCAAACGCTTTCTGTTACCACCACTTCAGCCAATCCCACAGCTTCTTTTTTTCCTGCGGTTTTTCCGGGCTGTTCTGTTGGGCAACCATCGAAACCTGCGCCAACTGCTGCCCGTCCAGCGTCAGCGTCATCTCCCCCAAGGTTTCTCCCTCCGACACCGGCGCATATACCACCGAGGGAAGAAACAGTTCCACCTCTACCCGCCCCCGCTCTTCGGCAGTCAGTGAAAGCAACGTCTCCTCCTGAGGGGATACCGTCACAGCGCTGCGGGTACCGCCGGTTACCGGCACCGAGATATCCTGGGAGAGAAAATCGCTCACCTCGTACTGGGAAAGCGCCGCAAATCCCTGATCCAGCGCCTGTTTGTGCAGATTCCAATCGTCAGATGCCCCCAGGGTCACAAAAACCAGCAGCGTTCCATCCCGCTGTGCCGCCGAGACCAGACAGCGCCCTGACTTTTTGGTATATCCGGTTTTTACCCCTATCGCTCCGTCATACTCCCGCAGCAAACGGTTGTGGTTTTGCAACCATCGGTCATACGGGGGATTGCCGTAGCTTAAGCGAAGGGTGGAGGCACTGCACAGCGAAGCAAAATCTGGGTTCGCTAACGCCGCACAGGCGAGCATCCCCATATCCCGGGCTGTGGAATAATGGTTCTCATCGTCCAGTCCCGAGGGGGTGACAAAGGAGGTGTTTTCCATTCCGATTTCCGCTGCACGACGGTTCATCCGTTTGGCAAACTCTGAAAGAGAACCGTCAATCGCCACCGCCGCTGCATTGGCAGCGTCGTTTCCGGAGGCAAGCAGCATTCCTGCCGCCAACGTGCGCAGCGTTACAATATCTCCCTCCTTGAGTCCCATGGAAGATCCTTCCACCTGTATCGCCGCCGCATCGACCACAAAGGAGGTATCCAGCCACGGCTGTTCCAGCGTCAAAAGAGCCGTCATGATTTTGGTGGTGCTGGCCATGGGGAGACACCGATCCGGATTTACCCCAAAGAGCAGCCGTCCGGTTTTTCCCTCCAAAAGCGCCATGGCCTTGGCATGACCTTCCCCCAACGGCAACGCGACCGCCCATCCATCCCCTGACTGAACTGTAATAGAACCACCGGGCAGCAACATCGTACCAAAAAACAAAGCCGCCACAACGGTCATCCAGCGAAACAAAAAGTATTTCATCCCTCTTCCTCCTGTCTTGCCCGTTCTATCAGAGCATATGCAGCAAAGAAAAAGGGTATGTTGCGTTCTCTGCGGGGAAGATTACGGCTTTACCGCCTCAGCGGTATCGCTCTCGTCCCCGTCATTTTTCTTTTTCTGGATCAGTGAAACCACCTTATCCACTACCTCCGGGATCATGTTCAGCGCCCGGCCTGCATTGTTGTTGTCATCGGCCACCTGCATCAGACGCACCTCTCCAGCCCCGGTGATAACCAGAAACGCAATGGGGGTAACCGTCACACCGCCGCCGCTGCCGCCGCCAAACAGATCCTTGGGCTTGGCTGTCGGCAGATCGGAGCCGCCCGAGGCAAATCCAAAGCTTACCTTGGAAACCGGTATAATGATAGTCCCGCCAGGGGCTTCAATGGCTTTCCCAATAATCGTCTCGGTGCCCACAAGATCCCGTAAATTTTTCATGGAATCGTTGAGTATCTCTTGAATCGAATTCTGGCTCATAAACATTTTCCTCCACTACTTTGCTTTTTCATCCACCGTCAGCCGGTGGTAAAACCCATTGTAACTGCCTAGGATACTGCGGTTTTTTGGGCCTTCTCCCCTCCAAGTAGAAGCCGCAGCAAATCCCCAGACGCGCTCAAGCCTGCCGCCAACACTGTACCTATCCGAAAAAACAGCTTTCCCGAAAGATAAATCCGGCTTTCCCCGGTGATAAAATCCGGTTCAATCTGAATTTTGGTGCAGCGCAGCGTCACAAGCTGCATCAAAAAGGCGTATACCGTATATACCGCCGCGTTGGCTTTTCCGTAGGAGACAGCCGTCGCCTGCGCGTCTACACCGCCCACTTTCAGATATAGCGTCAGATGATCCACCCGAAAGCCCTTCCAGAATCGTTTAACCGCCTTGGAACCGCTCCTGGAAATTTGCAGCAGCAGATCCAACGTTTCGGACAAATTCCTCTTGGCACGGGGCTTCTCAGAGGTTTTGCTAGCCTTTTTATGGCCTTTTCTCGCAGCTTTTGCGTCTCTTTTCGCATTTTTCCGCGCCAGCTTTTTTTCCTTTCTCTTTCTCTGCTGCGGCGTCAGCATTTTTTCCTGGGACGGATAGAGGGGAATCTTCCACCACAACAGCTCAAGCACACAGCGAAAAGTTTGAGCCTGTCCGTTGCCGCGATTACCGCTATCATAGCACAGGGATATGCGTATGGGGAAAAGCAAAAGCGCAAGCAACAGCAGTGCCAGTACCAAAACGGCGATCCATCCGGCGTCCATCTCTTCACCTCCCGGTAAAAACGGCCATATACAGCCCTGTCACGGTTTTTCCAAAATCGTTTGCTGCTCCTGCTCTTCCCGTCCCGGTACAGCGGGGAGCTGTTCAAGGCTTTCCAATCCAAAACTGCGCAAGAAAACATCGGTGGTCCGGTAGGCAATAGGCCTGCCGGGAAGTTCCAAACGGCCAGCCTCCTCAATGAGGTGTTTTTCTACCAGAGAGTTCATTACCGCGGAGCAATCCACCCCTCGAACCTGTTCCACAAACGCTCTGGTCACCGGTTGATTGTAGGAGATAACCGCCAGCACCTCCATCGCCGCTTGGGATAGCGGCGTGTTCCTGGTAATCGCCAGGGCCGCTTTGATGTCCGGGGCATACTCCGCACGGGTACAAAGCTGAAAGCTATCCTCCAACCGCAGCAGCTGCCAGGCGGTTTTCTGTGTATCATACTGCTGCTCCAGCAGCTGAAGCTGCTGGTACACTGCGCCTTTGGTAAGGCCCAGGGCCTGTGCCAATCTTTCACAGGACACCGGTGCACCGCTGGCAAAAAGTATTGCCTCAATTCGTCTGTCAATCCTCAACTGTTCCATAATCAAGCCTTTCATCGGTATCACGTCGCACTGCCGCAGCTTCGGCAGTTAACTTCTTCTCCGGACTCAGGAGAGCGGCGGCTGGGCAGGCGAGGGATAAACCGCTGAAACGGTCAGCGCTTCATCGTCCAGCACCTGTATGCGCTGGTCCTTAATCAGCTCCAGCACCGCCAAAAAGGTAGCCACCAGCTCCGAACGGTCAGTAATCTCAGCAAACAGCTGTAAAAAAGGGATTTGGGGTTTGGCGTAAAGCCGCTGCAACAGGTAAGCAATACGAGAGGAAACCGACACTACATGGCGCCGCACAATAGGACGAAACACCTCCTGGGAAGGAGGCAATTTTCGCTGTCCCCGTCCCACTGCGGAGAGATACGCCCGCATCAGTTCCTCCAGCCGATGAATTCTCCGATAGGTAGTGTCCGTTTCTGGCAGTTGAGCGGGATGAGTAAACAGCCGATCTCCTACATAGTTTTCCCCCAGTACTGCCGCCACCTGGCGGCATAAGCTATATTCAATCAGTTGTCCTGTCAGTTCCCTTGTCAATTCTTCCTGTTCCTGCTGCCGCTTGGGCAGCAGCGACAATGTTTTGATATATACCAGGCGGGACGCCATCTCCAAAAAGGAACTGGCTATCTCCATGTCCTGGCGCTGCATATCCCCAATAATTTGCAGATACTGCTGCATCACACTGGTAATCTCCACCGAGAAGATGTCCAGCTTATGCTGGGAGATCAGGTGAAGCATCAGGTCCAGCGGTCCCTCAAACTGCTCCAGCTTAAACGAGATGGATTCCATTCCCCTAGATTCTGCCCCTTCCTGTTGCCGGCCATACCGGCAGTATGCCAAAAGTTAAAACAATATGTTCACAAAATCTGTCAGCCGCACCATCACCCAAAGAAGATACTGTACTGCGAC
Source organism: Ruminococcaceae bacterium UBA1405 (assembly GCA_002305685.1). Classification (GTDB taxonomy): domain Bacteria; phylum Bacillota; class Clostridia; order Oscillospirales; family Ruminococcaceae; genus UBA1405. Next base: position 65,450 of record DBQB01000016.1, read on the forward strand.
GTTGAGCGGACGGGAGAACACCCCGGTAAAGAGAAGCACTGCCATCGCCACAAAGATATACCGCTCATATTCCATGATCTTAAAATACCACCGTGCCGGCAGCAGCAGCGCCACGATTCTGGAACCATCCAGCGGCGGAACCGGTATGAGATTGAATACCGCAAGGGAGAGGTTGATCAGCATCATTGACCAGACAATCTCCAAAACGGCATAGGTAAAAATCTGAAACGGCGCCGACGTCAGATACAGAGGCGTTCCCACAACCACGCCTCCAAATACCCGATAAAGAAGCAGCAGCACAAAGCCGAACAACAGGTTGGCAGCAGGCCCTGCCAGAGCTGTAAGCGCCATGCCCTGACGGGGGTTTTTAAAATAACGGGGATTGACCGGCACTGCTTTGGCCCAGCCAAAACCGGTCAGCAGCATCAGCGCGCTGCCGATGGGATCAAAATGGCGCAAAGGATTGAGGGTAAGGCGTCCACTGTTGCGGGCGGTGGGATCCCCCAGTTTTTCCGCCATCCAGCCATGGGCGCATTCATGCACCGGTATCACCCCCACCAGCACGATACACCTGGCCAAAAGAGTATAGATTCCGTCAAACGACATGGTACCGCTCCCTTCGCAACCACCGCAGGCCTCTTCCCTGGGAACCCGCGAACATAAATTATCACAGCACTATTATAACGATAATCCGGAAAAATGACAAGCAATCCCGGGATGCCGAAGGATATATTTCACTTTCCAACCGCATAGTTTTCCACATAAAAAGGAAAGACGGCACAGCGTTTTCAACACTGTGCCGTCCGATACCGTTTCAAATCCTTCACAATGTATCCCATGTCATTAGATAGCACGGGTAACCTTGTTGGAACGCAGGCAACGGGTGCAGGCATGGATATGGCAGGGAGTTCCGTCCACAACAGCCTTCACACGTCTGACATTGGGCTTCCAGGTTCTGTTGGATCTCCGATGAGAGTGAGAAACCTTAATCCCAAAGACAACGCCTTTTCCGCATATATCACATTTAGCCATGTGCTAACACCTCCTTAATAGCAATCCAAAAAATCAACGTACATTATGATACCAGAAAACCCGCAGAAAAGCAAGAGATTTTTTTGGAAAAAAGGCAGGAAAAGAAAAGTTTTTCTGCGCTTTTCCACCAAATTTCAAACAATCGGTCATCTGGAAGAGGACAGCAGCCAGATGGTTTCCGATTCATGGCGTTTGGGGCGTTCCATCAGAGCTGCAATGGCGTCCCGGGGCATCTTTCCCTCATGCAGCACCTGATGCACCTGGCGGATGATCGGCATCTCCACGCCCAAACTTTCGGCAAGCCGGTACGCAGCGTCCGCCGCAAAATATCCTTCCACCGTGCTTCCCACCTGCGCAAGGGCCTGCTGCGCGTCGCATCCGCGGCCAATCAGCAGGCCTGCGCGGCGGTTCCGGGAATGACGGCTGGTACAGGTGACAATCAGATCTCCAATTCCCGAAAGGCCTGCAAAGGTTTCGCTGCGCGCACCCATGGCAACCCCCAACCGGGCAATTTCGGTAATTCCCCGGGTCATCAGCGCGGCCCTGGCGTTGTCGCCCAGTTCCAGGCCGTCACAGGCCCCCACCGCAAGGGCGATGATGTTTTTTAATGCTCCCCCAAGCTCCACTCCGGTCACGTCATCGCTGACATAGATGCGAAGGGCAGGACTCATCAGCTGATCCTGTACCCACTCCGCATCAGCTCTGCGGCGGGAAGCAGCCACCACCGTGGTAGGAACTCCCACGGCAATCTCCTCCGCATGGGAGGGACCGGAGAGGATGACCGGCGGCGCCCCCAATTCCTCCTCCAGCACCTGGGAAAAACGCTTGAGGGTACCTGCCTCCAATCCCTTGGCCACCGAAACCACCGTCTGGCGGTCCGGCGAAAAATAAGGGCGCAGCTTTGCCGCTGTCTGACGCACCGCAAAGGACGGAACAGCCAGCAGTATCAGCTCTGCCTGAGCGGCATCTTCCAGTTGGTGGGAAAGATAAATGCTTTCCGGAACCGTCACCCCTGGCAACCGCTTACGGTTTTCGCCGTCCTTGCGGATCGCCTCCAGAGATTCAGGGTTGCTGGCCCAAAGGGATACACGATGCCCCTGGCCGGCTGCCAAGACAGCCAGCGCCGTTCCAAAGGCGCCCGCCCCTAAAACCGCAATATTTGCCATATTTTTTCTCCTTCCCTATGGATTAACCAGCATCGGGAAGGAAGGGGAAAGATTCCGTCCCGACGGTCTGCTGCCGCGACGGATACGCTCAGCGGCGGGGTTTCTTTTTGCTGGAACCTTTTTGAGATGAGCCAAATTTGTTTTCGGTTCCGTTTAGCAGTCGTTTGACATTCGCTCTGTGCATATAGATGACCACACCGCTGATCAGACAGCTGAACAGCAGGTCCAGATTAAAATGCATCCCATAGAGCAAAAAGGTTGCGATGGGAAACAGCACTGCGGCCAGAAGGGAACCCAGCGAGACAATCTTCACCAGGAAGATGGTGGGAATCACAATCACAGCCAGGATAAAAAACACCGGCGGATGGATGACAAACACCACCCCTGCGCTGGTCAAAACCCCTTTTCCGCCCTTAAACCCAAAATACAGCGGGAAAAGGTGACCCAGCAGCGCAAAAAATCCCGCCACATATCCGCCATCCACGTCGGAAATGCCCAGGATATGGAAGATCAGACGCCCTATAAGCACCGCAACAGCGCCCTTGGCAAAATCTCCCACCGCCGTAAAGGCAGCCGGACCTTTTCCGTAAGTCCGCAGAATATTGGTCATGCCCGCATTGCCGCTGCCATGGTTGCGCACATCATCCTTTGCAACAATCCTGGATACAAGGATGGCAGAGTTGATGCTTCCCAGCAGGTAGGCGCACAGCGCCGAGAGCAGGATTCCCAGAATAATCATAGCTGTCATCTCCAAACGATTCAGATTGATGGTTCATGTAACAACCGATACTTTTTCCACTTCAGTATAAACGCCGCCTTTGTGCCGCGTCAAGACCGTAGGATAAATTTTCCATGGCCTGCCGCCTGGTGGCATTATTTATCGTCCTTTCCCCGCTCCCGCACAATCATGCGGATAGGGGTGCCCTCCAGGCCAAAGGTTTCCCGGATCTGATTTTCCAGATACCGCTGATAGGAAAAATGGAACAGCGTCGCGTCGTTGACGAAGGTGACAAAGGTCGGCGGGCGGGTGGAGGGCTGGGTCATATAGAAGATCCGCAGACGTTTGCCCTTGTCGGACGGAGGCTGTACCCGGGCAGTAGCATAGGCCAGCACATCGTTAAGCTTTCCGGTGGAAATGCGCATGGCGTTTTGGGTGTTGACAAAGTTGATCAGCTCAAACAGCCGGTCCAACCGCAGTCCGGTGCGGGCCGAGATAAAGACAAACGGAACATAGGACATAAAGCTGAAATCGTTCTCCAGCTTTTTGCGGAACTCATCCATCGTCTTGTCGGTTTTTTCCACCGCATCCCATTTGTTCACTGCCACCACGCAGGCTTTTCCCTGCTCATGGGCATAACCGGCAATCTTGGAATCCTGCTCGGTAAAGCCCTCGGTAGCGTCGATGACAATCACAACCACCTGTGCCCGGTCCACCGCCATATAGGAGCGCAGCACACTGTACCGCTCGATGGCTTCCTCTACCTTGGATTTGCGCCGGATACCGGCGGTATCGATAAAGACAAACCGGCCGAACTTGTTTTCCACCACCGTGTCGGTAGCGTCCCGGGTGGTTCCGGCGATGTCCGAAACAATCACCCGCTCCTCCCCGCAGACCTTGTTGACCAGCGAAGATTTACCCACATTGGGTTTTCCGACCACAGCCACCTGGATCATGTCCTCATCGTACCCATCATCCCGATCAAAATCGATGTGGGCGAAAGCCGCGTCCAGCAGATCGCCGGTGCCATGGCCATGAACCGAAGAAACCGGGATAGGATCGCCCAATCCCAGATTATAAAACTCATAAAAATCCGGCGGCAGATTGCCGATGCTGTCGCATTTGTTGACGCACAGTACCACCGGTTTGCCGCTCTTCATCAACATGGCGGCAACGTCCTGATCGGTGGCGGTGACGCCGGTGCGCAGATCGGTCACCAGAATAATCACATCGGCGCTGTCGATGGCCAGGGTTGCCTGACGGCGCATCTGCGAGAGAATCACATCGTTGGTTTTGGGCTCGATACCACCGGTATCCACCAGCATCACCGTATGACCAGCCCATTCCAGCTCAGCATAGATCCGGTCCCGGGTCACTCCGGGGGTATCCTCCACAATGGAGAGCCGCTGTCCGATCAGCTTGTTAAAAAGGGTGGACTTGCCCACGTTGGGCCGTCCTACCACAGCGATTATGGGTTTGCTCATGAAATTTCACTTCCCTTCCCTGACTGTCAAAACATAGTTCTATGAAATATCTTGTTATGGCTTTACTGATATACTGCTTCCCCGGCCAGGGCGTCCGCCAGGAGGAATCCGTCGTTCTGCACCGGACGGATCTCCACCCCCAACAGCTGCTGAGCCTTGGTCAAAGGCATATCGTCCAAAAAGCGGTCCTGTTCATGCCGCAGCATCACCGCGGGGATGATCAGCGCCTCCCCCAGTGGTTTGCCGGCCAGCTGCGCGGTGAGATCCTCGCCGGTAATCAGGCCCGCCACCGTGATTTCCTCCCCGAAATACCGGTTTTCGATGGCGTAAACCCGGATATCCAGCCCCGGGAACCGCTCCATCAGCAGCCCAGCCAACCTTTTGATCAAAGGATAGGCAAGCAGCCCCGTCGCGGCAGAGAGGGTGCGGTGAATGGGGCGGGAGGCTACCCCCTCCAGCGCCTGCTGAAATTCCTGCTCTAATAGCGCCATCATTCCAACGCCGCTTTCCAGCTGATCGAAATCCCCGTAATATTCCACCGGCGGAAATGGCAGCTGTGCTTTGAGGAAAAACTCGTCCGAGGGATAGGCTACCCTTCTCCCGTACTGCTGGAGCATCCGCTGGGCAAAACCGTGAATCAGTTCGATGGTCTCCAGGGCTTCCTCCTTGGTGTAGGTGCGAAGGGGATACAACCCGTCCCGGTATTTGGTCAGTCCCACCGGCACGCAGGAAACCGACTCCAGCGCCGGCATCAGCTTTTCCAGATCCTCCAGAGAACGGCGCAGCGCTTCCCCGTCATTGATGCCGGGACAGAGCACCATCTGTACATTGATGCGGATTCCGCCGTCCGCCAGCATCCGCAGATACTTTAAGCTGCTCCCCGCTTTGGGGTTTGCCATCATTTCGGTGCGCAGCTGAGGATCGGTGGTGTGCACCGAAACATTGATGGGGCTGATATGCATTTTGATGATCCGCTGGATATCCTGCTCGGTCATATTGGTCATCGTCACATAGTTGCCAAAGAGAAAGGACATACGGGAATCGTCGTCCTTAAAATACAGCGACGGACGCATCCCTTTGGGCATCTGATCGATAAAACAAAAAATGCACCGATTTTTGCAGCTCATCTGCCGGTCCATCAGATAGGTGTCAAAGGTAAGCCCCAGCTCCTCATACTCCTCCTTTTCCACCCGATAATGTTTGGTTTGTCCGGAAAAGGTTCGCGTTTCCACCTCCAGTACCGGATCGGTCATATAAAAACGGTAGTCCAGCACATCGGAAATCTCGTTGCCGTTGATGGAGAGAAGCGTCTCCCCTACCTGCATTCCGCTGCGCATCGCCGGGGAGGCGGACTCCACCCCTTCAATCAGTACTGCCATGATACAGCCCCTCCTTTCTCAAATGCAGAAAAATCCGCAGTATCTTCTCCCTGAGTATTCCCAGTTTCTATCCTCTTCAGGCATCCAGTATCCGCTCCTTGCAAAGCCGCTGCCTTTTCCCCCAAAAAAATTCGTCATCCATTGTTGCCGGCGACATTTTTGGACCGGGGACTTGGGGACCTGGGAACAGAGGGAAGTACATACAACAAAAAAGAGAAGGAACACAGGCTCCTCCTCTTTCTATCGGTTCGTTACCTTTAATTAGGTAATTAGGCCTCGACCTTGACGACCTCAACACCCTTGTAGTAACCGCAGTTTCCACAAACCTTGTGGGGGAGCTTCAGCTCTCCGCACTGGGGGCATTTGGAGAAGTTCAGGGTCTCCAGTTTCCAAACGTTAGAACGTCTTTTGTCACGACGAGCCTTGGAAGTTTTTCTCTTCGGCACTGCCATGATCAGCACCTCCTATGCTATATTATCATTTCATTTGTCCTTTTCAAGCAGGGTAAGCAGCTTTGCAAACCGGGGATCCACTTCCTTGGTCTGGCATCCACAGCTACCCTCGTTGAGATTCTTCCCGCATACGGGACAAAGCCCTTTGCAATCCTCCGAACAAAGCACCTTGGTTGGTAGCTCAAGGCTGATGTCGGCGCTTGCAAGCCCAAACAGTTCCAGCGTACCGTCGGGAATGACAATATAACCATCGTCATCCTCGTTTTCCAGCTGCTGCAACAGCACATGGGTAAAGCGGTAATTCTCCTGCCGGTCCACCTCAGCACAACATCTGTCACACTGGGAATGGAACCGAAACGCGGCGGTATAGGTAAGGGTTACAATACCGGCGCGGTTGTTTACCTCCCCTGTCAACCGAATGGGAGACGCAACAGGATGACCCGGCCATAACTCCTCATCGGTATTGGGCATCGTCTCGGAAAAGGAGACACTCTTGCCCTCTTCCAGGAAAAGCTGCCTGAGATTTAACAGCATAAATTTGCACCTCAAAAATAACAGTGCCGCCTTCTCACCACGCGACACGCTATTTCATTTGTTCCATTTGCCGTCTCCCCGATTTCCACAACGGATCGACAGCGCGCTGCGTCCCACAGGTGCCACAGTGTTCCCTGCCGTGAAGCAGAAAACCACCCAGAGCGCAACATACCACGCAGAATATTATATACGCCCGGAACCGTCTTTGTCAAGGGAAATTCGGGAAAATTCCGGGGAAAATCGGGGGAAAATTTTCGATTTTCTTTCAAAATACCCTTTCCGTAAAATGTCACAAAAAGCCCTTGTCACACCGGGGGCTTTGTTATAAAATGGAGAGAGAACCACTTTAACCAAAAGAAAGGAGAAAAGACCGATGGATTGTCTGTTCTGTAAAATCGCCGCCGGCGAGATCCCGTCCAAAAAGCTCTTTGAGGACGATACGCTGCTGGCTTTCTATGACATTGATCCCCAGGCACCGGTGCATTTTTTGGTGATTCCCAAAACCCATATCTCGGGCGCGGATGCCATCACCCCGGAAAACAGCGCCATTGTCGCCCATATCTATGAAGTGATCGCCCAACTGGCGGGTCAACTGGGCCTTACAGGCGGGTTCCGTGTTGTCTCCAACTGCGGAGCAGATGCCGGACAGTCGGTGCCGCATCTGCATTTTCATGTGCTGGCGGGCAGAAGTCTGGCATGGCCTCCCGGCTGATGCAGCTGTCTTAGCGCTTCACTTTTCATCAAACCGAAAGGATGACATCATTTTTCATGGAACAACAGTATTATGAAATGAAGATCGCAGGGCTGACCCGCCGTCTGCCGCTGTGCGCCGTCAGCGATAAGCTGGATATCGCTGCCTTTGTGATGTTCTCCGATGTGGAGATCACGGTGGCCGCCGCCACCCAACTGCTGCAAAAATGTCCTGAATTCGACGTGATGATCACCGCCGAATCCAAGGGTATCCCTCTGGCCTACGAGATGTCCCGCCAGTCCGGAAAGCAGTACTATCTGGCCCGCAAATCGGTGAAGGTTTATATGCGGGACCCTATCTGTGTGGAAGTGAAATCCATCACCACCGCCGCTGCTCAGAAACTGTATCTGGATCGGGATTATGCCGACGAGATGAAGGGCAAGCGGGTGCTGATTGTGGATGACGTCATCTCTACCGGAGAGTCTCTCCACGCTTTGGAGGAGCTGGTCAAAGCGGCAGGCGGAAACATTGTCTGCAAAGCTGCCGTGCTGGCGGAGGGCGATGCCGCCGAGCGAAGCGATATTGTCTTTTTGGAGCCGCTGCCCCTGTTCTTCAAATAATCCGAAATCATTCCGTCCGGAACCCCGCTTGTTCCGGACGTTTCTGTATCTCTATGAATGCTGAATTCCTTTCCACGCTTCCGCCGCAAGACCGGTAAAAACCAAAAGAAGGAAACCGCAAAAGAGGCTTTTCATCCTTCCCTTCATCTCACCCATATCCCACAAGGAGGTATCCGTCTATGAACTACCGTGAACAAATCACAAAGGATCATCCCCTGCGCTACCATGGCCGGGAAAAAGCAGATGTACGATATCACGACGGTGCGCTGCGCCATCTCAAAGGAGTCAAAAGCTATCAGGTCATGCGGGCTTGCCGCAACCACCCTGAATTGCAGGACGATTTTGGTTGGACCTACAACCATGCCGCCGCTCTCTGCTGGTGGCAGGGCCGTTTCTTCTATGAATATCTCTCCAATCCGGTGGGGGAACATGAGGGCCGCTCCCATTCTCTGCTGGTGACCTCTGTGGATGGCATTCACTGGGAAAAACCTCAGGTCATCTTCCCGGAATATTACCTCACCGCAGAGCATTACCAAGGCCCAAATAAACACCTGCTTCCTCCTGCTCCGGAAACCTTCTGCGCCTGTATGCACCAGCGGTGCGGATTCTATGTCACCAAGGACGGACGGCTACTGGTCACCGGTTTTTATGGTATCAGCCCCGAACCCCACACTGCGCCCTGCAACGGCTGGGGAATCGGGCGGGTGGTACGGGAAATCTACCCGGATATGCAGTTTTCCCCCGTCTATTTTCTTGCCTACAACACCGCCGCCGGTTACAATGCCCAGACGGCTCCCGGTTTCCCCCACTTCTCCGAGAGCGGCAATCCGGAACTCATAAACGCTTGCGAGGAACTGCTGGCGGATCGGGTATATGTCCAGCAGTGGTGGGAGGAACAGCGTTTTGACCCCAATCTTTTCACCCAACATGGCGGACAGGCACTGTGTACCTATACCGATTCGGAAGGCAAAATTGTAGGGGTGTATAAACACGCCATGTGCTCCATCACCTGCGACCAGGGAGAGAGCTGGAGCAAACCGGTGCGCTGCAGCTCCGTTGAAACCTCCACCGGAAAAGTATGGGGACAGCGCACCAGCGACGGACGGTATATTCTCTGCTACAATCCCCACACCGATTCGATGCACCGCTGGCCTATTGCGGCGGTCACCGGAGAAAACGGACACGATTTTGACTCTATGCTGGCGGTGACCACCGAGGTAGCCCCCAGCCGTTATCAGGGATTTGCCAAAAATTTTGGTCCCCAATATATGCGGGGCATTGAGGAGATCTTCCCCCAAACCCCCGATGGCGCCCTTTGGCTGGCCTACTCGGTGAACAAGGAGGATATGTGGATCAGCAAAATCCCGGTTCCGGTTACCGGTATCCAGCTTACCGACGTGACGGATGATTTTTCTGAACTGACGCCCGGCGGCGAGGTAACCGACTGGAACATCTATTCTCCTCTCTGGGCCCCTGTAGCAGTGGAGCGTCTCGAGGGAAAAAATGTGGTAACCCTCAGCGACACCGACCCCTATGATCGTGCCAAGGCGGAGCGGGCAATCCCTCCGGCGCAGGTAGGCAAAGTCACCGTGCGGATCATGATCCAGCAGATCGGCGCAGATAACGCTCCGATGCGGATCGAATGGCAGGACCGGAAAGGCGCGGTTCCCTTCTTTGTCACCTTCGGCGCAGACGCAGTGCTGCGGGCAAAGGGCAACGGCGTCTACCATGATCTTTGTGGGTACGAGACCGGCGTATGGTATACTCTGGAGACAACGTTTGACTGCGCCCAAAACCGCTGGCAGATTTCGGTGCAGCGGGACGGAGAGACAGTATGCGAAAAGGCGCTTCCCTTCTGCCAGTCGGTGTATGCGGTTGAGCGGGTGCTCTTTGCCACCAAAGAAAACGGTAGCAAACAGGATCTGGAAGCCAGCGGCAAATTTATGACCATCGGAGATCTGCCCGATTCCGACGAAAAATTACCTCTTTCCCGCATGGTCATCGGCGCATTTGGCTGTGAAACCAAGGTAGGCGCACAGGAATAAAAAGGCGGTTTTCCAATTTCTCAAAAAAATCTCTGCTCACAAAAGCAGGAAGGAGAGATCCTCGGAGGTCTCCTTCCTGCTTTTTGTTCAATCGATGTTGACCGGGACAAAGGTTGTAACACTGTTGTGAATTTTGTACAATTGCTCTTGTTGTGCCGCGCAAAATATGGTACACTGTTGATGATATCGAAGAAAACAAGGCTTACCCTGGGTCATGCACAGCGGCATAAAACGCTGTTTTCCAGTATGTATGCTTCACCGATTTCTCTGTGAAACCGGCAGCACCTTGTCCTATCTGATTTCCAGTGCAGGTTGATAACCTCATCCGGCACCGGAAACCTCCATGCACCATACCTTTGACCAAAATAACCTTTCTATCAATCTTTCGTAGACCATCGGAGGTGACCAATATGTCTCAAAGCACCCTCGTCTCCCTTCGTTACGACCGGCGTATGCTTTCGGTACAGTTGCCCACCGAAAACCTGTTGGGCGTGCTGGACGGAAATTTTCCGGCTGAGTCCCTCTCCCTCCCCCAGGCACAGCAGCTTGAGGAGGTGGCCCGCTCCATCCGGGAACCCATCGGCTGTGGTTCACTCCAGGAGACGGTGGAAGCACTGGCGCAAAAAACCGGAAAAGCCCCCCGGCAGCTCAAAGTCGTTGTTATGGCCAGCGACTTAACCCGTCCCTCGCCCACCTATAAAATTCTGCCTCCCTTGGTACAGGCATTAAACGACTGCGGCATTGTAGATGAAAATATTCTGGTCATGTTCGGACTGGGTTCCCACCGCAACCATACCCCCCAGGAACAACAGCAGCTGATGGGAGAGGAAATGTACAAGCGTATCCGCTGTGTCGATTCGGTTCCGGGAGACTTTGTCTATCTGGCCACCACCTCCCGAGGAACGCCACTCAACGTCAACCGTCTGGTACTGGAAGCCGATCTGCGCATCGCCACCGGCAATGTGGATTACCACTGGTTCGCCGGATACTCCGCCGGAGCAAAAGCCTTCTTCCCCGGCGCCTGCCGGATGGATTCGGTACAGCAAAACCATAAGATGGCAGTACTCCCCCAATGCCATTCCGGCGCGTTGGAGGGCAATCCCCTTCGGGAAGACATGGATGAAGCCGGCGGTCTCATTGGCATTCACTTTATCGTCAATGTGGTAATCAACGACCTCAACCAGCAGATCCTGCGCAGCTTTGCAGGGGACTATCTTGCAGCCCATCGGGCCGCTTGTCGTTTTGTCGATGAGGTATACGGCCACCCTATCCCGCAGCTGGCGGATGTGGTAGTGGCCTCCTCCGGAGGCTTTCCCAAAGACATCAACATCGACCAGATGCAGAAAGCGCTGGAGAACGCCTTCAAAGGGGTGAAACCCGGCGGTACCCTGCTGATTACCGCCGCCTGTCCCGAGGGTTACGGCAAGCCTGCCATCGGGGAAGCGTTTCGCAAAATTTTCGCCCCCCCAGCAGCTGCTGGCGGAAAATATGCTGGATCCCGCTCCGGGGGTTGGCGCCAAGGAAGGCGGATACGCCAAGGTTTCCGCCAACTGTCATGTGGTGCTGGTTACCGATATGGCCCCCGGCGAGGTACGAAATCTGTTTTGGGAGCCCTGCTCTCCCGACAACATCCAGCAGAAGATCGATTCCCTGCTCACCGGCGGCAAAACCGTCTATGCAATGCCTCTGGCCTGCTCGGTGATGCCGGTTCTTAACCCCTGACCACCTCTACTGTCATAGAGGGCCGGTTCTAAAGGCATCTTACCAACAGCAATCTTTCCCACAGTTTCCGGCAGCGGCCGCAGAAAGCCGCTTTTTCATATTCCGCTATCCCAAAACATCTTAATTTTATCAACCTACAGGAGGAATGTGTCCATGAATTCGTTTGAGTTTTTCTCCCCCACCAAGGTCATCTTCGGCAAAGGGGTAGAGCAGCGGGTCGGTAAGGAAATCAAGGCTTGGGGCGGTACCCGGGTGCTGGTACATTTTGGCGGCGGCAGCGTCAAGAGAAGCGGTCTGCTGGACCGGGTGGAAGCTTCCCTGAAAGAAGCCGGCCTTTACTATGTGCTGCTGGGCGGCGCACAGCCCAATCCCCATCTGGCGCTGGTTCATGAAGGCATCCAGCTCTGCCGCAAGGAAAAGATCGACTTTATCCTGGCTGTGGGCGGCGGCTCCGCTATGGACTCGGCCAAAGGCATTGCACTGGGCGTTCCCTACGACGGGGAGGTCTGGGATTTCTATGACCGCAAAGCCAACCCGGTGACAGCGCTGCCTCACTGCAACATCCCCACCCTGGCTGCTTCCGGAAGCGAAACCAGCGACAGCTCGGTAATCACCAACGAGGATGGCTGGCTGAAAAAGGGTTATTCTACCCCCTTCAACCGCCCCAAATTCACTCTGATGAATCCGGAGCTGCTCTACACCCTGCCGCCCTACCAGACTGCCTGCGGCATCGTGGATATTATGATGCACACCCTGGACCGGTATTTCTCCTATGGCGGCGTCAACGAGATGACCGATTCCATTGCCGAAGCGCTGCTGCGCAATGTGATCCACTATGGTCCCATCTGCATGGAGCAGCCGGAAAACTTTGAGGCCCGCTCTGAGATCATGTGGGCCGGAAGCCTATCCCACAACCATCTCACCGGACTGGGCAAACCCGGCGACTGGTCTCCCCATCAGCTGGAGCATGAGCTGGGCGGCAAATTTGACGTAGCCCATGGCGCCGGCCTGGCCGCCATTTGGGGCGCCTGGGCGTATCATGTATACAAAGCCGATGTGAGCCGGTTTGTGCGTTACGCGCAGAATGTTTGGGGCATCCAGCAGGGAGACGCCACCCCTGAGGAAACGGCTGTGAAAGGCATCGAGGCCACCCGCAATTTCTTCCACAGCCTGGGTATGCCCATCACCGTAGCCGAAATGCTGGGACGCCGTATGACCGACGAGGAGATCGAGGATCTCACCATCAAGGCCACCTGGTACGACCGCCGTACCCTGGGCAACCTGATGGTGCTGGACAAAGATGAAATCCGTAAGGTATATCAGGAATCCAACGTGGAAAAGATGTAAAACTTTCCCGACAACAAAGATGGGTGAAGCGCAGGGCTTTCTGCGCTTCACCCAAAGTTTTATCCTCTATTATCTGCCAATCCGTTATTTCAGATGGTATTCATAATCCATCATCGGTTCGCTCCAACCGCGCAAAACCTGCTGCATATCTGCGGCAATGGCCTTGGCCCCTGCCAGATCATGCTCAAGATAGTTGCCGCACTCCCGGCTCAGCTGTGCGCCGGGGATAGGACCCTCAAACGCCGCAATAAAATCCAGTGTCTCCAAAAACAGATGGAGCGCCTGCAAATGGGTCATTCCCCGGGTGAGAAAATAAAATCCGGTCCGGCACCCCATCGGCCCCACATAGACAATGGAATCGGTATAAGGACTATTGCGCACATAGGTGGCAAAGAGATGCTCAAAACTATGGATGGCTGCGTTCTCCAGATACTTCCCGGAGTTAGGAACCACCATACGGATATCGTAGGTAACAATATCCCGGTCAATGCGGGAGATATACATCCCCTTTTGCAGCCGGTCATGATCGACACAAAAGCTTGCTATTTTTTCCATTTTATATCCGCCTTTACTTTTTTCTTTATCTTATCATTGGGATCGGGCTGTGTCAATTCCCGCTGTCTCTCACAAACCAGACACAGAAGGACGGCCGATTCCATATCGTGACAGAAAGGAGCGTTTGCCGTGCAAAAACCTCTGCGTTCTCTTCCTCTCTCACAGATGACCATCACCGATGGCTTTTGGAGCCGGTTTCAGGAACTGGTACGTACCCAGGTAATTCCATACCAGTGGAAAGCCCTCAACGATCAAATTGAAGGAGCTGCCCCCAGCTACTGTATGCACAACTTCCGGGTTGCCGCCGGGATGGAAACCGGGACCTTCGGCGGCCATGTTTTCCAGGACAGTGATTTTGCCAAATGGCTGGAAGCGGTAGCCTATTCTCTGACCTGGCACCCTGACCCTGAGTTGGAGCGCACCGCCGATGAAGCCATCGACATTGTATGCGCTGCCCAGCAGCCCGACGGTTATCTGAATACCTATTATATCATCAACGGACTGGACAAACGTTTTACCAGTCTGATGAACAACCATGAGCTGTACTGTCTGGGACATTTTCTGGAAGGGGCCATCGCTTACTATCAGGCCACCGGAAAGGACAAGCTGCTCAAAGCGCTGATGCGCTATGTGGATTTGGTACAGCAGTGCATCGGACCCCAGGAAGGACAGCTGCACGGATATCCGGGACATGAAGTTATTGAGTTGGCACTGGTAAAACTGTACCAGATTACCCAAGAAGAGAGATATCTGCGTCTGGCCAAATATTTTATCGACCAGCGGGGACAGGAACCCAACTATTTCCGCCAGGAGATGCAGCAAAATCAAAACCGCTGGGCCTGGGAAAAGAGCTATTTCCAGTTTCAATACTATCAGGCAGGAAAACCGGTGCGTCAACAGGACGCCGCCGAAGGCCACGCTGTGCGGGCCGTTTATCTATACAGCGGCATGGCCGATGTCGCCCGGGAAACCGGCGATCCAACGCTGGTGGATGCCTGCAAAGCACTCTGGGATAACCTGACAGAGAAAAGAATGTATGTCACCGGCGGTATCGGTTCCTCCAAATACGGAGAGGCCTTCACCTTTGACTATGACCTTCCCAACGATACCATCTACGGGGAAACCTGTGCTTCCATCGGCCTTGTTTTCTTCGCCCAGCGGATGTTGGAGCTGGACCCCGACGGGCGCTACGGGGATGTGATGGAGAAAGCCCTTTATAACGGCACCATCAGCGGAATGTCCCTGGACGGACGCAGCTTTTTCTATGTAAATCCCCTGGAAGTACTGCCGGAGGCAAGTCTCAAGGATGAGGGGCATTCCCACGTCAAGGTACAGCGGCAAAAATGGTTTGGCTGTGCCTGCTGCCCGCCAAATCTGGCAAGACTGATCGCTTCTCTGGGAAACTATCTGTACAGCGTAGGAGAAAAAGACGCAAAAGAGATCCTTTACCAGCATCTGTATACCGGATCCTTGCTGGAAACCCAGCTGGACGGCAAAAAGGTTGCAATTCGCACAAAAACCCGTTATCCATGGGAGGAAACCATCACCTTTACCTTGTCCATTCCGGAAGGGACGGCCGATTTTGCCTATGCCCTTCGGATTCCCGGCTGGTGCCGGGAGGGCAGCTTTTCGGTGACGGTAAACGGAAAACCACTCTTCCTCACACCGGAAAAAGGCTACATCACCCTTTCCGGCCCCTTCTCTGACGGAGACACGGTGGTCCTCACCCTGCCCATGCCGGTGGAGATGATCAGCGCCCATCCCAAGGTGCGGGAGGACGCCGGCAAGGTCTGCATCACCAGAGGGCCGGTGGTCTATTGTCTGGAACAGGAGGACAACGGAGCAGATCTGCACCGCATCTATCTAACTCCGGATACGGCGTTTACCTGCCAGTGGGAACCGCAGCTGCTGGACGGCGTGGTCACCTTGCAATGTACCGCTCTACAGCGCCAGGAAGCGCAGCCGGATGGCGCCCTATACCGCCGCTACACCCCTCCCACCGATCTTCCCAAGCCTTTGCGCTGGATTCCCTATTACAGCTGGGCCAACCGCAGCCCCGGTGAGATGTGCGTGTGGATCAAGATGAAATCATAAAAGGGGGTTGCACCACCCCATTGCAGATGCATTTTACTGTTTATGGTCAAATTTCCATTTTAGCGTGAAAAAGACGTCCTTTGGGCCATTCGGTCAAAAGGACGTCTTTATTATTTCACCCTATCCGATACCATCTTTCCAAAAACTGAACGGACAATCCTCATCTGCGCCCACGGCGGCGAAGCAGCCCTAAGGTACCAAATACCACCGTCAGGCTCAGGCCAATAATCAAGAGTGTGTTGATCAGGGCCTTTACCCTGCCAATGGTCAAGATATGCTCATAAGAACGCAGACGATTCAGAATATCCCGCTGATGAATGATTGGGGAACCATCCTGAGGATCGGGGGTATCATCCGGCACCGGTTCATGGATGGATCGAATCGCTGCAAAGTGCGGCAGCAACGTCCGATCCAGTTTGCGCCACATCTGAACCAACTTGGATTCCCGATACAGCAGTGCATTGAGCAGCAAAGACACAGCCGTCATCGCCGAAGAAAACCACAAGAACAACTTTGCGGTATAAAAATCTTTTTTGTGTTCAGATGTTGATGACATTGACATAACAGCCCCTCTCCTTCCGGAACGTTGTTGCGTCTTGCGCTATGGCAAAAACCTGTATCGATCGAGTGATTCTTCCGTTTTTCTGCCGCCATATTGGACGGATCGATCGCAGCCATTGGAACCACCCTATCGATATTGTAACATGAAAGAATGAACAATTCAAATATATCTCTTAACATTTTCCTTCTGCTAAAGCCTTTTGCCTGTGCATATACTGCTCTGTGACGGGAGGAACCTTTGGAAAAGGAGTGGAAAACAATGATGGAACGGCGACTGTTTCAAGCCCTTTGCCGCTTGTCGCTTTTTCTGGTCTTTCTTTGCGTCTGTATGCTGTCCCTGTGGAACGATCGGGTCTATCCCGCTTATGCCCAGCAGAATGATTTCATTCGTTGGGTCGATTTTGATGTGCCTGCCGAAGCAATGCAGGCTGCGTTGGAGCAGGATATTTCCACCTATGGCTCTCAAAATCATCTCTCCTGGATTTCTCTCTTGGCGTTTTTGGCCGCCCGCTATGGCGGGGACTGGAATCTCTATCGACCCGACCATCTCACCAATCTATGCGAAAAAATACGCTCAGGGGAAACGCTGGAAAGCATAAGCGCCGGAATGAAAGGCTTTGACTATTATCAGGAAGCCTATCAGGCTGTATTGGGAGGCTTTGTAGGGGTTTGGCAGCGGCAGCTCCCCGATAAGGTCACCGGTATCCCCTCTCGCACCGAGAGCTATGGGCTGAAGGCTTTTTCCCCCATCGCCGAAGGATACGGATATTCCCATTATGACGATTTTGGAAACTCACGCAGTTATGGATACCGCCGCAAACATCTGGGGAATGATTTGATCGGCGCTGTTGGCACACCGGTGGTGGCGGTGGAATCGGGGATCGTAGAACAGGCAGGCTGGAACCAGTATGGTGGCTGGCGAATTGGGATCCGCAGTTTCGACGGAAAACGATACTATTATTATGCACATCTGCGAAAGGATCATCCGTTTGCCTGGGAGATAAAACCCGGCGATCTGGTGCGGGGCGGCGATGTCATCGGATATCTGGGCATGACAGGCTACAGCACCACGGAAAACGTCAACGGGATGTCGGTACCGCATCTGCACTTCGGGATGCAGCTGATCTTCGATCCATCCCAGAAGGAGGGAGAAGCGGAAATCTGGATTGACGTGTATCAGCTGGTGCGGCTGCTCTCCGCCAACCGCGCCACCGTATGCAGGGATCCGGATACTGGGGAGATGGTTCGCAAATATCAGGCATACGATGAACACTTTGCCGGATACCTGGACTAACCCGTCATCAGAAGATTCTGCCGCCTGGCCGTTTGGTTTCGAGCTCTATTTTCAAAGATACCTTTCAGCTTGTCTTGAAAACGGTAAGATTTTGCATATAAAAAAGAGGACCGGTCGTTTTTACAACCGATCCTCTTTGGTGAGCCATCGGAGATTCGANNTGCTCTGCCAACTGAGCTAATGGCCCCCACATATTTCTGGGAAAGATAACCTCTTTCCGAGTGCTTTGCTATTATAACAGAGAATTCGTGACTTGTCAACGGTAAATTTGAAAAATTGCGATTTTCTTTTGCAATCCCCACAGATTTTTCCAAATACCTGCCACAAAGGCAAACAGATCGAAGAACTTGGTGGAACCCTGTTTGCCTGTTTGCTTTCGTTCCCGTTTATCCGCGCAGACGAAAGGTGCGAGGTACAACTTTATAAACCTGACCGCTGGCATTAATGGAACGCAGCGCACAAAAGGCGATGCAGGCCAATCCAAACACCAAAATTGGCAGGCATAGATTCATCAAAACATAAAGGTCAAAATCATCACGATGCGGTAGGTGCCGCTCTTCATCTCGGTCCCCGCCGTGTAGGACTTAAACAGGTAATACACGGTGAGACACAGGAACAGCGTTAATCTTCATAATCTCTCTCAGGTGGATCTGAAAAAGCTGCAACACCAATTTGGGCTACTTATGATCAACAAACTATAATTACAATTCATAAACAGTGCATTGGTGAAACTGGTTCTCAAGTTTATGCCGCTCTGCGGAAAAAATAGGAAGTCCTGTAGATGGTTTGACACAGGTCATATTCGGAACCGGCCGGCGGGGAAATAACTAAGGATCACCGGGTCATACTGCCCTTGCCCCTACAACCGCCCGGCTTCTTGATTGGTTCGAGCAACCGTAATCTCGTACCCTTGCCGGTTCATAGCAAAAGATAGACCGCGAACAAGACTCAAATCGTCTTCTACAAATAAAATGTGTTTCATATACCTCACCACTTGTAATATGTCCTATGGAATTATGGAAACCGTCTTCTATTCTCTGGATTTTGTATCGGCAAACCAATCTCACAGCGGACGATTTCATCGGCAGAAAACTTCGCCGTCCCTCCGTGAGCCGCAGCAATCTGAGCCACCAACCGAAGCCCTGTTCCGTGGGAGGCCCCGCCGTCTGCCTCCAGCTGACAGGCGGCATCAACCGGCCTGGAACCCTCTGCCGTGCCACCCTCCACAAACAGGACAAGCATCTTTCCCTCCAGACACGCACCCAGCCGAATGGTACCGCCAGGGGAATTGTGACGCACGCAGTTGGTAAGCAGATTGCTCATCGCTCTCCGCAGAAGAAAAGGATCACCCTGCATTTGCGGCAGAGCCGTTTCCGGCAAATCCATTACAAATCCAAATCCCTCCGCCAAACCTCCATTGAGAAAATCGGCGGCAATCTGCCTGAGAAAAACCTCGGGCTGCAGGGTTTCCTTCCTGAGTGCCTGCATCTCACAATCCAGACGCATGGTGAGATTTAAGTCGTTTACCAAATCCCGAATAATTTGGCTCTGAACCCGGATGGCGGCAGCTTGGCTTTGCTGATCTTGACTGAGTTCTGCCTGCTCCAGCTGGGCAGCATAGCCCATAACCACCGAAAGAGGCGTGCGGATATCGTGAGAGACACCATTGATCCAGTTGGATCGTGCGGCATCCCGTACCTGCTGCGCTTGGCGAAACCACCGCCTCACCGTCAAGTAGGAAAAGCTCAACACCCCACCCAAAGCCAGTAGAAAAAGGCTTAAGAACCAGATAGGGGTCTGCAACAGCATATCCACATCCATCGCAATGTCGTGCTTCCACACGCTCCCCTTGGGAGATCCAACCACCAACAATCCGTCGGAACGCACCCGGCACTGAACCGGGTAGTCCTTAAGATACCAGCGGGTGAAGGAGGCTACCTGGGAGATAGTATACACATTAGGGATCTCCGCTGGCTTCCGGAGAGACCAGACAACCTGCCCCTGCTCATTGAGCAGCATGGCCCAGCGTTCTTCCTCCAGCAGGGTCTCTCCGGTAAACCGATAGGCGGTTCCGTCCCAAAGCAAAGCGTCCGAGATCTCTGACACAGGGGCGCTCCAATCCTGACCACCGTCAGAGTTATACCAAATGAAAGCCAGAAGCCCCAACAAAGTCACAGCAGCAATGAGCAGTGCTGACACGGTTACCAGCACCGCCCCTTTCCATACACTGCGCAGTTTCATAGCTGATCCTCCCGTTTGAGGCGATACCCCAGGCCTCGCACCGTCAGTAGAAATCGAGGATGGGAGGGGTTCTCCTCCACTTTCTCCCGCAGACGGCGGATATGGACCATAAGTGTGTTCTCATACCCCACCAAAGGCCCGTCCCAGAGGGCGGCACACAGTGCATCGATGGTGACAATGTTGCCGTGGGCATCCCACAGCTTGCGAAGCAGAGCATACTCCTTGGCGGTGAGGGGCGTCTCCGACCCATTATTCCGGACGGTACTTTTCCCCCAATCGATCTCTGTCTTTCCCAGCCGGGCGGTATGCAACACCTCGTGATAAACCCGCCGAAGTACCGAATGCAGACGCAATAGCAGCTCCTGAGGCAGAAAGGGCTTAGTAATGTAGTCGTCCGCCCCCAGCCCTAACCCGCGAAGCCGTGCCTCATCCTCGTCCCGGGCAGAGAGAAACAACACCGGCACATCCCGGATCTCCCGAAGTTTTCCAAAAAGGGCAAAACCATCACCGTCCGGCAGCGTCACATCCAGCAGCACCGCATCTGGTGTGACGGCGTCAAACTGAGTTAGGGCTTGGGCACAGGAGAAGGCACAATGCGTTTCATATCCCGCCCGTATTAAAATTTTTCCCACCATCTGCTGAAGCACAGGTTCGTCATCCACAATCAAAATACGATAGGCCATGGCAAGGTCTCCTTTTTTGTTCTCTTCCTCATTATAACAAATCCTATCCATCCGTCCAGACCACATCGAAAAAGTAAGGTAAACGTAAGGTGACCTTCAAGAAGATGTAAGGCGAAGGTGTTATATTTAAGGGCGTAAGGAGGTCTTGCCATGAACATGATTGAAACCCATGACCTGTGCAAACAATACGGTACCACCCTGCGGGTGTCCCATCTGAACCTTAGCGTACCAGAGGGCAGCATCTATGGCTTTCTCGGTCCCAATGGCGCGGGAAAGTCTACCACCCTGAAAATGATCCTGGGACTGGTGCGCCCTACAGCGGGAGATATCCAGGTACTGGAAAAAACAATGAACAACGCCAATCGTCTCGCTGTCCTGCGGCAGGTGGGAAGTTTAATTGAGAGTCCCAGCTACTACGGTCATCTAACCGGCGAGGAAAATCTACGGATTGTCCAGACTCTTCGAGGCGTGCCAGAGCGAAACATTCGGGAAGTGCTGCAGATTGTCCGTTTGGACGGCCAGTTTGGGAAGAAGGTAGCCCACTACTCTTTGGGCATGAAGCAGCGGCTGGCGTTGGCAACAGCCTTGCTGGGTTATCCAAAGCTGTTGATTCTGGACGAACCCACCAACGGTCTGGATCCAGCAGGCATTCAGGAAATGCGGGAGCTTATCTGTAAATTGCCGGGGCAATTCGGCATGACGGTGGTAGTATCCAGCCACCTTCTCAGCGAAATTGACCAGATGGCAGACCATGTAGCCATCATCCGGGAGGGAGAACTGGTGTTCCAGGACACTCTAGAGGCTCTCCATAGCCGCAGCCGCCATCATCTGGCCCTGCGTACCACCAACAACGCCATCGCCCATCATTTGCTGGCAGAGAAATCGGTGCCTTTCCAGGAGGAGGAGGGATATCTGATCCTCCCTATCCTCTCCGACGAGATTACTGCCCAGCTCACCCACTTTCTGATGAAGAACCATCTAGGTGTGATTCGACTGGAGGAACGGCAGAAGAGCCTGGAGGACATCTTCCTGGAACTGACGGGAAAGGCGGCGAGCCTATGAAACTGCTAAAACTGGAATTTTTAAAGTGCCGCCGCCGGAAAATCGTTCTGGTATGCGCCGCTGTGCTGGCGGTGGAGCTCATCTGGATGGGAGCGTTCTTTACCCGGCAGGATGCTGAGGATCTGAAATGGGGCTGGATGCTCCTGCTCTACAACCTGTCCATGGTAGACGCCATCATCCTACCCCTCAGCGTGGCTACTCTGGCCAGCCGGAACTGTGAGTTGGAGCACAAAGGAAGTACCTGGAAGCTTCTGGAGACCATGACGTCGCCAGGCAGCCTCTATGCCGCTAAGCTTTGCTGGGGCGCCTTGGTCCTGGCAGCCCTTCTGATGATTCGCTCAGGGCTATTTCTGGGCGTAGGGATCGCGCAGGGCTTTCAGGGACCGGTCCCATGGGGTCGGTTTGGAGTGTTTACCTTAATTTCCTGGGCAGTGTCCATGATGGTTTACGCCCTTCAGCAGGGGTTATCCCTGTGGTTTGCCAATCAAGCTGCCGCTTTGGTGTGCGGCATCGCCGGAAGTTTTCTGGGCATCCTCTCCATGCTATTTCCACCAGCCCTGATCCGATGCGTGCCCTGGGGGTATTACGGCTTGATGTCCCTGGTTTTGATGGACTGGAACCAGGTTACCCGGGTGACCTCGTTCTATTGGCGATGGCCGGAACCTACAGACCTGCTGCTGTTGTGTCTGTGGGCGACGATATTCCTGGCGGTAGGTCGAACTCTGTTCGTGCGAAAGGAGGTATAAAGTATGTTTTTGCGTTGCTTGTATGCGGAGCTGCAGAAGTGCCGCCGTTCCCCGATATGGCTGGCTTTCGTACTCCTGCCGGTCTTTCCTGCCATTTTGGGCACGGGAAATTATCTGGGAAACATTACAGTGCTGGACGACGCTTGGTACAGCCTGTGGAGCCAGCACACCCTGTTCTCCTCCATGTTCTTTCTTCCCGCTCTGCTGGGGGTGTTCTGCGCCTGGCAGTGGCGGCTGGAACACACCGATCACAACTGGAACTGTTTTTTCACCGTGCCGGTGCCGGTGGGAGAACTATTTCTTGCCAAACTGGTGTGGGCTGCGGTTCTTTCTCTGCTCTCCCAACTTTGGATTGGGGTACTCTTTATTCTGAGCGGGATCATCGTGGGAATCACAGCCCCGCTACCGCCAGAGCTGCCTGGATGGCTTCTCTGCGGGGCACTGGGGGGAATTTCCGTCTGCGCTGTGCAACTCTTTTTCAGCCTGGTAATCCGAGCCTTTGCACCGCCGATAGCCTTTGGCCTGGCAGGAGGCATCGCGGGACTTCTCTTTACTGCTCAAGGGTTCGGATATGCTTTCCCGTACTCTCTCCTATGCATCGGGATGCGGGCCAACAATCCTCAAATGGATCTGAACTTTATCCTTTTCCTGATTTCCACTATAATTTACACTGCCGTGTTCACAATCCTAGCCCTTTGGTTTCTCCAGCACCATGACGCTTCCACGGAATAACCCAGCTTTTCACATCGGTTTGCCCACTTCTAGAAAGATCAAAAAGAATGAAGTCCTTAAGAGTTTTCCAAAACAATTGACAAGTATACTTGTCAATTATGACTGGAGGGTTAATCATGAACAAGGACGACATTTTAACAAAAAGCAGATTGGAAAACAAAAATCGGGACATATATGAGCGAGAGCTGCTAAAACAGGCAAGCGAAAAAGCCACCATCGTTCAGATGGTTTTGGCAACCATCTTTTTCGTGATACAAATACTGGTGGACAAAGGCACAAACTGGGGCCTTTGGGCGATTGTTTTGAGCGCAAATATGATGATCTATTGGGTGAAGTATCTGGCACTGCGCCAAAAATTTGAGTTTGCAACGGCAATGATTCATACGATACTTGTATCGGTAATGTCAGGATATCATATCTATCATCTGATAGTATCCTCCGCAGCCTGATAAGGTGGTAGAAAATATGAACGATAAACTGGTACTAAAAAATCATCTGAAAGAAGCGAGAGCAGAACACAACCTTTCCCAAACACAACTTGCTGAAATGGTTGGCGTTTCACGCAACACCATTAGTTCGATCGAAACGGGACAGTTTAACCCCACTGCTAAACTTGCACTGATTTTATGTGTTGCCCTTGATAAAAAGTTTGAAGAATTATTCTACTTTTAAAAAATGGCGTCATGCTGCCTCATCAGCCGGATAGCACTTTGTCCGTGGTTCTCCGTTCCCGAAACGACATTCCCACAACCATGGAATACCAATAATCATATTTTCAAAAAAATAACCCATTGGAAATCCGATGATTCCAATGGGCGTAAAGTGGGTTACTCTATCATATAGGACATAGGGCAGAACAGACGTTTGAGCTTCAACATGGTGAGAAAGCAATGGATACTTGAGTACATTGACCCAAAATAAACGGCGTCACCGGCAAAAGCCAGCGACGCCTATGCTGTTTTATGGTGAGCCATCGGAGATTCGAACTCCGGACACCTTGATTAAAAGTCAAGTGCTCTGCCAACTGAGCTAATGGCCCGTTCCCAACATCGCCCGTACGCTCGGGGATAGACCAACCGGTCACGATGCGAAACAACGAGAAATATTATATCAAATGTAAGGATCAATGTCAATAGAATCAAAACAAAAAATATCAAAATTTTTTTGATTTTTTCTGGAAAAGCTCTTGCAATTTCAAAAAATACTGATATAATATTTTATGCTAGATGGCTGGGTATAGCGCAGATTGGTAGCGCGCTACCTTGGGGTGGTAGAGGCCGTGGGTTCAAATCCCGCTACTCAGACCATGCGGAGTATCATGAAAGGATCTGAAAGGGTCTGCTGATGATACTCCGCATTTTTTATTTCCAAATTTATATGGCGATCTGTGCGGGGGCGTGGCTTCATGCTGCGTCTTTTCTCGTTTCCGGGAAAAATCGCTCAGGAAAATTTCGGCAGTTTCAATTTCAAAGATTTTACTAAATCAGCTGTTCGGTTATCTTTTGTACAATCTGTCGGGTGAACCTTTCGTGTAAAGCTCCCCTGCCCCTGCGAAAAATGGGACATGTAAGCACAAAGTAGAGCGTTGACTTTGCAATCTGTCCATGCTACAATACGGTTGTTTTTTAAGGGTTTACATCCACATCATAAGACAAGGTCTCCCAGCTATTTTACCATGAGGTGAAGATATGATCATCGAAACAGAAAGACTGATTTTGCGTCCTTTTTTGGAAACAGACGCGGCGGATGTTTATGAATATCTAAAAGAGCCTGCTGTAAACTGTTTTGCCTGTATGAAGCTGCATTCGCTGGACGAAGCCAAGGAAGAGATGAAAAAGCGCATTGGCGAGACCGAGTATTATTTTGCCATCACCTTAAAACAGACCGGTAAGGTGATCGGTGAAATCGATGCATATCCAGAAACGGGAGAACCACACGCGGATGAGAATACCGTGCGTGATACCTTCAGCCCATGCTGGATGCTGCATGCAAATTACCAAGGCAAAGGATACGCCTTCGAAGCAGCTCACGCTTTTTTCGATTACCTGTTTCACCAAAAAGGCGCAAGGCGGATCTACGCCTATACGGAAGATTATAATCTTTCCAGCCAACATCTCTGTGAAAAACTGGGTATGCGCCGGGAGGGAGTTTTCCTGGAATTTGTCTCCTTTGTGACAAACCCCGACGGCACGCCAAAATATGAAAACACCGTGCAGTATGCTATTTTGCACAAAGAGTGGGATTGTCAGCAGTCCTCGGTCTCTCAAAGATAACTTCCGGTCTGCCGGCAACAAAAACGTGT
The DNA here is from genome assembly GCA_002305685.1 of Ruminococcaceae bacterium UBA1405. GTDB lineage: Bacteria > Bacillota > Clostridia > Oscillospirales > Ruminococcaceae > UBA1405. The sequence continues at coordinate 90,910 of DBQB01000016.1, forward strand.
ATTGTAGAGCTTTTGCTATGCAGTACACGTTTTTTATTCTGTTCCACTCTGAAAAGCATATGATCTTAAACGCCTATTTTTTTAGTTTCGCCCACATCTTGAGAAGATAACAAAGGCTACTTAACGCTTCTATTGCTCCTCGCTGGCATCCTTCATACCAAAGGCATCCCGCATGGGCAAGGTGAGTCCGGTCAGAATCAACTGATTGGCAAGTTTCGCCAATTGTTTTGGATCCTCCTCAAATCCTCGTTTCATCCAACCCCGTGCCAGTCCCACTACCCCGGATACCAGAAAATCCAAACACCCATTCCACATCTTTAAATCTTCAGGAAGATATAGTCCCTGCCAATCCTCCGCACATTTTTTCAGTATCAATTGATGCAGCTGACGGAAAAAAGAATCCTGCGTATGCTGATCTAAAAAGGTCAGTCTCAGTACCGGATCATCCCGCACAAAACCAAACATATCTGCCAACAACGGCGTCAGTTCCACCTGCAGATCCTGCGCAGAATAGGAAGAAAGCAAACCTTCCAATCGGTCAAACAAATCCCGTTCCATCTGCTCCAAAAGATCAAAAATATCCCGATAATGGGCGTAAAAGGTTCCTCGATTGATATCGGCGCGCTGAGTCAATTCCTGCACAGTGATGGAACGGACATCCTTTTCCTGCAATAGTTCCAACATAGCCCGCTGCAACTGCCGGCGGGTACGGCGTATCCGGCGATCCTGAACCATCTGCTCCATTGTTTCTTCCCCTCTCGCTGTTCATAGAAAATTTGCAATGTTAGCCGACAAATTTCTTATATCTGTCGGCTTTCGTACACGGTTTGGCGGATTGTCTCTTGCCTCTCCCCATAAAATCAATATAATATAAAGTGAGAAAATAAGCAACACCTGTCCTTTAAGAGACATACGACTGATAAGATCATCGGTTATGCTGTCCGCCGCAGGATGGAAGGCCGTCAAAAGGAGGTACAGTATGGCATATATTTCACTCAAACACGTGGTCAAACGGTATCAGATGGGAGAAGTCACCATCACAGCAGTGCGCGACATTACCTTTGATGTGGAAAAAGGTGAGTTTGTCATCATCGTCGGGCCCTCCGGCGCGGGAAAGACAACGGTCCTCAATATCTTAGGGGGAATGGATGCCTGTGACGAAGGTGCGGTTCTGGTGGACGGCTCAGAAATCAGCCGCTATAATTCCCGCCAGCTCACCACCTACCGAAGATACGATATCGGTTTTGTTTTTCAGTTTTATAATTTAATCCAGAATCTTACTGTACTGGAAAATGTGGAGCTGGCAGCGCAGATCTGTAAAAACCCTCTGCCGGCAAAGGACGTTTTGCGGGAGGTAGGTTTGGGCGAACGGCTCAACAACTTCCCCTCGCAGCTGTCCGGAGGAGAACAGCAGCGGGTAGCAATCGCCCGCGCACTGGCCAAAAATCCCAAGCTGCTTCTGTGCGACGAGCCCACCGGCGCTCTGGATTATATCACCGGCAAGGCTATCCTGAAGCTGTTGCAGGATACCTGCTGCAAACAGGAGATGACGGTCATCGTCATTACCCACAATACCGCTATCGCCCCCATGGCGGATAAGGTGATTCATGTGAAAAACGGGCAGGTGGAGCGGATGGAGAGAAACTCCCATCCGATGCCGGTGGAACAGATTGAATGGTGACGGCTGTGCTGACCGCTTAATCTCTATGTGATGCCAAGAGATTCCACAAAAACGATCGTGGGAAGGAGGATGCTGCGTGGGAAAAAATCAAAAACGAATTCCAAACCGGCTGCTCACCGATGCCTTCCGGGAGATCATCAATACCCGCAGCCGGTTTCTTTCCATTATGATTCTCTCTGCCCTTGCGGTCTGTTTTCTGGCTGGGCTTCGGGTCACCGAACCGGACATGAAAAACAGTATGGACCAGTATCTGGACGCACAGCATCTGATGGACCTGCGTGTTACCTCCACGCTGGGACTTACCGAGGAGGATGTGGCTGTGCTGGGCTATCAAGAAGGGGTTTCTTTGGCCCAGGGAGCCTATACCATCGATGCTACCGTAAAGCTCTCAGATAAGGATTCCACCGTCAAGGTCCTCTCCTATACCCAACAGCTCAACATTCCGGCGCTTCTGGAGGGACGGATGCCCCAGAACAATGGAGAGTGTCTGGTGGAACCTCGTATGTTGCAGGAAACCGGGCTGCGCATTGGCGACTCCATTGAGCTGGACACAGGCACCGGGAACTATGAAAATGCTTTGGTGCACTCCAGCTTTACCGTGGTGGGCAGCGCCGATTCCCCGCTCTATGTCGGTGTGGAACGCGGTTCTTCCTCGCTGGGGACAGGAAAGGCCAGCTATTTCATCCTGCTTCCAACCTCCTCCTTCTCGATGGATTCCTATACCGACGCCTATCTGCTCTTTGAGGGAACTGCCAATCTGGTGACCTACAGCGATACTTATACCACTTTGATCGAGCAATATATCGATCGTTTGGAGCCTTTGGCCGATGTCCGAGCGCAGCTTCGAGGGGATTCCATCCGGGAGGACGCCCAAAATCAGATTGATCAGGCCCAAACCCAACTGGATGAGGCGCGCCGTGAGCTTTCACAGGCCGAGGAAGCGCTTTTACAGGCCCGCAGCGAGTTGGATTCGGGTTGGGATGCATACCGGGAAGGGGTGAATACCCTGGATCAGGAACTTTCCGACGCCCAAGCACAGCTCTCTGACACACTCAAAACGTTGGAAGATACCCGTAAACAGTTGGACGAGGGACAGAAAGAATATGCGGCAGGGTTGGCGGAATACGAGGAAAATCTGCGCTCCTATTATGAAGGAGAACAGCAATACCAAGACGGTCTCAAACAGTATCAGGACGGTGTCCGGCAGTTGGAGGAAGCCCGTCAAGAATTGGAGGAGGGACGCAAAGAATATCGCGCTGGCTTAGAACAGTACAATGCGGGGATAGCGCAGACGGAAGACTCCCGTCAACAGCTGCAACAGCAGGAAACCCTGCTTCAGGGCTCTCTTACCGCCTTTCGGCAGCAGCTGACCGGTTTGGGATATTCCTACGACTCCAACGAAGCATTGCTCAGCGCTCTGGAGGAAGAGGACGGCGCAAAAATCGATGCAATGCTGAACCGATTGCGCAGCGAAATCTATGACAAAATCAAGGATACGCAAGAAAATATTTCGGATGGCCAAAATCAACTGTCGCAAGATAAAAACAACTATTCCCTTCTCTCCAATGAGATTCCAGCACTGGAACAGGAAATCAATCAGCTAGAACCACAGGTTCAGCATCTGGAGAAACAGATTTCCGCACTACAGGAAGCAATAGAAAAGGATCCAACACACTCTGACGCACTCAAATCGGAGCTGGAGCAACTAAAGCTTGAAAAGAAGATGTTGGAAGAGCGTCTTAACCAATCCAGGCAACAACTCAAACAAAAGCAGGGACAATATGACGCCCTTCAAAGCAGCATTCCCAGGCTGGAAGAGGAAATAGCCTCCCAACAGAAGGCTCTCAGCACCCTACGCAGTGAGTTAAACCGCCTTTACACCACCGCAAACGGTCAAACGGTACCGGTCTCCACCACCCTTTTTCTTTCCGGCTGGAACCAGCTTCAGCAAGGTTGGAAACAACTGGAACTGGGACAGCAGGAGCTGAATGATTCCCAGATACAGCTGGAGCAAGCCAGACTCCAGTTGGAACAGGGCGCAGCAGAGCTGGCCCAGGGGGAGGCGGAGCTGGCGCCGGTTGGCCAGCAGCTGGAACAGACAAAGCGGCAGCTGGAGCAAGCCTGGGAGGAACTGGAAAACGGACGAAAGCTGCTGGAAGCCAACAAAGAAACCCTCGATCAAGGGGAAGAGGCCTATGCCGACGGTTTACAGCAGTGGCGGCAAGGCGAGGACATCTTACACCAACAGCAAAACCAGGGAGAAGCTGCCTTATCGGATACCGAAAAAAACCTGTCAGATCATGAGAACAGCTATTCCGCCGGCCTTTCCGCCTTCTTGCAGCAGCAGGCATCGGCGCAGGAACAGTTGGAACAAGCGGAAAAGGAACTGGAACAGGCGCAGAGAGACCTGGATGCTCTGGATGAAAGCAAATGGTATCTGCTGGATCGGGATACCAACATGGGATACGTCAGCTATTCTATGGATGCAGACCGCATGGGAAATTTGGCCAGCGTTTTTCCGCTGATCTTCTTTCTGGTGGCAGCACTGGTCTGCCTGACCACCATGACCCGTATGGTGGAGGAACAACGCACCTCCATCGGATGTCTGAAAGCATTGGGATATTCCCAGGGAGCCATAGCGCTCAAATATGTCGGATACGGTTTTCTTTCCAGTGCCATTGGCTCGCTGATCGGATTGGGAATCGGACTAACGCTGCTTCCCCTCATCATCTGTACTGCATGGAAAATCATCTATGCTTTTGGCCCGATTCATTATGGCATCGAACCGGGCACCTCTCTCACAGCCTGTCTCGCTGCATCGGGTACGGTAACGCTGGCGGCTTTCGGCGCCTGTTTCAGCACACTGACCACCGTACCCGCCCAATTTATGCGCCCCAAGACGCCTCCTATGGGCAAGCGTATTTTGCTGGAGCGGATTACCTTTCTGTGGAGCCGGCTATCCTTCAATTATAAAATTACCCTGCGGAATCTGTTTCGCTATCAAAAGCGGTTCTGGATGACCGTAAGCGGGATTGGAGGATGTGCAGCGCTGATTGTCACCGCTTTTGGGCTGCGGGATTCCATCTTTGCCGTGATGGATAAACAGTATGGTGAAATCTATCGCTACTCTTCCCAACTTGGGCTGGTTGAAAATATCACCTCCCGGGAATGGGCGGAAGTGGAAGAAATGTTGGACGGTAGTCCCCTGGTGCAGGGCTGGACACGCGAACATACCGGCACCATCACTGCTCAGACATCCGCTTATACCGCCGATACTACCCTGCATGTGGTGGAAAATATGGAGTCGCTGGAACCCTTCGTGGTCCTGCGCCATCGCACCGACAGCGATCCCGTTACCCTGACAGACGATGGTGTCATCCTTTCCGAAAAACTGGCGCAGCTGTTGGAAGTAAACCCAGGAGATACCATTACACTGGATGGAGATGAGCGGGTTTCTGTTCGGGTGGCAGATATCACCGAACATTATATCCAGCATAACATCTATATGACCGACAGCTATTACCAGCAGATTTTCGGAGAAGCCCCGGAAAAAAATGCAGTCCTGATCTCCTATACCCAGCAGGACACTGCCGAATTGGAGAGAGAATTGGTATCGCTGGACGGCGTCAGCTCCCTGACGCGCTCGGAGGATACCAAGGAGACCTTTGGCACCAGCCTTGCCAGCGTGGATTATGCTGTGGCGCTGATTATTGTATGTGCAGCGGCGCTGGCCTTCGTGGTGCTGTACAACCTGACCAACATCAATATCACCGAACGGCTGCGGGAACTGGCAACCCTCAAGGTGCTGGGGTTTTATGACGGGGAACTCTCCGCTTACATTTATAGAGAGAATGTAATTTTAACGGTATTTGGTGTGGCGCTGGGAATGTTTCTTGGAAAACTGTTGCATCAGTGGTTGGTTCTCACGGTAGAGATTGATCTGCTGATGTTTGGACGGGAAGCCCAGTGGACCAGTTATCTCTGGGCAGCACTGCTGACGGCGATCTTCTCCCTGATGGTAAATCTGGCAGCGCATCGCAAACTCAAGGGAGTGGATATGGTGGAATCACTCAAAGCCATTGAATAATATTTTCAATATCACACGAAAAGGGCAGCCTTCCCGGCTGCCCTTTTTTTGCAGTCAATTCATTTGAGGACGGATCAATCCCCTTGCGCACCACCGCCGGGTCTAACGTCTGGGAATCCTGCATACAATACACCATAAGAAAATATGCCGGAAAAGAGAAAACAAAGGAGCGAGAACAATGGCATCGACACAGACTCTACAACAGGAAAACAAGATTCCGGTGAACCAGTGGTATCAACCTTCCCCTTATCACGCCTCAGGTCCACAGCAAGCGAAGCCTTCCAACCCCATCCCCCCGCTCTCCCCTTCCCCCGCTCCAAAGCGGGAGAATACCGTTCCCACCTTGCATACGGCCACCGATACGGTTCCAGACAGGTCCGTTGCAACCGCATTAGACACCTTCTGGGAAGAAGAACGCAATCGCACCGGACATCCGGGGCCAAAGGTTTGCCTTCCCGGACGTGGAGACGCCATACCCATCACGCCGCCCTCCTTCCCACGGCCATTGGAACCTGAAATCAAAACCGATCCGGACACCCCAGCCCCAGCCCCATCCGATTCAAACGACACTTCCACAGAGCAGTCTCCCGCTCCAATCTTTTCCGTCAAGGCGCGGTCGCAACGGGTGGACAAGAAGGAAAACAGTCTTTCCAGATTGCTTTCCGCCCAGGTATGGAGCTGCGTTTTGCTGCTCATGTTTTTTTCACTGCTGCGCCTCATATGGGAACCAGCCTTCGTGGCCTTTCAGTCTGCGCTCCAACAACAGCTAGAGGATATTCGCCCGGTGGTTTCGGTGATGGAAAATGTCCAGCAGCTAAAACAAGAAGGACTGGAAAGCACCCTGCGACGGATGCTGATGCAAGGAATGGATGAAGGCTCGGATTTGCCGGTGCGTCAACCGGCTCCCTCATCCTCCTCAGTTTCCGCTCAACCAGCGGGGGGCATCGCCAATCCCACCGATGCGGCTGAAAACGTCATCTCTGCCGACCTACCCGACACAGCCGCAGCAGCAGGAGGCCGGTATGAAGTATCCATGCAGCAACAGCCGTTGGCGTTGGCGGTAATCGCCGGGACAGATGTGAAAACAGCAGGTACGATCTGTCCAGTAGCAGGAACCTTGAGCTGTGGTTACGGCCCCAGGGAACATCCCTTTACCGGGCAGCCAGATTTCCACACAGGGATTGATCTGGCGGCACCTGCAGGAACACCCATCGCCGCAGCAGCATCCGGGGTGGTGGAACAGGTCGGGGTCTCCCATTCGCTGGGAAATTATGTCATCCTGCGCCACAGCAGCAAAGCGGTCACAACCTACTCCCATTGCAGCAGTTTGCTGGTACAGGAAGGGGAAGCTGTTGACCGTGGACAGAAAATTGCGCTGGTCGGTTCCACTGGCGTCTCCACAGGGCCGCATCTGCATTTTGAATGCATTGTAGATGGAACCATCACCGATCCCAGCTGGATTCTCTCCTCACCCACCGCCCAAGAGGAACCTGCAGCATAAAATAAGGAGGATGTATGGGCTTTTCCCTGGGACGTTTTTCGGTTTATTTTGATTTTACTTTTTTTGCAGTGACTGTGCTGTTTCTCTCAACCGACGCGGCGCAGTACTGGTGGTGGACCTTCTCGGCGCTGTTGCTCCATGAATTGGGGCATTTGGTCGCTGCAAAATTGGTGGGGATTGATCTGGTACAGCTGCGCTTTTCCTGCTTTGGTATCACCCTCCAACGCCGGGGCATCCTCTCCGGCTGGCGTCAGGAAGCCATTGTATTTTCGGGTGGTCCGGCTGTCAATCTGTGCTGTGCCGGAATACTGAGCGTTTTAGAAAAGCCATTTCCTTTCCTGTCGATGCCTCGGGAAATTCACCTTATCATGGGCATCTTTCAGCTGCTTCCAATCGGGGCATTGGACGGTGGCTGCCTAAGCGATGCACTGCTACACCATTTCTTCTCATCTATGACCGCTGACCGCGCCGGCATAATCCTCTCTGCGGCGGTTCTCGTGCCGCTGTCATGGCTGGGATGGCTGCTGCTGCAGGGGCCTCAGCGCAATTTTACCTTACTGCTCTGCTGTGGATTTCTGATTTTTTCTATCCTCTGGGAAGGCTCTTGAAACCAAAGCGCCATGAATTTCATTATCTATAACTCTTTCGTCAGGAAAAATCAGAATTGACAATTGACAACCGTACACTGCGGGCGGATAATACCGATAACAGACGAAAATCCCCCTGCCATATACGGCAGAAAGAAGGTTTCAAAATGCTTTTTACCAATCCGATTTCTGGACAGAATTTCGCCAAAGATCCGGCGGTGGTACGCCTAAATGGGCAATACTTTCTCTACCATTCCTTGCCTCCAACCCCCAAATGTAAAGGCTGGTCCATTGGAATTGCCTGCTCCAAAGATCTGGAGCGCTGGGAAATTGTTTCACAGCTGCTCCCGACCCAGCCGTGGGAAGAAAATGGAATCTGTGCAGCTGGGGCAATTTTACTTGATGGGAAGGTGCATCTGTTCTATCAAACCTATGGAAATGGAATGCTTGACGCCATCTGCCATGCGGTTTCTCCGGATGGGATTCATTTTGAAAAGAATCCAGAAAACCCGGTCTTTCGTCCAGAAGCAACCTGGTGCTGCGGACGTGCCATCGATGCCGATGTCTGTCTGTTTGAGGGCAAGCTTTTATTATACTTTGCCACTCGGGATCATGAGATGGAGATTCAAAAAATCGGTGGCGCATGGGCAGATCCACACAGCGCTTTTTCCCGCCGGGATTTTCATCCACTGGCCGCACAGTCGCTGCTGTATCCCGAGATGAAATGGGAAGGAAAATGCATCGAGGCGCCCGCCACTGTGGTACAAGATGGAAAGATTTGGATGTTTTATGGAGGTTCCTACAACTGTACCCCGCAACAGATTGGTTGCGCTGTCTCCAAAGACGGCATCTTCTTTCAGCGAATCTCTTCCCTTCCAGTGTTGGCAAATGGTCCTCAAGGCAGCTGGAATGCCAGCGAATCGGGGCATCCCTACCTGTTTCGAGATGGAGAAAAGCTCTGGATGTTTTATCAGGGCAGCCCGGATGGCGGAAAAAGCTGGTATATCTCCAAGGCACAGGTCTTTTTTGAGGAGGACGCCGTCCGAATCCAGCCCGATCCAATTGGATCAAACTTGACGTTCCTTCCATAAGCATCCCATCCAACCAACATCCCCTGAAACTGGATTTTTTAAGGAAAATTCCCGTTTCAGGGGATTTTCTTTGGAGTCGGTGCCAGCCGTTGTTTCCCCCTTTTTTCAAAAAGCTGAAAAACGATTGGGAAATCTTGTAATGTTTTTATCGTGAGCATTTTACCCGTCTATGTTATAATAACTTTGGCATAAAACGACAGATAGGAGGATTCTATCATGTCCACAGCCATGGAATCGTTAAAATATCAAGAAAAGGAGCCTGATATGATGAGAAACTCCCCTTACTGGGCACATATTTCATCCACTGGACAGATCCAATCTCTTTGGGATCACTTGATGGGAACCTCCTCTTTGGCCAAAGCCTTTGCCCAATCCTTTGGAGGAGAAGAACAAGCGGAACTAGCCGCAGTGGCTCATGACATCGGAAAATATTCTTCCGCCTTTCAAAAACGTCTGCGGGGAGAATCCTTCCAAGTAGATCATTCCACAGCAGGGGCAGTGGAGTGTTGGCAGCTCAGACAGCCTTTCGCCGCTTTTGCAGTGGCAGGCCACCACAGTGGACTGCCGGACGGAGGCAGCCGTACAGATACGCCGGATGGCGCAACATTATGGAGCCGCCTCAAACGCAAGGAACGGGGCTGGTTGGAGCCATATGAAGATTGGAAACAGGAATTGAGACTTCCAGCAAAGGCTCAGATACCAAACTTTCTCAAACAACCGGGTCCGGAATGGGTGTTTTTTACTCGAATGCTCTATTCCTGTCTGGTGGATGCCGACTTTCTGGACACAGAAACGTTCATGGAAGGTAAAGAACGGGAGCATAATATAATTTCCATGGAACAGCTGTGGGACAAGCTACAGCATTACCTATCCGGCTGGTTTCCTCCAAAAGGGGAACTCAATGAACAACGCTGTAAAATCTTAAAACAATGTATACAGGCTGGAGAAAACCAAGTACAAGGATTATTTTCTCTGACAGTACCCACTGGCGGCGGGAAAACCATCGCCTCCCTTGCCTTTGCCCTGGCTCATGCCAAAAAACATGGGTTGAGGCGAATCATTTATGTCATCCCCTACACTTCCATCATTGAGCAAACTGCAGAAGTATTTCGAAAAATATTGGGAGAGGAAAATGTACTGGAACATCACTCCAACCTTCTTTATGATCTGGAAGGAGAGGCAAACCCTCACACCATCCAATTGGCCAAAGCCACAGAAAATTGGGAAATGCCTATAATCGTAACCACCGCAGTACAGTTTTTTGAATCTCTGTACGCTTATCGTTCCTCTCAGTGCCGCAAACTTCATAATATCCCCGACAGCGTGATCATCTTTGACGAGGCCCAAATGCTTCCCATTCCCTATCTACGTCCCTGCATCTGGGCCATTTCCCAGTTGGTTAAAAATTATAACGTGTCTGCCCTACTTTGTACAGCGACTCAGCCGGCTCTGCAGCCTCTCTTTCATGAGTTTCTTCCTGGATTTCCTATTCAGGAGCTTTGTCCTGCTGATATATCCTCACAGAAAGTTTTTCGTCGAGTATCCTTCCGGCAGATAGGCCGGCTCACCTGGAAAGAGCTGGCTGACCAAATAAACTCTCGTCACCAGGTTCTTTGCATTGTCAACACCAGAAAAGCAGCGCAGGAAGTATATGGACAGCTGACAGGAACGGATAATTTTCATCTTTCTACCCTCATGTGCCCCGCTCACCGTAGGCAGCAGTTATCAGAGATTCGTCATCGTCTAAATCAGGGCTTGCCCTGCCGGGTAATATCTACCTCTCTCATTGAGGCCGGCGTTGATGTGGATTTTCCTACGGTGTACCGGGAAATGGCCGGTCTGGATTCCGTTCTTCAGGCTGCGGGACGGTGCAACCGCGAGGGAAAGCAACCAGCTGACGAAAGTATGGTGTTCCTCTTTGAAGGTGAGAGCAATATACCGCCTCTATTCTCCACCTCCATCGGCGCAGGGAAACAGGTTATAAACCAATATAAAAACATTGCATCCCCAGAAGCCATTCATGAATACTTCCATCAACTGTTGGATTTAACAGGTGAAAAGGCTCAGGATAAGGAGCAGATTCTTCCTCTTCTAAAATCGGAGTTTTTTCCGTTTCGCACCATCGGGGAGCGTTTTCGACTCATAGACTCTCCCACCAAAACCATTTACATCCCTTTGGAGGAAGGAGCTGCCCTTGTGGAACAACTTCGTTCTGGGATGGGCAATCGAAAGCTTTTCCGACAGCTTGGTCCATACAGTGTTTCTGTCTATGACCAGCACTTTGCCGCTTTAGATAGAGCTGGTGATCTGGAAGTGCTGGAAAACGGAACGGCGATCCTGCGCAATATGATGCTTTACTCCCAGGAAACCGGCCTTTCCCTGGAAGCGGACTCTGGTAAAGCGTTGTTTGTTTGAAAGAAAAAGTCGTGCCGACATCATCCGCTCTCATTGATCCATAATCGCTGAATTCTTTTCTCATTTTTAAAAATATTTTGACATTTTGATGTCACCATGGTATATTAAAAAATAATAAATATTGATAAAGGCAGGAAGGAGTGACACCTGTGTCTATCCAACTAGAGGTCTGGGGAAACTATGCTCTGTTCACCCGACCAGAAATGAAAGTGGAGAGGGTCAGTTATGATGTCATCACCCCCTCAGCAGCCCGAGGACTGATTGAGGCGATCTATTGGCATCCAGGAATGCGCTGGTACATCGACCGCATTCACGTCTGCTCCCCCATCCATTTTACCAACCTGCGACGCAACGAGGTTAAATCCACCATTTCCGCCCGCAGCGTTCGCACCGTGATGGAACGAGGAACCGGGGAACTGTACCTGTGTACATCGGAGGACATTCAGCAACGGGCTGCCATGTTGTTGCGGGACGTACACTATGTGATTGAGGCCCACTTTGAAATGACCGATAAAGCTTCTGCGGAGGATAATCCGGGAAAATTCCAGGATATTGTCAAACGGCGAATCAAAAAGGGGCAGTTTTATCATCAACCCTGCTTCGGTTGTCGGGAGTTTCCCGCTCAGTTTCGTCTATGTGAAGAACTGCCATCCTGTCCAGAAGAATTAAAGGGAGAGCGGGATCTTGGTTGGATGCTTTACGACATGGACTATACCCATCCAGAGAATATCACTCCTCTATTTTTCCGTGGAATTCTCCGGGATGGTGTACTGGAAGTCCCCCCCTGGGACAGTGAGGAGGTGCGGCGGTGATCCTTCAGGCACTGACAGAGTATTATCAAACCTTGGCAAATCAGGGTGAAATTTCTCCTCCAGGTTGGGGAGAGGTAAAAGTGGCCTACGCTCTATGTATTAAAGCAGATGGGTCATTGGAACAGGTTATCTCGATTCAAACCCAGCAGCAAATGGGAAATAAAACCGTGCTGGCGCCTCAACTGATAAAACTTCCCGCTCCGGTGAAGCGTGCCAGCGGAATCGCTGCAAATTTTCTCTGTGACAACTCCAGTTATCTGCTGGGAGTGGATAATAAGGGAAAACCACAACGGGCGTTAAACTGTTTTGAGGCGTGCAAAAAACTTCATGAGAAGCTGTTAGAACAGATAGACAGTCCTGCTGCCCGGGCGACTCTGGCTTTTTTTCAAAACTGGCATCCAGAACAAGCCGCCACACATTCTGCCCTCGCCCACTGCCTGGACGAAATCCAGTCAGGGGTTAATTTGGTATTCCGGTTTGATGGAATCTATGTCCACCAAGACCCTTTGATCCAAAAAGCCTGGGACACCTACTACCAAACAGCAAAAGATGGTCCTTCTATGGTTTGCTTGGTTACTGGAAAACAGGGGCCGGTGGAGAGTATCCACCCTTCCATCAAAAATGTTTATGGGGCGCAAACCAGTGGCGCAGCGCTGGTATCTTTCAATGCTCCAGCCTTTTGCTCCTATGGCAAAGAACAAAATTTGAATGCACCTACCAGCAAATATGCCGCCTTTGCCTACACCACAGCCCTTAACCATCTGCTCTCCAATCGAAAATATGTTTACCGGATGGGGGATGCCACAGTAGTTTGTTGGGCCAAATGTGGCGGCAACATTTATCAGGATCTCATGGCCTGGTTTACCTTTGAACAAACAGAACCATCCAACTATACATTGAACGAACTGAAGGAAGCTTTGAAAAACCTGTGCGCTGGAAACGTTGTGGAACTCAATGATGAGCAACTGGACCCCAACATGGAGTTTTATATCCTGGGACTTTCTCCCAATGCAGCCCGGCTCTCAGTGCGTTTTTTTCTGCGAGACAGCTTCGGCTCTTTTCTTCAAAACGTTCGTGCTCATCAAAAGCGGTTGGAGATCATTCGACCTTTTAACGACAAATTTGATATGATTCCTCTTTGGAAACTGCTGAGTGAAACTGTCAATCAGAACAGTCGTGACAAAACACCAGCCCCCAATATGTCTGGTGAAGTACTGCGATCCATCCTCACCAACACCCGATACCCAGCCAGTCTGCTCAACGGTGTGGTACTGCGCCTGCGTGCAGAACATACCATCACTGCGGGTAAGGCGGCCATTCTCAAAGCATATTATCTCAAAAATCCCCATCCTGACGTTCCAAAGGAGGTTTTGACTGTGTCTCTTAACCCTAACAGTTCCAACCTTCCCTACAATCTGGGAAGACTATTTTCTGTGCTGGAAGCGATTCAGATTGCCAGCAATCCTGGCATCAACGCCACCATCAAAGACAAGTATTTTAACTCAGCCTCTGCAACCCCTGCCATGGTATTTCCGGTCCTGTTGAATCTGGCGCAAAAGCATCTGAAAAAACTGGATCCAAGCCTTCGCTCCTACTATGATAGGCAAATAGTCACCATTCTTTCAAATCTAGGAGAAAATTATCCCGCACATCTGAATCTGCCTCAGCAAGGCTCTTTCCAATTAGGATACTACCATCAGACGCAAGAGGCGTTTAAAAAGAAGGAGGAAAAATAAAATGTCTGAGCCAATTAAAAACCGTTATGAATTCGTGATTCTTTTTGATGTGGAAAACGGAAATCCCAATGGCGACCCTGATGCAGGAAATATGCCACGGGTAGATTCGGAAACCGGTCTGGGTATCGTGACAGATGTATGTCTGAAACGGAAAATCCGTAATTATGTAGAAACAGTCAAGGAGGACGCCACCGGTTATCGGATCTATATCAAGGATGGCGTTCCTCTCAACCGCAGCGACGCAGAAGCTTATGCGGAGCTGGACGTAACTGACAAGAATGTAAAAGAAAAAAAGAAGGTTGATCCCGATCTGGACCGGAAAATTCGGGATTGGATGTGTGCAAACTTTTATGATATCCGAACCTTTGGTGCAGTTATGACTACTTTTGTGAAGGCTGCCCTCAACTGCGGGCAGGTTCGTGGCCCGGTACAACTAGGCTTTGCCCGTAGTGTAGAGCCGGTTGTGCCTCAGGAGGTTACCATCACCCGTGTAGCTATCACCACCGAAGCAGACGCCGAAAAGAAGGGCACTGAAATGGGCCGCAAATACATCATTCCATATGGACTTTACCGTTGTGAGGGCTATGTTTCCGCCAATTTGGCTCGGAAAACCACCGGTTTTTCGGAAGAGGACCTATCCTTACTGTGGGAGGCTATCCTGAATTTATTTGAGCACGACCATTCTGCTGCCCGGGGGAAGATGGCAGTGCGGGAGCTGATCATCTTCAAGCACAACAATGAATTGGGCTGTGCCCCCGCCTGGAAGCTTTTTGATACCGTAACGGTTACCCGAAAAGATCCAGACGATTCCTCTCCCGCCCGATCCTTTCAGGACTATGTGGTTCATGTGAATGAAAATGCGCTTCCTGCTGGCGTAACCTGTGAGCGCTTGGGATGATTTACGATCAGGAAGATTATCTCCAGCTTTCCGGTCTGCAGCACTTCGCCTTCTGTCGTCGTCAATGGGCGCTGATTCATATTGAACAGCAGTGGCAGGATAATTTACGGACTGTAGAAGGGGATCTGCTGCATCGCCGGGCCCATGATGAAGATTTTCGGGAACGACGTGGAAATACATTGATCCTGCGGGGACTATCTGTAGCTTCTCCTACTTTGGGAATTTCTGGAAAATGCGATGTGGTAGAATTTTATCGAGATCCAGCCGGAATCCCCCTTCATCAAGAGGAGGGACTTTGGCGCCCCTTCCCAGTAGAATATAAGCGAGGAATGCCAAAAGACCATAATTCGGATGAGTTGCAGCTTTGTGCACAGGCAATCTGTTTAGAGGAAATGCTTTGCTGCACGATCCAAGAAGGCGCGTTGTTTTATGGGGAAACCCGGCGAAGGGTTAACGTTCCTTTTACTCTACCGCTTCGTCAGCAGGTGCATACCATGGTGGAGGAAATGCACCAACTGTATCGCCGAGGATATACGCCGCAGGTAAAACCATTTAAGGGATGCAGCGCTTGTTCTTTAAGAGAACTATGTCTGCCTATGTTGAAAAAAGCAAAAAAAGTAGATGATTATCTGAGGCAAGCGATGGAGGACGAAGTATGAGACAACTGCTCAATACCTTATTTGTCACCTCGGAGGATATTTATCTCTCGCTGGATGGAGAGAACGTTGTTGCCAATCGAGATAAAACGGCGGTAGCACGGTATCCTCTCCATACGCTATCTGCCATAATTTCTTTTTCTTATCCAGGAGCTTCACCAGCGTTGATGGGAGCCTGTGCACAGCGAGGAATATCCTTATCCTTCCTAACTCCCCGCGGGAAATTTTTAGCCCGTACTACTGGGGAATCCAACGGAAATGTATTGCTGCGCCGTACCCATTACCGAATCGCCGATGACTCGGTGCAAAGTTGTATCATCGCTCGTGGAATGATCTTTGGAAAAATTTATAATGCTCGTTGGAGCATTCAGCGTACCCGCCGAGATCATAGACTGCGTGTAGATGATCAACGACTAGAAGAAGTATCTAACCAACTCAAAGCTTTGCTGCCACAACTGCTGTGTCAGACTGACCTGGAAAGCCTCCGGGGATTGGAAGGAGCTGCAGCCACTGCCTATTTTGGTGTATTCGATCAACTGATTCTGGGGGATAAATCCATCTTTTGCTTCAAAACACGGACCCGACGGCCACCATTAGATCCGGTTAACGCATTGCTTTCCTTCTCCTATAGTTTGCTGTCACACGACTGTGCCTGGGCGTTGGAAAGCGTGGGGCTGGATTCTTATGTTGGTTTTCTCCATCGTGATAGACCAGGGCGCAGTTCTTTAGCTCTGGATTTGATGGAAGAATTTCGTCCCTGCATTGCAGACCGTTTTGTCCTTTCCTGTATCAACAACCATATCTTTCGGGCATCGGATTTTGATTTCCGTGAAAACGGCGCTGTATTTCTCAATGAAAGCGGCAGACGTACCTTTTTGCGACGGTGGCAAGAACGAAAAAAAGATAGTCTCACCCACCCTTTCCTCGGGGAAAAAGTACCATGGGGATTGGTACCTTATCTCCAGGCAATGCTCTTGGCACGGTATTTAAGAGGGGATCTAGAGGCCTATCCGCCTTTTTTATGGAAGTGAGGACACTTGCTATGTTGGTGTTAATTACGTACGATGTCAATACCGAAGACGCTGCTGGTCGAAAACGCCTGCGCCAAATTGCTAGGCAGTGCGTCAATTATGGACAGCGGGTACAAAACTCTGTGTTTGAGTGTCTGCTGGACACAGCTCAGTGCAAACGACTCCAAGCACAATTGTTGTCCATTATGGATCAGGAAAAAGACAGTCTGCGATTTTACTATCTTGGAAAACGGTATGAGCACAAAATGGAACACTTTGGCTGCAAACCTTCTTATCTGCCGGAAGATCCTCTAATTTTGTAACAGTGCGAAGTTATAGCGACCATCTATACCGAGAAGGTTCGCACCAAAATATAACTCTTTTTTTTGCTTTTGGGCGTTCTTTTGATACGATACCAAAGATTTCTTCTTGGTATAATTTGGAATTGCGCTTCGTTTTCATCTTCTTTCTCATATATAATTGTGTATATTTGCTGTCGCTCCCCATACGGGGAGCGTGGATTGAAATCTTTGATGCAAAGGTCACAGCTGCGGAAAGTACGGTCGCTCCCCATACGGGGAGCGTGGATTGAAATACCTTATGGATGTTCACCCACAATTCCAACTGGGTCGCTCCCCATACGGGGAGCGTGGATTGAAATCTTGTAGATTTCCTGCTTGCTGTACCCTGTGTTGTGCAGTCGCTCCCCATACGGGGAGCGTGGATTGAAATATCAACCTGGGCGGTATGCTCACCGTTACGGGTGAGCGTCGCTCCCCATACGGGGAGCGTGGATTGAAATAAGCAAAGCTGGACGCTTGCACAACGGAGCAGGAGTCGCTCCCCATACGGGGAGCGTGGATTGAAATACCTACGAATACAGCGTTACCGATCCGGATAACGTCGCTCCCCATACGGGGAGCGTGGATTGAAATCGGATAGTCGATCACTTCCGCCGATTGCAGGATCATGTCGCTCCCCATACGGGGAGCGTGGATTGAAATTTCACGGATTGTGGGAAGGCATTTCAAGCGCGGGTCGCTCCCCATACGGGGAGCGTGGATTGAAATCCGGCTTGTCCGACGTGCAGAACGCTATTTATTCAACGTCGCTCCCCATACGGGGAGCGTGGATTGAAATTAACTAATCTTGGTCTATCCGCCATGGATAACGCGGGTCGCTCCCCATACGGGGAGCGTGGATTGAAATTTGGACTCCGCCCGTTATGCCTGTATTATCAAGAGTCGCTCCCCATACGGGGAGCGTGGATTGAAATTTAAGCGGTTTTTTGGGGTTTTTTGGGGGGCGAAAGTCGCTCCCCATACGGGGAGCGTGGATTGAAATCTCTCCCCCTTGGATGGGGGTTAGCTTTGCCATCGTCGCTCCCCATACGGGGAGCGNNGGAGCGTGGATTGAAATTCCGCTACCGGGCTAAGACCATCCGGGCGGGGGAGGTGGTCGCTCCCCATACGGGGAGCGTGGATTGAAATAGGTGGCATAACGGTGATCCAGAACATCTATTCTCGTCGCTCCCCATACGGGGAGCGTGGATTGAAATTACATCTGTTTTGCTTGTGCAAAAACTTCAAAAGGTCGCTCCCCATACGGGGAGCGTGGATTGAAATGATTTTTCGCGCGCGCGACCCTACGCACACGAGAGTCGCTCCCCATACGGGGAGCGTGGATTGAAATCTGAGAAACGGTGCTGGGAGTTGCGGTTTTTGCTTGTCGCTCCCCATACGGGGAGCGTGGATTGAAATCCGCCATACAAAATCACCAACAACAGCGCTGAAATCCGTCGCTCCCCATACGGGGAGCGTGGATTGAAATGGAGTTTGTGGCCGGGGCTTATATTTACGCCACACGTCGCTCCCCATACGGGGAGCGTGGATTGAAATAATTCCTTCCACCGCCAAAGCCAGATCATCCAGATGTCGCTCCCCATACGGGGAGCGTGGATTGAAATAAAATATTGTGGAAATGGTGGATAGAGGGAAAAGGGTCGCTCCCCATACGGGGAGCGTGGATTGAAATCAGACGATAGACGGGAAGGAGATCATCACGGAACGTCGCTCCCCATACGGGGAGCGTGGATTGAAATCCTGTTTGTCAAGACTTGCCAGCATTACAGCGTCGGTCGCTCCCCATACGGGGAGCGTGGATTGAAATATTTTGCTGGATATCTCTGCCCTCAAGCCCCTGGTCGCTCCCCATACGGGGAGCGTGGATTGAAATAAAGCAGACCGCACCGCCATTATGGCTGGTATGCGTCGCTCCCCATACGGGGAGCGTGGATTGAAATCTTACGCGCTCAGGGTAGCCCGCAGCACACCCTTGAGTCGCTCCCCATACGGGGAGCGTGGATTGAAATCGTCTCCGTCGCTGTCAGGGAGTTCGGGAAGCCCCGGTCGCTCCCCATACGGGGAGCGTGGATTGAAATTATCATAGGCGGCAACGTGTCAGCAACCCCGCCACCGTCGCTCCCCATACGGGGAGCGTGGATTGAAATCAGGAATCGAACTGGGAAACGTTTACGGGGTTACGGGTCGCTCCCCATACGGGGAGCGTGGATTGAAATGAGTTGATGTATGAGCTTGGCAAAAAAATATAGAGTCGCTCCCCATACGGGGAGCGTGGATTGAAATGGACAAAGGGCGGATTGATGACGTCCGCCGGCATGTCGCTCCCCATACGGGGAGCGTGGATTGAAATACCGGCAGAGCCTACCAGGTAGCCGGCCTGGGTGGGTCGCTCCCCATACAGGGAGCGTGGATTGAAATTAATAACCTTGCCAAAGGAGCCGGTATGTTGGCAGTCGCTCCCCATACGGGGAGCGACTGGAGTAAAACTGATTTCCGTTAAAAGGATCGTGAAAAAATATAAAGTTATCTCCGTCAGTAACCTGTAGGTGAACTGCATCCCATTTGTTAGACCGTATGGTATACCGGATAATAAATGAGGTGCTTTATTATAACAGTCGGAATACCAAATAAATGATACCCAGAATGCAAGAAATAAAGGAACCCCGACAGGACATGAAGTACAAAAGAAGCTGTCTAGGTAACGCTGTCATGGAAAAATTCTTTTGCTTGCTCAGACCCCAGAGGGGTCAGTACTTGCTGACCCCTGGAAAGGGTACTGAGGGTTCGTCATCGCATCACGATTACAGGCAGCCGCTGAAAGTGGCTGTTTTCTTTTGCCTACTTACTCTTGCTACCCGTAAACGGGTCCATATACTCTTTGAGTGAGATCTGGTCACTTGCCAAATCTTCTTCCAATTGGTTCTGGATGTACTCCTGCATCATTTTCGCATTTTTGCCTACCGTGTCCACGAAGTATCCTCTGCACCAGAAGTTTCGGCTCCCATATTCCCATATTTATACTTCAAATTTGCGTGTCTGTCGAAGATCATCAGTGCGCTCTTACTCTTGAGGGTCCCTACGAACTGTGCTATACTCATGTACGGCGGGATACTCATCAAAAGATGCAGGTGATCCGGGCACGCCTCGCCCTCGATAATCTCCACTTTCATCTCTTTGCACAGCTTTTTGATGATCTCGATTATGTCCCTGCGCACCGCCTTATAAATCACTTTTCGGCGATACTTCGGTGTGAATACCACATGGTATTCACACCGGTAACTGGAGTGCGCCATATGCTTTACCTCGTTTTTCATTTGCGTAAAACCTCCTTACTCTTTCGTGATGCGGTCGCCAAACCATCTTGATTGTAGCATGGAGGTTTTATTTGCCAAGGCTTTTTTATTTACCCCTGGTAGAACCAGGGGTTTTGTTAAGCCTAAAGGCAATAAAAAGCTCCCTGCAAACAAGCTGTTTGCAGGGAGCTTATGGAGCTAGTGACGTGACTCGAACACGCGACCTGCTGATTACGAATCAGCTGCACTACCGACTGTGCTACACTAGCAAAGAACCATTGCAAAAAGGGAGATATATCCATTCTTCCATTTTGTCGCTCAATTAGTATATCACGATAACCCTAATCCGTCAATAGCAGACCGATCCTTTTTTATTCACAAGGGAAAAAAGAAAAATTTTCACATTCTACTTTTTTAATCTCCAGGATTGGTGTATAATAACTGGGAGTTTACAGCAAAATCAACATATACCTACTAAGCAGCAAAAAGGATGATTCGTCATGGCTTTGCAGCCACAACACAAGAGAAATTCCCACACCCATACCGCCATCCGCCGCAGCGGCAGTACCCGTAAAAGGCAAAATAGTTTGTTCGCCCCTATACTGGTGCTGCTGATTTTGACGATTGTGCTGGCGTTTGTATTTTCTGCCGCATGGCAGAAAATACAAGGGGCGGAAAACTCCTCCGCCTCCAATCAACAATTGAGCGATCTTCTTGCGCTTTCTTCCAGCCGGAATCCCAGCGGTTCTCCTGCATCCATCCCGTCAGTGGATTTGAGTGGAGTTGCGTCCCAATCCCAAGAATCTCAGCCGGAGGATTCCTCCGAGGGAGCTTCCCAATCTTCCTCTGAAAAATCGGGAGATTCATCCGCCGCCGCTTCCAGCTCTGGCAACGCCGACACCGCCATTGTAGGGCAGCCGGTACCTGAGTCCGATCGGGTCAACACCTCTTATTTTGACGACGCTCTGTTTCTTGGGGACTCTATCACTTCCGGCATTGCCTCCTATGGTCTGATGAGCAATACCACTGTGATTGCAAATACCGGCATCAATCCCTCCACCATGCTCACAAGCGCCGTATGGGAAACCGACAGCGGAGAGATGATTACCCTGCTGGACGCCGCTGCACAGGTGGACTGCGAAAAAATTTATGTGATGATCGGTGCCAACGGCATCGCCTGGATTGGCGAAAACACATTTATCGATTACTATTCCCAAATCATCGAACGTTTGCAGCAGGACCATCCTGACGCCGTTATCTATGTGCAATCCATTTTGCCGGTTACCAAAGAAAAATCCGATGAAGGCCCGCAGATGTCTAACGGAAAGATCGATTTATACAATCAGGATATCCTAGAGATGACCGAAGAGTTGGGGGTATACTATCTCAACGTGGCGGAAGCCATTAAGGATGAAAACGGCGCCCTTCCCAGCGATGCAAGTCCCAAGGATGGTATCCATTTCGGTACCCCTACTTATCAAAAATGGTTTGATTACCTGATGACCCATGTGGTGGACGGCACCGCCTCCAGTTTCTCAGCCACCTCCTCAGCGTCTGATTCCAGCGTTTCCAGTCAGTAAACAGGATCTATAACAGAAGAAGAAAGGAACGGATTCACCATGAAATATCGTGTACAAATTTTGAGCATATTCCTGCTGATCTTCACACTGATCTTCCCTGGCTGCAGCAGCCAGCAGCAACAAAAAGATGTCCCTGTTTCGGATATCTCCACCGCGCTACAGCAACAGCTGAGCTGGGTGGATACCCTGCGCAAACTGGATGACCCGGTGATTGAAAATTTCTATGGCTTTGACACCTCCAAAATTGATAGCCTCGAGGTCTATGTCAGCGATTCCGGCTCCACCGCGGAAGAAATTGCCATTGTGCTTCTCTCTGACAGCAGCGGCAAAGCGGATGTGGAAGCCGCTATGGAATCTCGCGTGGAAAAACTCAAAAAACAGTTTGAAAATTATATGCCAGAGGAAATGTATAAGCTGGAAAATGCAGTAATCACCAGCCATGGGGATTATGTGCTGTTGGTGATTTGCGATGAATTTGAGGACGCCGGCACCGTGTTTGATAACTGCTTCGCATAATGCAACCTCTACACAGTATGGCGGCCCGGGCAACTTTGTGAAGGTGGTATAAGATATGGTTACAGAATGTTGGGCAATCATTATTCTGATTGTGGTCATGGCCGGTGTTTTTTACCGAGGACGGAAACCAGCTTATGCAGTAATGTCGCTTCCGCTGGCCATCGTTCCGCTTTCTCACCTATTTAGCTTTCCATTGGCTAGGATGATCGTGCGGTTGGATACCGTTTCCAATGAAATGTTTGTGCGAATCTGTATCCATGTATTGGGACTGATTGTTACCTGCTTTTTGGTGGGTGGATTGTCACGCAATCTTCCCTCCCGTCGGGCACGCCGGGCGTTTATGGTGATCAGCGGCATCTTCACCTTTTGCATCACAGCTGTGCTGATCTATTCTATCTTATAACTGCTGCAAAGGGGTTGCCTTACGTCATGTAAGACAGCCCCTTTTTGGTACCGATGGCGGTCTTTGGTACCAGCCAACGAAGATCCAATCCGAAAAAAGAGAGGGTGGGCAGGATGAAACGATTTTTCCGTCTGTTGTTCAGCCGGATGATGGTGGTCGGCTTATCACTGTTTTTGCAACTCGCTGTGGTAGCGTTTGCGGTTTCCCGGTTCAGTCATTATTTTTTCTATTTTTACCTCATACTGTTTGGTGTCAGCTTGCTGGTTGTATTCTACATTCTCAACAGCCGCATCAATCCTGCCTATAAACTCGCTTGGATTGTTCCAATCCTGTTGTTTCCTGTATTCGGAGGACTATTCTATCTCGCTCTCGGTATGGGATACACCAGCCGAAAATTTCACAGCAAGCTGCAATTTATCGGCCAACGCACACAGGAAATGCTGCCCCCCAACCGAGATTTGCTGCATTGTATCCAGCAGCAATCCGCTGATGCCGCCTGTCAGGCTTCCTACCTGGAACGGTACGCCCATTTTCCGTACTACAAAAATACGACATCCGAATATCTTTCCCCGGGAGAAGCCTTTTTTATTCGCCTAAAGGAAGAATTGGAAAAGGCTGAACACTATATTTTTTTGGAATTTTTTATCATTGAAGGCGGTACCATGTGGGGCGATATTTTGGATATTTTACGGCGCAAAGCTTCACAGGGGGTGGATGTGCGTCTGATTTATGACGATGTAGGCTGTCTCAACACGCTGCCATACCAGTACGATAAAACCATGGAACGCATGGGGATTCGCTGCCGCGTATTCAATCCTTTTCGCCCGGTAATTTCCCGCAGTTTAAACAATCGAGATCACCGCAAAATTGTTGTAATCGATGGACATACGGCATTCACCGGCGGAATCAACCTGGCAGATGAATATATCAACGGCTATCCCAAATATGGCCACTGGAAGGATACCGGCATTCTGCTGCGCGGGGAAGCGGTTTGGAGTTTTACCGTTATGTTCTTAACCATGTGGAATCTATTAACCTCCGCCGAGGACGATTATCTCCAGTACCGTCCCCACACATACCATCAATCCGCATTCGCAGACGATGGGTATTATATTCCCTACTGTGACAGCCCAGTGGACAGCGAAACTGTGGGAGAACAATGTTATCTCAATATGATCGGACGAGCCAAGCGATTTTTATATATCACCACCCCATACCTGATTTTAGACAACGAAACGCTCACTGCTATGTGTCTGGCCGCCAAAAGCGGTGTGGATGTGCGGGTGATCACTCCCGGCATCGCGGATAAGTGGTATGTACACACCGCAACCCGCAGTTACTACCCGCTGCTGCTGGAAAACGGGGTAAAAATATACGAATACACACCCGGCTTTATCCATTCTAAAACCATGCTGGCGGACGGAGAGATGGGCGTCATAGGTACCATCAACCTGGATTATCGCAGTTTGTATCTGCATTTTGAATGTGCCGTCTGGATTTATCACAGCCGTACGCTGGAGGATATGAAGAAAGATTTCCTTTTGACGCAAAATCAATCCCACGAGATAACCTTGGAACAGTGCCATCAGGAACATTGGTATAAGCGCACATTGCAGATGATTATGCGGGTTTTTTCCCCGCTCATGTAAAAACCTGTTTTCTTTTCAAACAAAAATCCGGTGGAAGACAACCAATCTATGGGTCTTCCACCGGATTTGTTTTACGAAAAAAGCATTACATCAACCGTTTCCCTGAATGGTGGTTGCAGCCGTGGTGGTATCCTCCATCAGCTCCACATCCACCTCAAACTCCCGCGATCCATATCCGCCGGTATAGCGGTAGATACCCAAACGCACCGTATCGCCGGGTTTTTTGTGCATAATAGCAGCTTTGAGCTCATTGGTGGAAGTGATTGCCTGACCGTCAACGGAGTAGATAATATCCCCGGCAATCACACCTTTCGCCGCAATGTCGGAACCTTCTTCTGTGCTGGCTACCATAGCGCCTTGAGGAACTTGATAGATTGCAGCTGTGTAGGAATCCACCGTCCGCACCGTCACACCGAGGCGTACCCGGCCGGTTACCCGCCCATAAGCCTTCAGGTCATCGATGATCGGTTTTGCTTCACTGATGGGAATAGCAAATCCGATGCCCTCATAAATGGTATCGGAACCAGCGTTCTGAGCAATCTTAGCAGTGTTGATGCCGATCACCTGGCCATACTCGTTGACCAGCGCACCGCCGGAGTTTCCAGGATTGATGGCCGCATCGGTCTGAATATAGGTAATATCGCTGCCATTATTAGAGAGGGTACGATTAACCGCCGAAACAATTCCCTGGGTCACACTGCCCGCCAACGTCAAACCACGGGGATTTCCAATGGCAACCACCTTCTCGCCGACCCGCAGTTGATCAGAATTTCCAAATTCCGCATACGGAAGCCCTGTTGCATCAACCTTAATCACAGCAATATCGGTCAGTTCATCCGCGCCGACAATGCGAGCTTCGTACTCGGAACCATCCTCCAGCACTACCTTAAGTCCCACGGCGTCACTAACGACATGGGCGTTGGTCAGGATAAAACCATCCTCCGACATAATGATGCCGGAACCTTCGCTGGGAGTTAAGATCGCCTGTACACTGGAACCAGTATTGGAATAGTTGAGGATTCCCACCACCGAAGGCTTTACCTTATCCGCAATGTCAGGGGTAGAAAGGGGCTCTCCTTCTGCCGGCTGGGCACTCTGGGAGGAAGGACGATCGGTGAGAGTCAAACCCGAAGAGTTCCCAACAGTTGCATCGCTACTCTGCTGCGCCTGCGACGATTCTACCACCGTAGGGGTGCTGGACTGGGTGGTCACAGAATCAATAATACCGCCGGTAACCATATACCATCCACCGATACCGGCCAGCGACAGTATGGCAAGCCCCGCAACACATCCGGCAAAGATGCCTACAATCTTGGCCCCACTGTTTTTGCGGCGCTGTTTTTTGCTCTTGACATTGTCATATTCCTCAAAATTCCACTGATAAGGTTCATTATTCTGCGGCAGATCCCCTTGCTGGGAAGGATTACGGTATCCGCTGTAGGGATTTTGGTATCCCCCGTCCTGCTGATAACCGCCGCCGTTGTTCCATCCATTCTGCTGCCATGCAGCACCACCGCCCGGCTGCTGGGATGCATTTTGATGGGACGATTCTGTGTGCGTATCCTGATAATTGGTGGAACTACCCGCCGAGGTCCACCCGGTATTTTGGGAAGGATCTCCTCCAGAATATCCTCCCTGTTGCTGCTGGGAACCGGATTGGGTACCCTCAGTGGCTCCGGACTGTGGCTGTCCGGAGGTGTTTTCCTTATTTTTATCGTTAAAATCACTCATAAATGAGCCTCCTCAAAATGATATCATGGATTCTGCAAACAGTATAACGTCTAAATGTGACAAATGGATGATGAAAAATAAAAGAAAAGTGAATTTTCTATCTCTCAAAAGAAAATTTGACATTTTCTTCATTTTCACCGGCCCAAATCAAGTCCTTCATAGGGGGTTATGACTTTTTTCCGCCTTTCTTCCCGGTGGGCAATGTAAAAACAAATTCCGTATATTCGCCCTGTACGCTGCGGACGATGATTTCACCAGAATGCAGGTTTACAATAGAGCGCACAATATGAAGTCCCAATCCAACTCCCTTTTTGTCTAGGCTGCGGGATTTATCCGTCTTATAAAAGCGGTCAAACACAAAGGGAATCTCTTCTTTGGCAAGTCCTGCACCCGAATTCTTCACACCGATGTAGGTTACGCTTCCCTCCACGGTGTAACTGAACTCCAGATATCCCCCGTCGTTGGCGAATTTCACTGCGTTATCCACCAGATTGTAAACGACTTGATGAATCAGGTCCGGATCGGCCTCCACCATCACCTTCCCTGCATCCAATCCCCGCACATCCAGATGTTTGCCTTCGATTGCCTGCTCGAAGGTAAAGACGGTGGTCACAACAATCTCGTTGATGTCCACATCCTTTTTGTTTAACGTAATCTCCCCAGCCTCAATACGCGCCATATCCAGCATAGAACGAACCAAACGGGAAAGGCGCTGCACCTCATCGGAGACAATCTTCAAATAATAGTCATGCTTTTCCTGGGGAATGGTGCCGTCCAAAATACCGTCAATAAAACCACCAATGGTGGTCATAGGGGTTTTGAGTTCGTGGGAGACATTGGCAACAAAGCTGCGCCGGGTGGATTCCATCGCACCCAGAGAGGAAGCCATATTGTTAAACGCCATCCCCAGACGGTCAATCTCTGTAAAGCCATCCACCGGAATGCGCACGGTAAAATCTCCGCTGATAAAGCTTTGGGTGGCGTCAGCCATCTCCCGCAGAGGCCGCACCAGACGGCTGGTCACAAAATAGATAGCTATAAAGGAAACGGCCATCACCACCAGGGCGCTCACCACAAACATTTGCAACATTTCCATCACAAAACGGTACTGCGCCTCAGCGGAGATGGAACCGAACAGCACGCCTACCGTCTGTCCATCCACCACCACCGGCACCGCCGTGCTGTAGTAATTTCCCGTATAGATTCCGCCCATATCGCCGGTCTGCTGAAATCCCCCCAGCACCGCCTGGGCCATAATCTGGCTGCCAATCTGGTTTTGGTGATGCACGCATTCCTTTCCCTGAGAACAGATCAGGGTATTCCCCTCCAAATCGGTCAGATAAATATCTCCATCGATGGCGTTGCCCAGCACCGAATAGATGGGGGAGATGGTGCTTTCGGTTATTCCCTCATAATCGTTGAGCTGATAATCCGCCACCGTCACCGCCACCGCCTGGGTCAGGTTTCGCGTCAGCAAAACATACTTATCTTCCTTAAAATATTGCCCGGATAAAGTCATAAAGATCGCACCCAGTATCGTGATCGCCGCAAGGGTGATGGTGATACAGATGGTAAAATATTTGGTAAACAGACTTTGCTGCATACTCCATGCTCCTTACACAACACAAACCCTATAACATTATAGTCCTGAAGCACTGCCGCCATAACCTGGCAAAAGCCCTGGGAAAATACACCTTTCCCAGAGCTTTTGCCGAAACGATCAACATGGACCGGTATCGTAAAACTTCCGGTACCCGACAGTCTTATCCTTATTCGTTGACCTCAAATTTATACCCAACGCCCCAAACGGTTTTCAGGCGCCATTTGTCGGAAACCCCTTCCAGTTTTTCCCGCAGCCGCTTGATATGCACATCCACCGTACGGCTATCGCCATAATACTCAAAGCCCCAGACCTCGTCCAGCAGCTGGTCACGGGTATAAACCCGATTGGGATGGCTTGCCAGATGGTAGAGCAGTTCCAGTTCCTTGGGAGGCGTATCTACCACCTTACCGTCTACCTTAAGCTCATATTTTACCATGTTTACAACCAGTTTGTCATAAACGACTTCCTTATTGTTGTTTTCAGAGGAAGAATTTCCAGTACGGCGCAGCACCGCCTTCACCCTTGCCACAATCTCTTTGGTGTCAAAGGGTTTTACCACATAATCGTCCGCGCCAAGCTCCAAGCCCAACACCTTATCAAAGGTCTCCCCCTTGGCGGTAATCATGATAATGGGGGTATCGGATTTTTTTCGGATTTCCCGGCAAACCTGCCAGCCGTCCAGCTTGGGCATCATAATGTCCAGCAGCACAATATCTGGAGACTCTGCATTAAAGCGGGTCAATGCTTCTTCGCCATCGTTGGCAATAAAGACAGTATGTCCTTCCTTTTCCAGATACAGCCGAAGCAGTTCGCAGATATTTTTGTCATCGTCAGCAATCAGTATTTTAAAAGCAGCCATTCATTTCAACTTCCTTCCTCAAAAAAGTACAATCCGCCTCACAGCAGAATAGCGTCGTAAGTACTAAACTTATTATACTATACTTTTTCCCCAAGGCGTGAATAATTTTTGAAACTTTTCTAAAACTAGTCAATCTTTTCCGAACTTTGCTGACCGTTGTTGTCCGGCTTAAAAGGCTGACGCTTCGCTGTTTTGTGCGAATAAGCCAAAAACTAAAAATTTTATCCGTATATGTATTGCATTTTCTTAAAAAAATACTATAATAAATTTAGAATAATTCTAATTTCTAGCTTGTTGTATGGTTTTTGGACATAATATCCTCTCTCACAAGGAAACCGGAAACGGTATTCTTCTGTATTTCTTTCAGCAGTTACCCGAAAACCGAAAGGAGGAATTGAAATGAGCAAATGGACCTGCAGCATCTGTGGATATCTCTATGATGAACAGGTTGAGGGAATCCCATTCTCCCAGCTGCCAGACCACTGGGTCTGCCCACTTTGCGGCGCCAACAAGGAGGCTTTTGTTCCCGATTCTCAACCGAAAGCTACAAGTACAGCATCGCCGGAGCCTCTTCCCTCGCAGTTGGTAGGGGACAACATCCTCACCGCGGGCGAACTTGCTGCCCTGTGCTCCAATCTGGCCCGGGGATGTGAAAAACAATACCACGAGCAAGAGGCCGCGCTATTCCGGGAGCTTGCTGCATATTTTGAAGCTGTGGTTCCCGCTCCATCTCAGGAGCAGGTTGAACTATCTGCACTGCTGGAACTGATTCAAGCGGATCTCCGGCAGGGATATCCCGCTTTGCACGGCTATGCCAAAGAGATCGCCGACCGGGGTACCCAGCGCATCTGTGTCTGGGGAGAAAAGGTCACCCGGATTTTGGAATCCCTGCTGCGCCGTTACCAGCGGGAAGGAGACGCTTTCCTAAAGGACACGCAGGTCTGGGTATGCAGCGTTTGCGGTTTTGTCTATGTTGGGGACGACGCCCCTGCACTCTGCCCTGTTTGCAAGGTTCCGGCATGGAAGTTTGAGAAGATGGAAGGGAGGCGCTGAGGAATGAAACAGATTGCTGTGAGAAACATTCGCCTTTGCACCAAAGATTGTCTTTGCCTGTATGTCTGCCCCACCGGTGCCACCGATACTGAGAACAGCATCATCGATACCACCAAATGCATCGGCTGTGGTCTTTGTGCCGACGCCTGTCCCAGCAGCGCCATCTCCATGGTACCGCAAGAATATCCACCCCAGCAGCCCAAAAAGCAGCAGGTGGTAGATCTATCCAACGCGCTGGCCAAAAGCAAGGCACTTGAGGAAACCATCGCCCGTCATCTGGCGCAAAATGCTCCTTCCAATGAACTTTACCGGCTGATGACCGCCATCTCCAAATCGGCCCGGCTGGTCAATGAAGATCTGCTGCGGGAAGCGGGATATATGTTGCCCCAAAGCCGCAACACCCGCACCCTTCTGGAAGGTTGGCTGGCAAATCCCCCTTCCCCCGATTTTCCTGTGGATGCTGTGAAAAAACTGCTGAAACGGATTGATTGCAACGAGCCGGAGAAAGGAGCGTCAGAGAAGATGAATCGCTGGAAATGTACCGTCTGCGGATATATCTATGAGGGAGATACCCTTCCCGAAGGTTTCACCTGTCCCAGATGCGGCCAGCCCGCCTCGGTGTTTGTCAAATTGGAGGAAGAACCGGTAAAATCCGCCAATCCTTACGCCGGGACCGAGACCGAGAAAAACCTGCAGGCCGCCTTTGCGGGAGAATCTCAAGCCCGCAACAAGTACACCTATTTTGCCTCTATCGCCCAAAAGGAGGGCTACGAACAGATCGCTGAACTGTTTCTGAAAACTGCCGATAACGAAAAGGCTCATGCCCGGATGTGGTTTGAGGAACTCAGCGGGATCGGCAATACCCCTGAAAACTTGCTTCATGCCGCCCAAGGGGAGAATTATGAATGGACCGATATGTACGACGGATTTGCCAAGACAGCCGAGCGGGAAGGGTTCCCGGCTCTGGCCGCCAAATTTCGTCTGGTGGCGGCCATTGAAAAACGCCATGAAGAACGGTATCGCGCACTGCTGAAAAATGTAGAAACCGCCAAGGTCTTTGAGAAGAGCGAAGTGAAGGTATGGGAATGCCGCAACTGCGGTCATATCGTTGTGGGCACCGCTGCGCCGGAAGTATGTCCTACCTGTATGTATTCTAAGAGCTTTTTCGAAATCAACTGCGAAAACTACTGATGGGACAGCGATATTTATAGCGGCAGATAACCCACGGTTTTTCATCGCGCCTGTTAGGCCTATTACTACCTAACAGGCGCTTTTCCTTGTAATCCATCTCAAAATTTCTATTTCTCAAATCATGCAAAGAAAGCAGAAAAATACCTTGAGAGAACCGTCTGAATCTGTTATAATTGATATGCTGTTGGCTTCTTTTGCCTTTTGAAAGGCCGGATACAGTTTACGGTCGCCTGTCTTCTCCCGTTGACTGGTATGAAATGGAATTACAACCAAGGATGGAGCGGTATCAGGCAAAGACGGAGCATGATATTCTGAAGTGAAAGTTTTTAAGGAGATGTAGAGATATATGAAATTAGGCATGGTCGGATTACCCAACGTGGGTAAAAGTACCCTTTTTAACGCCATCACCAACGCAGGAGCGGAATCTGCCAACTATCCTTTCTGTACCATCGAACCCAATGTGGGCGTGGTGGCAGTGCCAGATAAGCGGTTGGACAAGCTGGCTGAGATGTACCAGCCTGATAAATTCACCCCGGCTGTCATTGAGTTTGTAGATATCGCCGGATTGGTCAAGGGTGCTTCCAAGGGAGAAGGACTGGGCAACAAATTCCTGGCCAATATCCGTGAGGTGGACGCCATCGTCCATGTGGTGCGGTGTTTTGAGGACGATGAGATCATCCATGTGGACGGTTCCATCGGCGCCGCCAGAGACATTGAAACCATCAATCTGGAACTGATCTTCGCCGACCTGGACGTTCTCTCTCGTCGTATTGACCGGGTATCCAAGATGCTAAAGGCAGATAAAAAATACCAGGCAGAGCTGGACTTTCTCAAGGAACTGCAAGCATTTATGGAGGAAGGGAATTCTGCCCGTGGCTTCCAGTATACCGACGAACAGCGGGAGATGATCACTCAGACTCCGCTGCTCTCCAACAAACCGGTTATCTACGCCGCCAATATGAGTGAGGACGACTTTATCAACCACATTGAAACCAACGAACAGTATCAGGCGGTTTGCCGCATCGCTGAGGCGGAGGGCGCGCAGGTGCTGCCCATCTGTGCAAAAATTGAGGAGGAAATCTCCGATATGTCCCAGGAGGACAAGATGATGTTCCTCTCCGAGCTCAACCTCACCGAATCGGGCCTGGACCGTTTGGTTACCGCCAGCTATGCGCTGCTGGGACTCATCAGCTATCTCACCGCTGGAAAACCGGAGGTGCGGGCATGGACCATCACCAAAGGCACCAAAGCGCCTCAGGCTGCCGGAAAGATTCATTCCGACTTTGAGCGGGGCTTTATCTGCGCTGAGGTGGTATCCTTCGATGACCTGATGGCTTGCGGCACCATGACCGCCGCCAAGGAAAAAGGCCTGGTGCGTCAGGAAGGCAAAAACTATGTGATGCAGGATGGCGATATTGTCCTGTTCCGCTTTAACGTCTAATCCGACATGAATATGATGAATTCCGGGGGATGGGCATCAGCCTTTCTCCCGGTTTCTTTTGTAACGCTTTTTTCCACGCAAATTCCTGTTCTCCCCAAAGAAAAAAACTTTGACAATTTCAAAAAGATATGATAACATTTAGATGGATTTCAAATTGATATCCATCTAAATGTTATCTACGGAAAAAAGGAGGTGCATCCAGTGGTTTTTCAGGAAACCTTCAAAGCTCTCTCCGATCCTACCCGGCGGGAAATACTCAGTTTACTCAAAGAAGGCGCCAAAACCGCCGGGGAAATTGCTGCTCATTTTTCCATGACGGCAGCTACCGTCTCCCATCATCTGTCGGTGCTGTGGGAATCCGGTCTGATCAGCCGGGAGAAACGGGGAAAATTTGTCTATTATGAGCTGAATATGTCGGTGATGGATGAACTGTTGGGCTGGATCTCCTCCCTTCGCCATCCCGATCTGCCTATCCCCCAAGCCAACGGAAAGGACGAATAGTATGAAAAACAAACGATTTCTGATCCCTTTTATTCTGGTTTCCTTGCTCCCGCTGCTGCTCGTTGCGGTGTTTTATACCCGATTGCCTCAGGAAATCCCCATGCATTGGGATCTGAACGGCCATGTAACCTATCAGTCCCGCAGCCAAATCTGGTGGCTGGCCGGACTCTCTCCGATTATGGGAATCGTGCTGTACCTTCTCCCCAAAATCGATCCCCGGAAAGCCAACTACCAGCGCTTTGAGGGCGCTTACACCGCCTGCTGCCTGGTCATCCAGCTCTTTATGACGCTGATGACCGGCGTTATTCTGGTGGAAAGCTTTGCCCCTGGTTCCCTCTCGGTGGAGAAGGTGGTGATTGGCGCTATGGGGCTGCTGTTTGTGTTTTTGGGAAACTTTATGCCCAAGATCAAGAGCAATTATTTTATCGGTTTTCGTACCCCCTGGGCTCTATCCAATCCGGACGTCTGGAACAAAACCCAGCGGTTGGGTGGTATTCTCTTTGTGCTTGCGGGGCTTGTATCCATGGCGCTGGCACTGCTTCCCTTTTCCAGTGAACTGCGTCTGGGGATTTTGCTGGGTGCCCTCACCGTCGCCTGCATCATTCCCACCATCGCCTCCTGCTACTGGTTCCAAAAGCTGCCCAAAGAACAGCAAAAGTCCAAACTGGTGGAAAAGAAACCAAACCGATAACAGTTTGCCAAAGATCAAATCCACTAAAACAAATGGCGGCACATCTTCCCGGCCAATGGCCGAAAAGATGTGCCGCCATTTGTTTATCCGGTTGATGTTTTGACTCTACATCCGATCAGGTTTTTTTGTAGAAAACAGTCTTACATTTGGGGCAGGTAACCTTGAGCTTTCCCTTTCCTCTGGGCAGACGCAAAGTTTGTTTGCAGCCGGGACATTTGAGATACAGATGGGTTTTGCGGTCCGCAAAGCGCATCCGCCAGCTGCGCAACCTCTGCCCGAACTGAAAACCATTTTGTTTGAGCTTACGCCAAAAAGGTCCGGCAAACTCCATAAATTTACGGTTTTCCTCCTGGCGGCGATAGATGTCCCGCGAAAAGGTGCGGTACAGATAAAGCCCAAAAGGAACGTAGGAAAGCAGATAAAAAATCTGCCAATGGGTGAAGAAACCGACCAGATTCAAAATAAGCATCACACCGATCAGCGAAATGGAGAGGGCATCCGCCACCCCATACCGCCCGGACATAAAACGGTGCAGCCAATTCATTCTCAATTCCCAGCCTTTCTTGTTGTGCCTGAAGAAGCATTTCCACTTGTTCTTTCAAATTCTGAAACTTATCATACCATACTTTTTTCCATGAATATAGGTTATTTCTGTGAACAAATTAAAAAATGCTTCTCCCACCCTGCACAACCACCGTTTCGCCGGTCCTTCTCAAAGGCTGCGGCCTCGGACCATCTGCTGGGCAAAGAGGTAAGCTTCCACAAAGCTGCGGCTGTCGGCAATTCCCTGATACGCAATGTCGTAGGCCGTACCGTGATCCACCGAGGTACGGATCACCCGAAGCCCCAGCGTCACATTGACGCCGCCGGAAAAATCCAAAACCTTCATGGGAATGTGTCCCTGGTCGTGGTACATACACACCACCGCGTCAAACTCTCCCCGGGAGGCCCGCAGAAAGATGGTGTCGGGGGGATAAGGGCCGGTGACATCCATCCCCATCTGCTGGCACTGCTGCACCGCAGGAATGATCTCGTCCAGCTCCTCCCGTCCAAAGGCTCCACCTTCCCCAGCGTGGGCGTTGAGTCCGGCAACCGCGATGCGCGGCCGGGCTACCTTCCCCACCAGCGCCTCATGGGTCAGCCGTGCCACCATCACAATGCGATCCTTCTGTACATTTCTCACCGCCTCCAACATCGAGACATGGGTGCTGACATGAGTCACGGTGAGCTTGGAAGAGGAAAGCATCATGGTGTATTCCTTCTGTCCGCAGATGTCGGCAATCAGTTCGGTGTGCCCGGTAAAACCAGGGTCGGAAAGGCGGATTGCCTCCTTGTTGACTGGCAATGTCACCACCGCGTCGAATACCCCTTCCAGTGTCTTCTGAGCCGCAAAGGCCACATAGTCCCGGGAAGCAGCGCCGACCTTTTGGGAGCGTTTTCCTGGGGTGATGTCCTCCGGGGAAAGCAGTCCACGGTCCCAGACATTGACCACTCCCGGCTGATACTCCTCCAGAGAGGTGATGGGATGCAGCGGGACATCGATACCGATCATCTCACCACCGTGGCGCAGTACCTGGTAATCTCCCACCACAACACACTGCCCAGGAATCTCTCCGTCCCGAAAAGCTTTGAGAATGATTTCCGGACCGACGCCGTTTGCGTCTCCCATAGTAATTGCAATCATCATATTTTTCGTCCTTCCCTTTCTCGATGGAGCAAACCTCTTTTGCCCTATCCCCTTGACTCTCAAAAACCGGCAAAGAACCGTGCTGTTATGTCATATTCCGCTAGGAGCAAAGTCCTTCGCCTTCCTCTGCCTATCCCTGATACAGACCGGCAATTCTCTCTAACACATCCTCACTGCCCAGCCCTCCGGATTTGGTAATCAGCAGCAGAGGTTTGCCATCCAGCTGCGCCATCGATACCGGCACACCCGGTTCTACCTCCCCCAAAGCCCGCAGGCGGCAGATGCCCAGCGCGCCCAGCACCGATGCCAGCGTATCCCCGCCAAACACCGCCAATCCATCCGGGAATCCCTCCGGAGCGTCCTTCATCCGCAGAGCCAGCCTGCCCAGATACCGCTGTATCGCCTGATGGATTTGGGTGGCAGTCATATCCTGCCGCTGGCAAAATGCAGTGAATCCCTCCACCTGCTCCCGACATTTGGAAACAGCAAACAACGCCTTGCCCTGCTCGGTCAGCAGCTTTTTTAACTGGGCGGCAGCTTTCTCCGGATAGCCGGACAACAGCGCCTCAAATTCGGGAGAAACCAAAGGCCACCCGGTCTTCTCCCCTCGCTGCAACTGGCAAAAGGTGATTTCACTGGCACTGCCACAGATAACCAGCAGCCTTTTCCATAACGGCAAAGGACTGGGGTCTGAAGGTAGTTTGAGAAGCTCTGGAAAACAAGCGGCAAACCCTGCGCAGCCGGCTGTCAGCCGAAGGGCGCCGGCACACTCCAACTTTTTTCCCCACTGCTGCAAATGCTGCTGGGTCTGTGCATCCAGTACCGCTGCCTTTCGTCCGATTCCCTGCCAATTTGGGAGAGAATCTTCCACCGAAAGCGTCTGTACCTGAAACCGGTAAGGCCAGTCCACC
The DNA here is from genome assembly GCA_002305685.1 of Ruminococcaceae bacterium UBA1405. Lineage (GTDB taxonomy): Bacteria > Bacillota > Clostridia > Oscillospirales > Ruminococcaceae > UBA1405. Next base: position 126,855 of record DBQB01000016.1, read on the forward strand.
AGACGGGATACCCGGCTCTCCCGCACCGGATTGAGAGGATCGCGGGCAAACACCGTCTGATCCACCGCAACACCGTCGAGATACTGGCGTCCCCCCTGGGTGGTACGTCCAGCGGCTGGAAAAGCCGGCAGAAAATATACCGCCGGATGTTCTTTAAGGCCATCCACCGCCCCGGCCAGCGAAGCGGAGAGATTTCCCCGCAGCACCGAGTCGGTTTTGATATAGACATGGGGAATCTCCTGGGCGCTGGAGCAAAGGGTGTGATAGATTTCATAGGCTTTTTCCGCAGGGAGATGACGGCTTTCGGTATCCACCACCAAAACCGTTTCCCGCTGGATATCAGCCTGGGACAATCTGCCACCGGGCAATCCGTCCAGCGTCACCACACCGGTAGCGATCCCTTCCCGTGCCAGAGCGGCAGCGGTATCCAGCGCACCGGTAAAGTCATCCGCCACAATCAGCAGCCGGCATCCCATCACAGCGCCACCTCCGCAGGTGTAAGATTCTCTGAGGAAAATACCTCTTGCCCATCCAATAGAACCCGCATTCCCTGCCTTAAACCCATCTCTGGGCGGGAACGGTCCTTGGAATAGGTCACCGAAAGGAGATGCCCGCGAATCTTCACATTTTCCAGCTTAAAATACCGCAGACCAATATCCACCGGATTGATGGATACCCCCTGCTGCGTCACCTCAATTCCACAGACATGAGCAATCAGCAGTTCCAAAAAATAGGAGTGGTTATAATCCACATCGTCGCTGAGAGGTTCTCCCGTCTCGGCGTTGTAATGCTCCACCAGATACGGCCGGGTAAAATCGCCATCCCGGAAATGCTGGCGACAATATTGGCGCAGATATTTTCCGAATTCTCCGTCAAACCGGTGCCCATTTTGTTTGCTCTGCCGTGCAATGGCGTCCAGGGCGATGCCGGTGGTATAGGGCCAGGAAGGTCCACACCAGACACAGCCATCCCGGCCTTTGATAAAGCGGCCCATCCAGCCTCCTGCGGCCCGATAGGCGGGACATTCTTTGGAGACGGAGGCGAAAGCCGCACCGGTATCAAAGTGTTGGGGATCAAACAGATAGCAAAGTCCTTTCAGCTGATCTTCTCCGGTAACCTCCGCCCAGTAGGGATAGATTCCTACGATGTTTTTTACCATCGCTTTCTCATCGGTCTGATAATGCAGATCGTAGAAAAATCCGGTTTTTTCATCCCACATCTTCTGCTGAATATCCTGCTGTAACTGCTGGGCCATCTCTCCATAGGTTTTCTCCCCCTGGGCATCTGAGCAGATGCCACAGAGATAGGACAGCCCCCGCAGATTGAGCAGATGGTATATACTGCGATCCACCCGCTTGAGTGGCGTATAGGTGGACTTATCCTTGGGATCAGCCGGATAATTGCCCTCGGCATCCCGATGGAAATACCAGTAGCTGGGCTGATATTCCTTTCCGGTGCGCTGATGGACATATTCGATCTGCAAGAGATCTTTGTCGTTGCCATACAGGGTGATATGTCCCTGCACAAACCGTTTCATCGCCGCAAGCAGCTGCTTTACAAACTCCACATCCCCGTCGGTGAGATAAAACCGATAAACTGCCCACACCATATAGTTGGCATAGGGGGTGCCATACTCGTCCACATAGGCCCAACGGGCAACACCGTTTTCATCCGCCGTATCAAAGAAACTGCGGATGATCTCTTTCCCCAGAGCATGATCCCCATGCCAGCGCAGTTCGGTGAGATGCAGCGGAGTGGAGAGAGGGATGAATTTGCTGAATTCCCAGCCCTTGCGGACAAAAGGCTCCTTACTCATTTTATGGGAACGCCCTTCGTATTCCACAAGATGCCGCAGATTGCCATAGTTGGGATTTGCCATACAGTGGCGCAGCAAAAACCAGCGGTACATCCAGGCGTGACTCAGCATGGGATCGCTGCAGGTAAAGGATGGCGCATCCGCAAAAAAGCGCTGATACTGCTGCTGATGCCGTGAGAAAATCGCTTGCTCTTCTCCCAGCCAGCTTTCCGCTTTGGAAAGGGCCTGCTCCGGCTGCTGGGTATCCAGCAGGATTGCGGCGGCCGCAACGGTCAAAGAAATCTTCTGCCCCGGCAGCAGCGTCAACGTTCCGTTTTGCAGTTGGGAGGGGACGGCAACCGCCACCCCTACCCGAAAACCGTGACTGGTCACAGGACTTTCAAAGGCGGGATGCCCCTGCCAAACCACATCGGTGCACTGCTCTGCGCCTGTTTCCAGGATCAGCGTCAAAGGGATCACACCGCGATTCTCCCAGACGGTACAGGAAACCGCTGTATCATCCCAGGTGATAAACTTACACTCCTGCAAAGATAGATATTCATCCTCATAGGTCAGCGTCATATGGCTGGGATACCAGACTGTCTGGGCCATCTCAAAATCCGGCTGGTATCCGTCCGCGCCACGGCAGCAAAAGGAGAACAACCGGGTTAGATTAATTTTGTGGATAAAATCGATGGTTCCGCAAAAACCGGGACAGCGCGTCAGCGTTTCCGCAAACAGCCGCTCCCCGGTGGGACCGAACAGCAGCGCACCTGTTTGCAGCCGCAGGCATCTTCCAGGATAACGCAGCATTTCATCGATCTGAAGCATGGCAATTCCTCCTTCGGATCAGAAGATATCAAAATATTCATCCTTCACCGCAATGTATTTCATATTCTCTCGGTTGAAGGTAAAGCAGAAATGGATGGTACCATCCTGAGACTGAATGACCGACGGATAGGAAAATCCCTGGATTTCACGGGTTGCTCCGCGATAAATATGCTGAATAATCCGAAAATCCTTCCAGGTATGGCCATCATCCTCCGAGAAGCAAACCGAGAGAGGGGTACGGTAGGTTTTATGGTAGGTGGTGCCATCGGGGCGTTTCATAATCCGGTATTCGGAGAGCATATTGGTATCGTTCATCACCATCAGCAGACGTTTGTCCTGAAGCTGGATCATCTGGATGGAGGCATTGTTGTTTCTGGCGTTGGTGGCCACAGGGGTTGTCCAGCTACGGCCAAAATCCTCCGACTCGCTGCGGTAGACAAAATCCGCTTTGCGGCTGCGAAACACCGCTACCAGATGTCCCGGTCGGGTTTCCACTACATTCATCTGCACACTGTATACCGGGTTGGGGATGGAATACTCCTGCCAGGAAGCCCCCTCGTCGGTGGAGATCTTCACCACGCTGTAATCCCCGGTGGATTTGCAGTAATAAGCCGGGCAGAGCCAGTCTCCGTTGGAGAGGGTGACGATGGGCTGGCGGATAAAGATTCCGGTTTCCTCAAAGAGAATACGGGGTTCGCTCCAGCTCTCGCCGTTGTCATCAGAGATACGCACGCAGACATAGGCGGTTTTCTGGTTATGCGGTTCGTTGGAGGTGTACAGCAGCCAGATCTGGCCTTTGGGAGACTGGTAAAGCACCGGATTTTGCTCGGAACGCTCCGGATCAACCGACATCACCATCGGTTGGCTCCAACATCCGGTCTCATGGCTCATCCGGCTGAGCACTACGCAGGTATCGGGATTTCCCTCGCCGCTTCCGGCAAACCAGGTGCAGAGGATATCGTGGTTTTGCAGTTCCAGCAGATTGGCGGCATGGCAGGTTTCAAAAATTTTGGGCAGGAACATGGACATACGGGTTTCTCCCAGCTGTTCCAGTTTTTGAGTGATGGGCAGTTTTTCCATGCAAACATTTCTCCTCTCATACGAACGGACAGATATCCGCAGCACAAAAATACCGCTGCGCTTTGTTCTTTTTTATGATACCTTATCCCTATGGCGGTTTCAACCAAAATTTTGGGCTTAATTCCAGGTGCTTCTGGACGATATTGCTATTTTCCTTTTCAGCGCTGTTTTTACAGCTTCCGATACATGAAAGGGGCAGAATCTTTCTCGGTGCTGAGAAAGATTCTGCCCCTTATGATTACTTTACAATATTTTTCAGCCCACTGTACATCCACTGACGCCATCCGGCAAACACCGGGATCTTCTTTGCCACCGCCAACGCCAATAGCTCCTGGTTACAGCGGTTCCAGCTTCCCACCGGTGTACCCGCATCGATGATCCCTTCGCTGCGGGAAACAAGCGACGCGGCCGCCTGATAGCTTTCCCGGGAAATCGGTTCAAACGCGGGGGAAAGGATCAGATTCTGCGGCTGTGTCAGCGCCTTTGCCACCTCAACCTCCAGATCGTTCTCCATCAGGATTCCCGCCGAAAAGGCAACGCCATGTTTTTGCAGCACCCGATAACAGGGTATCCCATAGCCTGCGCCGCCTACAACAAATATCTTTGCTTCACCCGAAGGCTTTTCCAGCTCCACACTTCCCATAAGTAGATCGTAACTTCCCCGGGAAATATCGTACAGCGCACCTACCGCATCTCCGGTAAGGATCTCCTCCGGAGTGCCCAAACGTTCAATGGTTTCCCCCTTGACACACACCAGCGTGTCGGATACCTTGGCAGCCAAATCAATCTCATGCAGCGACATCACCACGGCAATCCCCCGCTCTCTGGCTAGTTGCCGCAGCAGATTGAGCAGCTCAATCTTATAACGGATATCCAGATAAGCGGTGGGCTCATCCAGCACCATTACCTGAGGCTGCTGACACAGTGCTCGCGCCAGCAGCACCCGCTGCCGCTGACCATCGCTGAGGGTATCAAACTGCCGGGAGGCCAGCTCCAAACCGTGAACCTGTTCCAGAGCATCCCGTACAATACACCGGTCCGATTCCGTCAGCCTTCCCATCAAACCGGTATAGGGATACCGTCCGGTGGCAACCACCTCCTGGCAGGTCATCAGCTCCGGATGAATCCGGCCGGTGAGCACCACCGAGAGCTGGCGCGCCAGCGACTGGGGCGGTAAACGATGCAGATCCTGTCCATCCAGGGTGATGACGCCGCCCAATTTTTGCAGCTGTCGGGTAAGGGTTTTCAGAATGGTGGATTTACCGGCGCCGTTGGGCCCAATGAGGGTCAGAATCTGCCCTCTCTCCACCGACAGGCAGATGTCTCGGATCAGCGGCCTTTCCGTATATCCCACCGAAAGATTCTGGGTTTGCAGATACGCCATCCTTCTCCCTCCTCACGCCAACTGCTGGCGGCTGCGGCGTTTAAGCATCATATAGATCACCACCGGAGCGCCAAACGCAGAGGTCACCGTCCCAATGGCCAACTCGGTAGGCGCAAAAATCGTCCTGGCGATGAGATCACAGAACAGACAGAACACCGCTCCACACAGAAAGGTAGCCGGAATCACCAGCAGCGGACGGGAAGTCTTCAGCAGCGAGCGGGTAATATGAGGCACCGCAATCCCCACAAAGGAAATCGGCCCCGCAAAGGCTGTGACACAGGCGGAGAGCAGGCTGGAAAGCAGAATCAGCGCTGCGCGAAACGCTTTGATGGGCACACCGAGACTCCTGGCATATTCCTCGCCCAACGCATAGGCGGTCATGGGTTTATGGAGCAAAAGCGCTCCTATAAAACCTGCAAGACAAATCCCTGCGGAAAAGGAAAGGTTTTGCCAGTTGGCGCCGGAGAAGCTGCCCATAGACCAGCTGGTCAGATTGACAATCTCATGTTCGCTTGCAAAGGTGATGGAAAAATCGGTGACGGCGCTGCAGATATAGCCAACCATAATACCGATTACCAGCAGCACCGACATACTGCGCACCCGCTGGGAAAACAGCAGCACCACCGCCATAATCAGCAGGGAACCGGCAAAGGAGGAAAGCATCAAAATCCCGGAGGAGATGACCGGCAGATAGCCTGAAAGGAAAATCAGCGTAATTCCAACCACAAGCTTTGCCCCGGAGGAGATTCCCAGCACAAAGGGACCGGCAATGGGGTTTTGAAAAAAGGTTTGCAGCAGCAGTCCCGAAACCGACAAGGCTCCGCCCAAAACTGCGCTGAGCAGTATTCTGGGCAGCCGGATGCTGAAAAGGATTCTGCTTTCGGTGGAACTTGCCAGCAGCTGCTGCAAAGGCTGGGGGTCCCCCCCAGGCAGCAAATTCTGAATCCACAACCGCAGCGCCTGCCCAATCAGGGAAAACACCTGCCCGGCCCCGATGGATACCGAACCCATATTCACTCCCAGCACAACGCCCCATAACAGCATAAGCGTCAGGCCAGCCATCACAATCCAAAAACGCCACAACTTTTGCGGCATCTCTTGTGATGCGCTGGGGAAAGTAGATAGACTCTTTTTACCCATGCTGTTTTTTTCCTCCTTTGCATTTTGGCTCAGTGCTTTGGAACTATCGTCTCAAAGTGCCAGGGCATCCAAATTCGAAACCCGTGATCCCATTTTTCCTGTAAACTCAGGCGAGCCGAATCAGATGATCGGTGGTAAGCTGTCCGTCGTCACTGGTCAAGATGGTATTCATATCCGCAATAATGGAACCGATGGCGGCAGTAGACTGGGTAAAATCAGGGGAAGTGACAAACACATTGCCCTGCTGTACCGCCTTAAAGTCCCCAAAGAGCGGATTGTAGTCAATCATCTCCTGCAGGGAATAAAACTTGTTTCCCATATTGACATAGAAAAGATAATCTGCATCCTGAAAGCTGGCGTACCATTCCTCAAAGGTCAGGTTGTTGTTGCCGCTCTTTTCCGCATTGAGCTGCGCGAGGATATATTCCCCTCCGGCCAACTGGATCATCTGTGCCATATAGTCGCCGCCGTTGCGGGCGTAACATTTGCCGCTGGAGGTGATATATCCCATGGCGACAGTCTTTCCGGTACTCTCGGCGGCGGAAAGCTCCTCCACCAGCGATTTCTGCTGATCAAAGTATTCCTGCGCCTCCTGCTCCATTCCAAAGAGCACGCCAAAAAGCTTTACCCATTCCACACGTCCCAGCGGGCTGCTCTCCTGAGAGGAGTTTTCTACCAGAGAAGGGATTCCCAGCTCCTGGAACTTTTCCAACACCTCCGGGTTACCATCGATCATGGTGTTGTCGATATGCAGCTGAATCTCATTTTGGGCCATCATCTCATAGTCCGGCTCAGAATAGCTGCCCGAATAGAGAATCTCCCCCTGCTGCATCTTCTCAATCACGTTTTCCAGATACCATCCGTCCTCCTCGGTGGCAACCAGTTTCACCCGATCCAGTCCGCCGATGGCATCGATGAGGGAAACCATGCTGGTGCTGTCAATATACACCCGCTGGATCGGCTGCTGCAGCACCTGTACATCCTCTTCCAGACCTTCAGGAATCTCCATCCCCTGAGGAACGATCAGAAAGCGCCTGGACGGATTGCCGACGGTAATCATCCGATAGCCGTCTTGATACAGCTCCACAGAAAAGTTCTTTGCATAGGAAAGCTCCAACATTCCTTCCGATTGCAAAACCGCTTGCTCCTGCTGCTCAGACGCCTGACTGCTGGAGGAACTTTCAGAGGCAGCAGACGTTTCGCTGCTCATCTGACTGGAGGAACCGGAACTTTCGGAGGTGCTGCTGCTTTGCGTGTTGGCAGCGCTGCAACCGCTGAGCAGCACCACTGCGGCCAATACACCGGCCAGAGATTTTTGCCATGTTCTTTTCATGATGTCTTTCTCCTTTGTCACGAAGATGATTTGTCTTTGCCTTTGGGAATATCCCAGGCAGATGGAAAAACAAAAGCCGCAGCAGTACAGAGAGGATCTTCCCTCCATACCGCTGCGGCCGTTTTTCCCGCAACAAAGCAAACCCCAATCCCATATCTCGCAGGAAAGGTGTTTCATAATGCGCCTGTAAGCAGGTCTTCTGACTTGCGTCCGGTTCTTGCCAGCCTTCCCGGTTACCCAGTGACCGATTTTCATCGAAAGGCAGAACTTTGGCGTGAAAACACGCCGGACGCATACAGCGGCGGTACCGTTAGGGATTTTCACCCTATTCACTATTCTCCTCCGAAGCTGTACGCTTTTGGAGGCACTTACAGCGCTATGATGCATTTGTCTCGATGTATTATAATTTTTCGGCGCTCTTTTGTCAACCTTTTCCGGTTTCCTTTGGGTCGTTATTGTGCGTTTCCCCACGATCCGTTATAATAGTGACAACTCTATCGGCTATGTTGATTCATTCTAGGAGGGAATACGGATGACCAACCAACAATTATGGAACATCGCCTTAAAACAGTCCGCTATCGACTTGGGTTGTACGATACAGGATCTCACCAGCGATCAAAACATTGTCGTCCTTTCTCGACCACATCCCCAAGCCAGAAAGTATCTCCAGCTGCCCTTCTCCTGCAATCTGGTTTCCTACGGCAGTAATATTGTAGCATCCGTTTCGCCGCAATTTTGCGATATTGTAACGAAATACATCAGCCGTTATCCCGTCGAGCACTGTTTTGAAACCCCAAATCTTCATATCCTTTCCCAAGCTTTAGCGCCTTTTGGACAGCAAATCTGCTTTATGGCCGAGTATTTTTTGCCGGATATGGAGAAGTTACAGCCCCTCTGCTGTAACTATGAACTACGGCTGCTAAATCCTAAGGACTTTGCTGAACTGTACCTTCCCCAGTGGAGCAACGCCTTATGTGAAAAACGCCGTCATTTGGATCGCTTAGCCGTTGGGGCATATCATCAAAATCAGCTCATCGGTTTGGCGGGCTGCTCGGCGGATTGTGACGATATGTGGCAGATTGGTATTGATGTCCTGCCAGCTTTTCGCCGTCAAGGCGTCGCCTCTGCCCTTACCAGCCGCCTGGCTCTGGAAATTCTTCAAAGGGAGAAGGTCCCGTTTTACTGTGCTGCCTGGTCCAATCTCCCTTCGATACGAAATGCGTTGAGATCTTTTTTCCGTCCCGCCTGGATAGAGATGACCGCAAAACCTACGGCTTTTGTTCATCAGATGAATGGTCTTTCTGAGAACCCAACTGAACATCTCTGATCTATCCCTTGTTTCTGCTCGCCGCTTTACCGATCTGCCCAAACGCTTCCGGCCAAAACAGGAATGATGCTCCGTGTTTCGTAACTCGGCCTTCCCTGAGGGTTGACTCCTTCAGCTACTGTAACCACAATTTTCCCGTGCAGGACTTCCTTGGTCTTCAACAGAATTTGATCCTCTCGCTCCACCAAAAACTCCGATACGGTAATCCTCTTTTGCTCTGAAAAGACCGCCAATGGCAGATGTTCCGGCGATCGGCTCAGCCATTTCAGCGAAACAGAACCCCCAAAAATGTTGGAAAAGAAAAGCCGAATCTGATGATCATCCAGCACCTCCATGTAAGATAGGTAAGGGATTGCACAGTTTCCGCGTCTGTAAATTCGGCTCAAAGCAACCTGCGCCAACCGTTCACCGAGACGGATCACCGAGGCAGAACTGTTATGGATATTGTCGGATAGTCCCAAATCATAGGTCGGCACAACAAAAACACCGGTTATTTTTTTGGCTGCATCAAGTTGTGCCTGCCGAATACGATTCCAATAAAGATCATCCTGTCCGTCCAGCTGACGATTGAGTTGGCAGGTCAGAAATACCACCTCGCTCTTCAAGTTGCGGCGAAGGGCCGATACCATCTCCTCAAATCGGGTTAAATAGCTTTCGCTCCATTGCTCTGTGGCGTCGCTGCTTCCCTGGTCCCACAGAACCCCCGTGATACTTCCACCACCATTCTGGATCAACTTTATCATCCCTTCAAACAACAGCCCATCTTTTGGGGCCCACTGCTGAAGCGGTGAGGCGCCTTTTGCGGTTTGGATCAGCCCAATGGGATACCCGAGCGCACGATAAAGCTGTTTGGCAAAGGAGAGATAGGGGCTGTATCCTGTAACAGAACGATCCTCCGCCTCAGGCCAGAGGATATCTGTGGAATCCCCCAATGGATGGGTAGCCAAATCCCACCGTCCACTTTGCCGCATCAAATGTACGCCCAGCTGTGGAGGATCATACGCAGGTTCCCGTCCAAAACCTTTTGCATTGCTTTGCCCCGCAATGACAAAAAGGTCGCCAACACCCAGATGGTGCCGAATGTCTCCTCGTACAGCCCATTCAAAGCTCCAGCCATTTCCTTCTCGGGGCATACAGGTTTCCAAACGATAGAGTCCTCCCAACGGGACATCGGTGAGGGTCAAAGAAAAAGTATGATCTGTCATCTGAGCCGGGGTCCAGTCAATCACCGTAAATCCGTCATCTTCCCGGACAATTCTGGCATAAACCCTTACCTTTTCCTGGTCAGGCAACGAGGAGGGGAGCGAAAAACAACCGGAAATATGAATTTGAGCCTTTCCGTCCCGGTGCTGAAAAATCTGCCAATCCTGCGGGCCCTGTTGGATCACAACTCCGTAATTCATTCTTTCTTCTCCTCCGCAAAACACCAAAAAGCAAGATCTTTTCCATTCTTTTTTCAGGTTCCCCGATTTAAAGATATCGCCGCAAAAAAGCCTGTACATCGACTGCTTTTCCGGTTTTGGCACTCTCTATCGCTGCAAACACCATGGCACAGCACTGGAGGTTATCTTCCAGTTGGGTAGCGGGCGGATTTCCCCCGTCCAGCCAGCTGAGAAATTCCCGAACAATTCGGGAGTGATCCCAGTAAGGCGCCGCACAAAGCGGAACCTCCGCTTTGACCGGGAAGGGATATCCCCGATGATTTTCCACCGTCACCTTCCGGTTGTCTGCGACGATGGTACCGTCGGCGCACTCAGCGCGAAAATATTCGTCGCTCCATTTGTTTAAGGTGGTGGCGTTGCCAAAGGATTCCTCAAAGCTGCATCGCACTCCGTTTTCCATCACCATCTGTACCATGCCGCCAACTCCACCCGTTCCATCGTCATCTACAAAATTCCAGCAGTCAGCATATACCGTTGCTGCATTGCATCCGCAAATTCCTCTGGCCGTGTCTAAATTATGAATGAGTCCACCGGAAATCATCTGGGTTGAATCACGATCTCCCAGCTGCTGATCTCCTCGCTTCATGGTCAAACGGCTCACCAGATAGTTGAGCTTTCCGTATCTTCCGCCTTTCACCATCGCCTCTACCGTCTGCTTTTCCACCTCGAACCGATGGCTCATGGTAACCACCAGCTTCCGTCCGGCAGCTTTTACCTTGTGGTAGATTCGCATACATCCTTCCATAGTATCCGCCAACGGTTTTTCACAGACAATGTCCAAACCATGGGCGATGGCGGCGTCAATGATTTCCTCATGAAATTGCGGCGGGACCACCACTACCACAAAATCCGCCGGATGCCGCTCCATCGCCTCCACCGCGCTGGTATAACATACCTGTGGAGAAAGGCCCAGATATTCTACCGCATTTTCCAAAGCCTGTGCATTACAGTCCGCCGCCGCAACCGGGACAGCAACCTGAGCAATTTTGGGATAAATCCCTCTGCACCAATAACGTCCAAATCCTCCGGTTCCCACCTGTATATAACGTTTCATCATAACAGTCACAGTCTCCCCATCTTTATTCTTGTATTTTCTCTATCTCTATCAGAAAAACCATATATTTTATTTGCCCGGTTCACTCTGCCGGGTACGCTGCGGAACAATGGCCTCAATCCGTCCGCGGCTCTGTACCGCCGGATGCTGAACAGGATTCGCCCATCGCACTGCGTTGGAGACAACCTGATGAAATTCCGGATAAAGCATCACATCATACCAGCAGTGACCGGGAGTGAAGCAGAAAATTTTTCCGGCCCCTCGCCGATAGGTATAACCGCTGCGCCCCACATTGCCCCCTGCATACCAACTGAGAAACACCAGTTCATCCGGGATTGGAATATCGCTGGGTTCACTGTACATTTCACTGGCTGGAAATTCAAAGTATTCCGGCAAACCATCTGCGATGGGATGGCTGCGATCTACCACAAACACCCGCTCCAGTTCCTCAATCTCCCGATAACATCCGCCGCCTCTCGGTCCAATCAGTCTTTTGCCAAGCTTGGAAAAAATACCGGAATGCAGCAGAATCAGCCCCATTCCATCCTGTACCACCCGGCTTATGATCTTCTCGATCCGATCTTCCTCTACCAGATGATCCCGGACATGACTATACCAGATCAGCACATCGGTCTGCTCCAAGATTTCGTCTGAAAGGCCCTGCTGCGGATCGTCCAGCGTATGTACCGAAACGGTAAATCCGCAGTCCTGCTCCAAAAAATGTCCGATGTAAGCATGAACACCTCCCGGATAGCGGTCGGTGATAATTTTCCACCGCTTGTCATCGTGAAACTCGTTCCAGACTGTAACGCGAATGGGTTTGTCCATAAATATTGCTCCTTTCTTTATTTTTTATCCGGTTCACCCTTGATGAAACGGATCGATTCTCCAGGGGTGGTTTCCAATGTCAAACGGGCACGATCAGTCATAAAACGTCTTCCGTCCGAACAGATAACCTCCGTCTTCTGCCAAGGCAACATAATGGTTAACGAACGGCCCTTTTCGCTCTCCACTACAATTTCTCCCACTTCATCTCCCACAATGGAGGCAGAGACCAAAAATGCTCCGTATGCCCGTAGGTTGGCAAAGCGAGCATCCTTTCCCTTAGGCCAAACCGGGAAAATCCGAAGGACATTCTCATGGCTTTGCAGCATCATCTCATTGATGCCATTGGGGACGCCGCAGGCATCCTCAATTCCGCCACCGCCATGCCAGATATATTTATTGGGCATGGCGCGCAGATGGCACTGTTCTATCAGCTTGTCATAAAGCAGCTGCGGATCCCGTCCTACCCGTGCACACATAGCGGTATATTCACAAAACGCGTTGCCGTTATCAAAAAGATCCTTCTGAACCAAGGTGTTGCGCGCAATCTCCAAAAGCTCCGGATCAGAGTCCAGCCCAATGCAGTTAAAGGGGTAGATAAACTTCACCGAAGAGCCATTGGCTCCATCTCTCCAGGCATAGCTGTCCTCATTAAAGCGAAACACCTTTTGACCGCACCGCTCAAATACCGGAAAATCTGCGATATGATCTAAAATATGTTTCCATTTATCCCGTTTCTCCGCATCTCTCCCCAGCTCCTCGCTCATCTGTAAAATGCCTTTCATCACCATACGAACAAGCCCCAGGGCATGGGTATTGTTTTTTTCTCCCCGATCGTTCCAATATTCTTCATGCAGGGAATCTCCCACCACGCTGTAACGCTGACGGTCTTGCTCCCAAACCAAATCTGCTTCCCAGAAATCTGCCACTTCCCGGACAAACGGATACGCTTTTGCACCCCATTCCTGATCCAAAGTGGTGAAATAATGCATAAAAATATTGCAGCAGCAATATGCGGCATTGGTTTTTTGATGGTGAAAGATCGAGGAACAAACGGTTCCCCATGGCCCAATCTCTACCGGAAGACAGATTCCGGGGCGATGGAATTTTTCCCGGGCATACAATTTTCCGATGGGAATGATATCCAACAGCGGTTCGATATACGAGGTAGCCAGATGCTGCCGATTGGCGCTGTAAAGACAGAAAAACGGCGATTCATAATTGTAGTTAAGCGTATAGGAACCGGTCCATTTGGGACGGTCCGTGGTAATCCAGGGGCCAAAAAGACCGGGAGGAACTTTTCCCGCACGGGTCGCACTGGCGAGAAGGTACAAAGAAGCATAATAAAAACTGTCCAGTGTCTCATCGCCTGTTTCCACCACAGAACGGCACCAATAATCCATCCACCAGTTGCGATGGTTTTGTCGAAGTGTTTCCCATTCGCTACGAGCAGCCACAGACAAACGATATGCCTGTTCTTTGGCGTCAGGAGCATCCAAATCACTGAGCATGGTCAAAAAGATATGCCCCTTCTCCCCGGGTTCCAGTGAAAAGAAGCCGCCCTTTCCCACCATTTTATTTCCCTGATACTGTGCCGGACGGTCACAGGTAATATTCCAGTAGACCCATCTTCCTCCCTTCAAAGAATACGGTTCCGCAGGATATTCCACCCAAACGGTATCTTCTCGCACACCGTCTTCATAACCGTATACTTCCGCCGTCTCATAAAGGCCGGGCATGGTGAAAAAATGCAGCTGTAAGCGACATTCTCCTGTGTTTTCCACCTCTACCACCAGTGTATTCTGCTCAGCGCAGATAAAAGAGGTATATTGGGCCGCAGCCTCCGCACTGCGATACCTGCCGCGCACCTCCCCCAGATATGGATCCTGTTCACAGTAATAATCGCACCCTTTTAATTGGGGAATCTCCACAGCCAGCCATCCCGCCGCCACAATCCGGGTACCGCTGCGCCGGCCTTCTTGATTCAGCAGCCGCTGGGCGCGCTGCTGTGGGGTTTGCGCAAGATGAGCCTGCGTCCAGAAATCATTTTTGCCCAAATAAAATATCTGTTTTGCGCCATCTCCGCCAATAACCGCTCCCAGATCTCCGTTTCCCAAAAGCGGAGCGTCGGTGGCCAGATCTGATGGAATCCAGTGGGGAGGGCTGGTCAATACAGCCGTCCCCTTCTCCACCAAGGGGCGAACCTCACACGCTGATAATTTCATAATCGTTATCACTCCTCTGTCACGATGGCATCACAAATATCTCGATGCTTACAGGATATCGTATCGATATGGCAGGGACAAGCTACAATCCCTAGGTTATGGCACTCCAACCTGTTTTTTATCCAGTGACATCTGTTTAGATGGGTACCGTTGCTATGTTTTTTGTAAGCAAAGGACCGTCGCCCTGTTTGAGAACGACGGTTCTAAAAAAGATGCAACAATATTACTTTTGACCAGTACTAGAAATATATCTGTCATATCCTGATTGGATCACTCCAATATATTCCTGCATACCCAAAGCATTCAACTCGTTGAGAAATGCATCCCAGTCATTATCAAGACTTAGGTCTCCAGTAATAAAGCGGGCAATACTTTCCTGGATATAGGGATTGATCGTCGCCTTATACGAACTAATCTGTTCGTTTTCCTCAGTGATATAGTAAAAGTTTGGAATTACATTTTTCATTGGTACTTTATACGGCTCCATCATTTCTGTTGCACGATACAAAACAATCTCATGACCCGCACCGTTTGGTGCTTTGGGATCCTGTTCTTGCGCTGTATCCATTATAGTGGCAGATACACTTGGGAACCCAGGAAGATTCATATTTCCAAAATAAGGACTATCCTCTGGAACTGTCAAGGATGTAATGGCTGCCGGTTTACCATTAAGAGCCAATTCGCCATCTACTGCCCAACGCCACGCTACATTTTCTTCACCTTTATTGATTACCAGGTTGAATTCATCTGTATACATAGCATCAATCAGTCTAAAAGCAACTTCTGGATGTTCAGAAGAAGTTGGAATCAAACCTGACGGAAACACGTCTGCACTAGAATGAGGTTGCGGAGTCAGTTGCACACCTTGAGGCCCTTTAAGAGGAGGCACAGCCTCATATTCCATCCAGCGATCAGACTTTGTCATTGATGCCACTAGATAACCACAATGCTGTGCGGGCAAGGCTCCAATACGCGCCACATCACTGGATTCATTGAGAGCTGTTTGTGTCGCACGATCCTGCGTAAAAGAATCTGGATATAGCAATCCTTCATTATACAAACGATTCAGATATCTAAGACCTTCCCGATACTGAGAATCCATCACTGAAGCTTCAATCTTTCCTTCATCGTTTACTCTCATATAGGGCGTGGTATTATTGGGATTGGGATCGTTGTACGTAAAAGCATTCATCAAAAATCCATCAATCTGCACATTTGCTCCAGAAGTACAGGTGGATAACGGTATTTCATCGTTTGGATCTCCGTTTCCATTAGCATCCTGTTCCTTGAAAGCCTTTAGCACATTGTAAAATTCTTCAGTTGTAGTGGGCATCTCCAATCCCAGTCGATCCAACCACGTGGTATTTAACCACATTTTATACGACGCGGTACCATGATAAGTTCCGGGACGCTCAGCAGTGTGCACCGTCTGAAATGAATAAATCTTTCCATCTGGAGTTGTCATAGCCTCATAATAGGCCGGATCGCTTTCGTATAACTCTTTCACATACTTACTAGAATGATCAATATATTCATTAAGAGGGGTCAACATCCCTTGAGATGCATATTTAAATTCTTCCACTTTTGTTAAACGGGCGGCAGCGTTGTTCCCGGGTATAATAAGATCCATTTTTTCTCCGCTGGCCATCATAAGATTCAATTTTTCTTTATACTGATCTGCCGGCGAAACCAGCCATTCGAAAGATACACCAGTACGCTCCGCAATATACTGCGCTGCATAGTTTTCCGAAAGATCATTGGTAGTAGAGTAGACTACTTTTAGAGTAACAGGAGATTTCACTATTGGCAGTTCTCCAGGAGCATTGAGATTTGGATCAGACTGGAAAACACCCACATCACTTTGACCGCCCGCATCTAACTCTGAGGAAGTTTCTGTACTGCTACTGGAAGAATTCTCAGTAGCAGTGGTTGAGGATGCACCAGAGTTACATGCGCTAAATAACAATCCCAGGACAAGCAGCGTCGCAATTGTTTTAGCAGATACTTTCGGGGTCAACATAGTATTCCTCCTTTTTCAACAACTGTAAATTTATACAAGGGTTATCCCTTGAGCGAACCAATCATAACGCCTTTTACAAAATGTTTTTGTACAAAAGGGTATATTAGTAAAATTGGGATACTAGTAAATACAATAATTGCATATTTTAGTACTTCCTGAAACAATGCTGCATCTTGTGCGGCAGCAATAGATTCGGTAAGCCCGTTAGAATCCATTAATGCACGAGTGTTAGCGATAAAATTGCGTAACACTACCTGTAGATTAAATAATTCTGGTTTGGTAATGTATAGAAAACAGCTAAAAAAAGCATTCCAATGTCCTACTGCATAGAATAATGTTAATACCGCAATTATTGGAGCAGAAAGTGGTAACACTACTGAAAATATCAGTCTATAGTCGCTCGCACCATCAATTTCCGCTGCTTCCGTTAATTCCTGAGGGATAGTATTCATGAAAAAGGTACGAGCAATTATCATATTGCTAACTGACATTGCACCAGGAATAATCATTACCCATCGACTGTTCAAAAGGCCCAAAGACTTTATAAGCAGATAAGTCGGCATCATACCACCAGAGAAAAGCATTGTAAAAGAGAAAAAGAACATCAGTGGTTTTTTAAATAACAGTTCTCTTCGAGAAAGAGGGTAGGCACAGCTTAACGTTACTATCAAATTTAAAATAGTACCAAATACAGTATAAAAGATGGTATTGAAAAAGCCGGTCATGATGGTTTTTTCTTCTAACAAGGACTGATATGCTGTCAAACTAAACCCTTTAGGAGTCAGAAATACCCTTCCGCCTCCCACCGCAGCCGGTTCACTCAAAGAACAGCTTATAACATTTAGCAGCGGAATAAGCACGATAATCAACAAAAATAACAGTAACATCCAATCCAACACAACAAACAATCGATCACTGAAAGTTTCCTGGATCACTTTACGTTTTCTTGTCCTTGCCATTTCTTAACCCCTTCTTTCTACCATAAACTTGTTTCTGATACCCGACGCGATATTCCGTTTACAATACACATCAATATTAAAGAAACTACCGATTGGAATAATCCCACTGCAGTGGAAAAGCTATACTCCATATTAACCATACCCAATCGGTACACATAAGTAGATATTACATCAGAACTTCTCATATTAAGAGAGTTTTGTAACAAAAATACTTTTTCAAATCCAACACTTAAAATGCTACCAGAACGCATAATCAGCATAATAACCGCTGTAGGCATAATCCCTGGAACATCAACATTCCAAATACGTTGCCAAATATTTGCTCCGTCTACTTTTGCAGCCTCATGCAGTTCAGGACTTATTCCTGCAAGGGCAGCAATATAAATAATAGAGTTATATCCCACATTTTGCCATACACCTGACCATACATATAAATGCTTGAATAGTTCCGGTTTACCCAAAAACTGAATTCTGTCAAAACCAATGGTTGCTAAAAAATTATTAGCCATACCATTGAGTGATAAGACTTGTTGCAAAATGCCACAGATAACCACCGTTGAAAGAAAATGCGGCATATAGGAAACCATTTGGACAGTCTTTTTCAGTGGAATACAACGCATTTCATTAAGTGCAATTGCCAGGATGATAGGAGGAATAAAACTAGCAAATAACGAGTAGACACTAATGCCAAGTGTATTTCCCAACAATCGTCCAAACTGGGACGAAGCAAAAAACATCTTGAACCACTTATCGCCTACCCATGGACTATTCCATATACCATCACTGAAATTATATTGTTTAAACGCTATCTGAATACCATACATGGGAAGATAACTAAAGACAAAAACATAGAGAATAGGAATAATAAGCAAAGTATATAGCTGCCAATGATTCAAAAAACCATGGATCTTCTTTCTTCGCATTTGGTTTGTGGATACTTTTAACCCATTGTATATCGGCGATTGCATTCGTAAAAACACTCCTTCCATGATGAATCAGAACTGCATAAGTGTATTCAGAACCTCTGTTTTTTCTCCATCAACTATGCAACCTGCTTCTTTTTACACTTAAAATCTAACCAAAAATATGCATAATATCAATAAACAATATGTTTTTTAGAATACAGAATGTTCATATGATTCTTTCGATGCCTATGCAAAATGTTTACAATATGATAAAATACATCTATACTTCACAAATTTATAAATCAGGAAAAGAGGAAAGGTATGAAAAATAACCCAAAAATACAGTTTCACCTTCCGAAATTACATCTAAGAAGTCTAAAATGTCAATGGATTTTTTCTTGTATCAGTCTTTCCTTTATTCCTTTAGTAATTGGAGCCATAATATTTTTTAGTAATATTTATAATTTTCGTGAACAGATGATATGCAACAACGAAACACTTTTAGCGCAAATACAAGAAATGACCGATCTGGGATTTCGAGACATCAAAACAATTGTTGAAGATATGTCAGAAGATCCTTTAATCCCAATTTTTTACGGATCAACAAAAAGCGATAACCTACTTTCTCCTAAAATACAACTTAAAAATAAATTAGCGCAATATTGTATTTATAGTTCATATATTAGTGAAATCTACCTTTATTTTCCGGAAAGGAATGAATTCATTACAGATAGAACCGTTGCCGATCCAGAGGTCCTCTATTACATGAATTACAAAAATCAACAAATGAGCTTTTTACAATGGCTTTCTATAATGAAACAGCCACATAATGGTGAAGTTATACTGCTGCCTGCTGTAAAGAACAAATCATTGATTGCCTATATAAAAACCATTCCATCATTCGCCAATCATGTAAATGCAACAATTGTTGTTATTTTGGACACGCAAACCATTGCTACCATGGCTGAAAAAGTAAGCGGAGTACAGTCTTGTGAGTTTAACATTCTCTATCATGAATATCTAGTACTACCACCCGACCAGCTATTGATTCAAAACCTAAACCTAATACAAAAAAATCTCAAACAATCCATCCTCCCTCGCCCAATTCGTATCTCAGGGATGAACGGTTCATCTATATCTTTGCTTCCTTCAGAGGTTATGGACTTTACATATCTTCTAGCTACACCTGCATCTGCTTATCAAACACCAATTTTGAAAGTCAATGTATTATTTTTTATTGGTTTTTTAGCAGTTATTGCTGGTAGCATAGGTTTTACGATTCATTTCGTCAAAAAAAACTATAGTCCTATCCGAGAAATTTTACAGTTGTTAAACAAAAATTCTGATCGCTCTGCTCCTTCATTAAGTTATAATGAATATAGCGTTATCAAAAAAGCGCTAAATGATTCTTATACCGCTAGGAATAACATGCGTCATTTACTTTTATTACAAAATAAACGTCTGTTGGATAACAGCTTAACCATGCTTTTACATCACTTTCCTCTTTCAGAGAATAATCTGCAGCAACTGAAAGAAGTTTTACCATATGATTTTTTTAATTTGATCATCATTTATCAAGATGCTGGCACAGAAGAAGAAACAGCATTGATGACAAGTGAGCAGCAACAGCAGCTTATTGCCTGGTTACAAAGAGAAAACGGATTTCTTGCTTCTTATTCTATTTTTTCTTGGCCACTTTGTATTGAGGGACATCCTATGGTACTTTTCGGATTAAGTCATTCTCAAAAAGAACAGTGGGAGATACTATTCGAAGGTTTTTCATCTGACATCTTAGCTCTTGCAAAAATCCGATGCAGACTTTTTCCCAAACCAATTCTATGTCACGTCTCTTCATTTTGCACAGATTTGATACAACTCCCTGAAATCTGGGAAGAAGCTTTTTATAGAGTACGTTATCGAATATTGTTTGGAATAGATTACGCGATTATTTGCAATAAAACGCTTTCTACAACTCAAAACAATGGTTATTACTATCCCGAGCAACAAGAATCTAAGCTGCTCAATCTCATTTATAGTGGTAATAAAGAGGAGGCAGCAGCACTATTAGAAACACTATGGAGAATTAACCTGGAAAGCGATCAAACCGGTTGTGGATATGCGGTCTGTTTGATATATGACGTTATGGGAACTTTATTGCGTGCTTGTAGTATGATTAGCCCTTTGTCATCCATCGATATAGAAATTCATGAAATATTTAAAAAATTAAACTCTGAACGAAAACCCAGCACAATGTATCGTTATTTGTCTGCATTTCTTGGAGAAGTTTGCCAAATATATTGTTGTGAACATTCCCGTTCTACAGATAAACTTAAAGAGGAAATCCTTCACTATATAGAAGAAAACTACTCCAATCCCTCCCTAAGCGTAGAATTGATTGGAGATGTTTTTGGAAAATCACGAGCATATCTATTTTCATTATTTAAAGAAGACACCGGTTATTCCATGCTTTACCATATCAATCGTCTGCGAATTGATAAGGCAAAAGAGCTCCTAACGATTACCAAACACAGCAAATCAATTCAAGATATTGCTACAATCGTTGGCTTTAATTCATCCATCAATTTCACCCGAGCCTTCAAAAAATACGAGGGCATAACCCCAAGCAAATATCGAGAAATACATCTAGCGCACCTTGATGACAGATAAAGCACACTGTCTCTCACACAAAACAAAAACGGCAGTAGGGCAACAAACCATATCGATTTGCCGCCCTACTGCCGTACGATATAGAAAAGCGATCGAAGATCCTTTTCTGCCATCTGCTGATAACTTTTCTACCCATCAATAATCCGATGCCATTGATATGGGATATGGCATCCACCATATGTTATTCTTCATATACAACCATTTGGGTAACGCCATCATCATTCAGATAAACCTTTTGGCTATTGCTGACCACAGGAATCCCTTTTTCTGTTCTATCCAGGGTGTAGAAATCTATACACCAGATTCCTGCTTGGATATCACGATAATGACTGGTAGCGTTGTACGCGACTGTGACTTCCGTTTTAGCCCGCTCTTCCGCCTCAATTTGATCGCTTATTGGCTGGGATTTTGTGTTCATAAAACCATCCAAAATCATGTTTACACCCGCGTCTTGATACCATGCAACATCTTTCTCGTAACTGAAAGACGCCATCGACATTCCACCATCAGAGATAAAACTGGACTTCTCTTTTTTCCAGACATCTCTTAGGCTCTCCCATCCCCAAAACAAATTAAAGCTTACAGCAATAGCAATCGCTAAAATAAAGCATAACAGAATCTTATTTCTACGCTTGCTCATGATGTATCCTCCTGCACTTTTCAGTAGCAATCTGTCGGCCAGCAAAAATCACTTTGAGTATTTTGTTTCACCTAATGCATCAAACCAAATTACTGAGGAATCGATGGATTATCGCTCACAAATTGTTCTGCTGCGTCTGAGCCATCTTTCTGGCACGGATAACCTCCACGCCTCCGCTTTTGGCATAAATTCCCGCCATCACGGCTCCCAGCGCAAACGCCGCGCAGGCAAACACAAAGGATAGTTTCGGGCCGGCACTGTAGATAAAACCTGCCGTTAAAGAACCGACAATACCGCCCAGATTCTTGATCGCGTTGTAGAAAGCCATCACCATATTGCCCTGTCCCTTATCGGCTCCAGAGGCTACAACATTCTGTACCACCGGTACCGTAACGGCGTTGAAAGCAAAGAACACCACATTAATTACCATAAAGGTCATTACATCTTTAGCGAGGATAACCCCCAGAATCGAAACAGCACAGCACAGCATCACCGGAACAGCAGATTTTTTGCTGTTGGTTTTGCGGATAATCCAGCGGCAGATGGTCATATTGGCCACCAGGGAGATCAGACCGACCGCTGCCTTGATCAAGCCGTTGTAGGAGGAGGTAAATCCAAATTGATCCTTGATATAATAGTTAAAACACTGTTCATAGGCGGTGTAGCCCAAATTGGAAAGGGCAACCACCGAATAGGCCACTGCAAACATTACGGTCATAAACTTGCGGCTATCCACAAAAGCAATAAAGGGATTTGCCTCCCGCACCAGCTGAGAGGTAGAAAGCTGAGAAAGAGTATAAATATTATCTTTTTTGGTGATCAAAAAGAAAAGAATGCCACATACCATCAGTGTGCCAGCCTGAGCCATAAAGGAAAGCAAAACAGAAATCTCGCCAAGCAAGCCTCCGATCATATAGCCAAATGCGCTACACACACTCTGAATGGTAGCGCTGATCATCAGATTAGAACCCCGCTCAGCTTCTGAGGAAGAATTGACAATATAAGTCAGAAAACTAACGTATGCGCCTCCGGTAAAGATACCGGCAAACACCCGGGCCAGGATAATCATCAGCTCGGTGGTAGCCAGTCCAAACATAACCTGACCGATCCCATAACCAAAACAGCAGATCAGTAACGTGTTGCGGCTGGAAATATAGGTATTGATTTTTCCCCAAAAAGGAGACATCAAAAAGTTGGCAATCATCATAGACGCAAGCGCTACACCAAACATATAGTCATGTAGGTTTAAATCTTTGATGACGGTTGGGGTAACCGGGTGAGCAAAACTGGCCGCCATATTGAATAGGCACATGACGACAAAGAAAGAAAGCATGGACGAACGATTCTTCATGGATTTTCTCAAGCCTTTCCTGAAACGCCGCTCCGGCGTTAAAATATACGTCGTCTCCCATATCCAAAATCCGTCTACAGGATAAACAACAAACAAGTTTATTTTATTCCCATATTTGTGATTTTGCAACTATATTTTTCTAAGAAACGCCAATTTTGCGTCCAATTCTGCCGATCGATTACAAAATATATCCCAAATTTCTAATCCGGCCATTGGAAAATGATTAACGCTTTTACAGCTCCTTGACAAATCAAAAGTAATCTGATATACTACTAATTGATAATAAATCTTAATAAGGATAGATTGGAATGATCTACAGAAACACCATCCAAAAGCAGCTGGTTCTGGATACGGTGCGCCGTATGACAAATCATCCCACGGTAGAAGAAATCTACGAAAGGATTGTAATGGAGCACCCCAGCGTCAGCAAAGGAACTGTTTACCGCAATCTTAATATTCTTGCACAGCAGGGAGAGATTTTACGAGTACAGTTTCCCAATGCCGCTGACCGGTATGATTTTAATACGCGGCAGCATTATCATATTCGTTGCAGATATTGCGGAAAGGTCGACGACGTAGAGATGCCGTATCTCGAGCATCTTCAGGAACAGATTACCGATTGTCACGGTTTTCAGCCCCTTTCCCATCAGATCGTTTTTGAGGGAATATGCCCTGCATGCAACGGTACCGCATTGGACAAAATTTGAATGTCATACATCTTTGTATGATCACACCAATTTTATTTCAAAAGGAGGTCTAACCCATGAAAGAACTCAAAGGAAGCAAAACTGAAGCCAACCTGAAAGCCGCCTTCGCCGGGGAATCTCAAGCACACACCAAATATCAGTACTATGCCAGCAAAGCCAAAAAGGACGGTTATGAACAGATTGCCGCACTGTTCCTTGAGACTGCCGGAAACGAAAAGGAACACGCAAAAATCTGGTTTAAACTGTTATGCGGCGGCGATGTTCCCGCTACTCCTGAAAACCTTCTGGACGCTGCCGCAGGGGAAAACTATGAATGGACCGATATGTATGCACAGTTTGCCAAGGAAGCAAAAGAGGAAGGCTTTGACCGCATCGCCTATCTCTTTGAAGAGGTTGGTAAAATTGAAAAGGCTCATGAGGAGCGATATCGCAAACTGCTGGCCAATATCCAGGATGGTCTTGTCTTTTCCAAGGACGGGGATACCATCTGGGAGTGCCGCAATTGCGGGCATATCCACATCGGTCCCAAGGCTCCGGAAGTTTGTCCCGTTTGTGCCCATCCCAAGTCTTTCTTCTGTGTAAAAGCAGAAAATTATTGATTTTCTTTTCCTGCATGGACAGGCGCCCCGCTCAACTGGCGGGGCGCCTATTTTTTGTTCTCTTCTGTCTCCCTTGATGCAATTCCCTTTGTTAGCAATACAAATTGGTTTTTGGGAGCAAAATCGACGAGGATGATTCCGACGACAGCCAGCAAACCCAGACTAAAGTTGAAGTAGATTCCAAAGGCGATACCACCACTGCCACCGTTACAAAAAAACCGCTCGTTATCGGCGACACCGTCACCACTACCATTTCTGATGAGGTAATGACACAGACCATCAATAGCGCAGTACAAAACGCCAATATACAGGGCACTGCTCCTACAGCGGAGATCCAGTTGGACAGCTCCCGGGATGCTTCTGCAATGAATGTTACCCTTAATACCGCCTCCCTCCAAATACTGGCAGCATACGAGGACGCCCAATTGATGATCTCCTCCTCTGCCGCCACCGTTGTCTTTGACGCCCAGGCGATACAGGCCATTGCAAAGCAATCTGGCACAAGCCTTACTTTGAAAGTTGCTCCCATATCCTCCAGCAAGCTGACAGCAGCGCAGAAATCCACTGCCGGCAACTCCACTGTATTTGAACTGGCAATTATCAGCGGCGGCAAATATATCTCTAACTTTAACAATGGTCAGGCAACAGTCACACTGCCTTATAAACTAAAAGATAAGGAAACCGCAGCGGGCATGGTTGTATGGCATCTCAGCGATGCAGGTGAGCTCACCGAATGTGAAACCATCTACAGTACCGCCAAGGAAACCATTGCCTTTACCACCCCCCACTTCTCCGAATACATGATCGGTTATGTCAGCAACAAAACCGCTGCCATCACCGACGTCGACATTAACCCCAATACAGGCGCCGGTGGTATGGATAT
This sequence comes from Ruminococcaceae bacterium UBA1405, assembly GCA_002305685.1. Classification (GTDB taxonomy): domain Bacteria; phylum Bacillota; class Clostridia; order Oscillospirales; family Ruminococcaceae; genus UBA1405. Next base: position 152,022 of record DBQB01000016.1, read on the forward strand.
CTGCTGTACCGTTCCCCGTTTCTAATCACGCCCTTTCAGGGAACTCGCATTATACGAAAAACCAGTAGACGATTGCGACATATGATGCAAAAAAGTCCGCCTTTCAAGCGGGCTTTTTTGTCTCTCAGAATTAACGTACAGGTTTCTCACATCCCTTCCCCTATCCCTGGCTATAAAATAATCTTTGAGCGCCGGCTTGACAGCATTGGGGATCAATTACCTGCTTCCCAGGGAGCGGGTTTTGCAAATTCTTGCCCATCTGCACCTAAAAAATACTACCGACCTAAACAGAGATTAAACTACACCCATACTCTTATCGTTAAAAAAGACAGTATTGATGCGGGTTTTTCTATCACATCCGCTCCCGCAGCTGGTATTCCCTTTTCCGCCTTTTTCTTCTCAGAGCGTTATTTTGAACACATGAATATTTTCCCGGTTACTGCAAACAATAGCAATGCAGCAAATTCATAGAAATCATCAGACAAAAAGAAATATAAGGAGTTTTGAATATATGAAAGCAACCGGGATTGTGAGAAGAATCGATGATCTGGGGCGTGTAGTTATTCCCAAAGAAATCCGGCGCACGATGCGCATCCGGGAAGGTGACCCGTTGGAAATTTACACCAATAACGACGGTGGCGTTATCTTTAAGAAGTATTCCCCCATCGGTGAGCTGGCATCCTTCGCCGGTCAATATGCAGAGGTGCTCAATAAAACTGCCGGTCTGCCTGTGGTGGTATGTGATCGGGATCATGTGATTTCGGTGGCAGGCATTCCCAAAAAGGAATTGTTGGAACGCCGGGTATCCCCCATGCTGGAGGAGATGATGCAGCAGCGCAAAAGCTATCAACTAACCCCCGGAGAGCAACATAAGCTTACCCCAGTAGAAGGGGTGGAACGTTACGCCCTGGCCCAGGCGCCTATCATGGCCTCTGGCGATGTTTATGGCTCGGTCATGTTCCTGTGCGATGAAACCACAACCGCCCTGGAAGATACCGAACTCAAACTGATCCAGACCGCCGCCGCCTTTTTGGGCAAACAGATGGAGGAATAACCCCTATCCCATCTTGCGTATATGTTTATCCTGATATAAAAAACTATAACCATCATCCTTACACGCAAAGACGGCCGGTGACAGGAATAAGCCCTGTCACCGGCCGTTGATTTTGCCCTGCACAGATAAAAGAACACCTCTGCGCCAGCACAAACGTCAGGAGGACATTTCTCCTGTTGCCGGCACATAGCCCCCGGTATTCCTGTTTGACCCTACGGCCGGTACAGCTGCACGGTCAGCACTGCAAGGCCGATGTTATCGTTGTTTTCAATCTGCTCTGCTGAAAGAATCAGCCGATGTTTGCCCGGTTGCAACGAAACGGTACCGCAATGGGTAATCGCGCTCTGATAATAGGCGGAATACGCTCCCTGGTCATAGACATCTGCCTGCACAGTCGTTTTCACCGGCATACCATCGTCAAACCGAAGGGAAATTTGATGTCCGCCCTTCCACGGATTGCTGTGGCGAACGGCGCTGGTAGAAAGATCGATCTGATAGTCTCCGCCTTGATATACCATAAAATCCCAAGATACATAGTTTTGGGGATCCAACCAATTGATGGTACATCCCAGTGGGGCAATCTCAATACGGTTGGTCACCTTTTGCACCACTGCATCGGTACCGGCGTGACCGGTATCCTTTTCGATTAGCGGCTGCTCCACATTATGTATATCTGCGGCAATAGCGGGAAGCAGAATACTTCCGTCCGGCTGCTGAAGCAGCGACGGATTTACCGCAACCGGTGTATCAAAAGTCAATTTCAGTACCGGATAGGTCATCTCCGAAAGCTCCTGTGGCAGAACAATCTCCAGATGGCCGGGATTGTTGCAATCAGGCAGCTGCTGGGTATAGTTGCAGCTAAGCGCACTGCCCAAAACCTCTACCTTCTGAGCTGGCGTCATAATTCCGTCCACCGATATCGTGGATGCGGACGCATCTTTCAAAATGAAATACAGATGCTTTTCATCCTTGGTCACATATCCCCAGGAAAGATCGTAAGGGAACGGAGAACAATCGGTTCCAAAAATTGCCTCCCGGTTGATATCTACCCATTTCCCTACCTCACCCAGGATCTTTATGCTGGGGGTTGGGGTATTGCCCCGCCCATCGGGGCCAAGGTTTACCACATAGTTGATGTTCTTGCTCACCAGATTGGCCAGTGTCCCAATGATAATTTTGCTGTCCTTCCAGTTGTGGTCAAAATGTTTGTATCCCCAGGTATCATTGAGGGTGGTCACCGATTCCCAGTTGCCAGCCAGTTTACCAGCCGGGATGGCATTATCTCCCAGACTGCGGTAATCTCCCATTCCGTGGCCCAACCGGGAATTCATAATACAATCCGGCTGCAGCTCCTTGACCAGATTATAAAGCTCTCGGCATTCTTCCGGAGAGATGGTAGCCGGGGTATCAAACCATACCAGGGAAATCTCTCCATACTGGGTCAACAATTCCCGCATCTGGGGTTTTACCTTCTTCTCAAAATACCGGTGGAATACCTTTTCCTCCTGATTGGGAAAATCCCATCCGTTGCCCCAGCTCATTCCCCGGTTGCCCGGCAGATGGCTGCCACCGGCATCTTTTTCATGCCAATCCAGTGCCTGAGAATAGTAAAGGCACAGCTTTACCCCTTCTTCTTTACAGGCATCCGCCAATTCCCGCAGCGGATCCCGATGGCTGGGAGTATAGTTGGTAACATTATAGTCGTCTACCTGGGAATGATACATCGCAAAACCATCATGATGCTTGGCGGTATAGATAATATAGCCCATACCTGCCTGTTTGGCCAGCCGCACCAGTCCTTTGGCATCAAAATCTGCTATATCAAAGGTTTTTGCTACCTGCTCATATTCTTTGATCGGAATACGAAACCGGCTCATCACCCATTCGCCAATATAACTCATGCGTTGGCCTTTCCATTCTCCCCCCAGCTGGCTATATACGCCCCAATGGATCATCATACCGAATTTGGCGTCTCGCCACCATTGTAATCTATCCTGCATGGCCTTCACTTTCCTTTCTCATCCGCCATAGGCGTCAGGGTCAAATATGATACATTGAGTCCGAGATGATCGTTATCCAAAATAATATCGCCCAACAGATTCAGGGTATGTTTTCCCGCTGTGAGTGCAATATCTCCGCATTGCGTTATGGCTCCAGCATAGTATCCGCTATATGCGCCTTTTTCCATCTCGTCTGCCACCACCATACATTCCAGACAGTCTTCTCCGTCCAACTGTACGCGGATCCGATGACCGCCTTTCCATGGATTGCTGTGACGTACTCCGCTGGTGGACAGTTGAAGCTTGTATGTTCCGGATTGATAAACTTGGAAAGTCCAAGAAATATAGTTTTGACAATCCAACCAGTTGATGGTACAGCCAAGAGGTGCAATTTCAATATGATTTGTCACCTTTTGTACTACTGCATCGGTGCCTGCATGGTTTGTATCCTGTTCAATCAGCGGCTGCTCAACATTGTGGATATCCGCGGCAATGGCGGGAAGACGGATGGTTCCGTCCGACTGCTGCAACAGTGCCCCGTTGACCTGCGGCTGCTGGGAAAACCACAGCTTGATAACCGGATAAACTTTCTGCCCCATCTCCTGCGGAATTGCGATACGAAGGGTGCCAGGTGTGGTTTCCGTCGGCAGCTCTTGCACAAACGACAGCTGCGTTCCATCTTCCAGCAGGGTTACTTTCTCAACTGCACCAATGATGCCATCCACCGTCAGCGTCTCTGAGACGCCCGGACGCAGAATACAGTATAGGGCTTTCTCTCCCTGGGTCACAAAACAGCCGTCCAGATCATAGGGAAACGGAGAAGGCGCAATATGGGATACCGCTTCCTCGTTTTGATGGTACCATTTTCCAACCTCACCCAGGATCGTGACACTGGGAAGCGGGATATTGCCTCGGCCATCCGGGCCAACATTTACCACATAGTTGATATTTTTGCTCACCAGATTGGCCAGCGTTCCAATAATCGTTTTGCTGTCCTTCCAGTTATGGTCAAAATATTTATATCCCCATGTGTCGTTAAGGGTTGTTACCGACTCCCAATCTCCGGCCAGTTTTCCGCAGGGAATGGCGTTATCTCCCAAACTACGATAATCTCCCACACCGTGACCTATCCGGGAATTGATAATACAGTTGGGTTGCAAGGTGCGCACCAGCTGGTATAATTCCCGGCTCTGCTCCTCGGTGATGGTTGCCGGACAGTCAAACCACATCAGCGGGATCTCTCCATATCCAGTCAGCAGTTCGGTAACCTGCGGTTTTACCTTTTTTTCAAAATAGCGCGCAAATACCTTCTCTTCCGGGTTGGGAAAATCCCATCCGTTGCCCCAGCTCATCCCCCGGTTGCCCGGCAGATGACTTCCGCCTGCGTCCTTTTCGTGCCAATCCAAGGACTGGGAATAGTAAAGACAAAGTTTTACTCCCTGCTCCTTGCAGGCATTGGCCAATTCACGCAGCGGATCTCGATGGCTGGGAGTATAGTTGGTAACAAGGAGCATAATTTTCCTTGGTGGCATTGTAGAGCACTACTTCCTGATTCCAGCTGCTGGTATCGGCAACGATGGCAGATTTGAATTCCTGAGAACGGAAGCAAGGTCCAACGGAAGTATACCAGTGGGTGTTCAGAGTATCGCCCCAGTTAAAGGTCCATTTATAAAGAGCCTGTGTTCCATCCAGAGCAATCTCGCCTTCCTCAGCTTTTGCCCAGGTGTTTTCTCTGCCCTCTACACCGTAGTGCAGATTGATGTAATCGGTGTTGGTCATAGGATCCGCCATAAACAGGTCCGCCCAACGCATAGCCAGTTCCGGATTTTCACAATCTTTGGTAATCAGGAAACCAGGTGTAGGATTAAAATGAGAGAGGGGAGTCTGTTTGAGGCCGGTAGGACCAGTCAAAGGAGCAATAGCGGTATAATCCATCTGACGTCCGGTTCCAAAGTCCACGAAACCACCCATGGACTGCCGGTCGGTACCGCCCAGGCAGTTACCGTTTTCATCGCCGGAAAGCATCTTCAGCTGGTTACCGGAAATGATGAAGATTTCTTTTGCCAGAAGATTTTCTTGATACAGTTTCTGATAGAACTTCAGAGCTTCCTTGAAACCATCCTGAGTGATGGTAGGAGTTACAACGCCGTCCTCCAGATACAGCCAGTTGTCTTTACCAGCACTGTAAACAAAGGAGTTGAGCAGGAAGTTATGTAAACCACCAGCACAGGGCACTTCGTCGTTGGGATCGCCGTTACCATTGGCGTCGTTATCTCTGAAGGCTTTCAAAACCTCATAGAACTCATCGATGGTGGTAGGAATCTCCAGGCCCAGACGCTCGGTCCAATCGGTATTGAGCCAGTATTTGCTGGAATAGGAAACGTGATAGGACTCGTCCTGAATGGGGAAGAAATAGATGTTACCGTCGGGAGCAATGGACGCACCCTTGGAAACGGGACGGGCTTCATAGCATTTGGCCAGATTGGTTTCCGGATTGGCCGCAAAATCGTTCAAGGGAACAAAATATCCCTGGCTACCATAGGATACAACCTGTTCGGTAGAGATGCCGCCCTTTACCATAAAAACATCAGGCAAATCGGTGTTGCTGGCTAACAAAAGGCTGATCTTTTGTCCAGCATCCGCCGTGGTAGCAACCTGCCAGTCGATCTTGACGTTGGTCAGCTCCTCAACATATTTTGTCAGGTCATTGGTAGTGATATCTTCCACCATAGCGTGCGGCGCTGTAAAAATAGACAAGGTTTCCGTTTCTTTTACCAGAGGAAGGGTTCCAAAAGGATTCAGATTGCTGTCCGTATCAGTCTCTGACGTATCGGAGAAATCAACATGAGAAGATCCTGCGGAAGAAGAAACCTCTGAGGCAGCGGAAGAACTTTCGGAGGAAGTCGCAGCATTGTTGCACGCCGCCATGGAAACCAACATGATACATGCCAGCATTGCGGAAATAGTACGCTTTTTCAAAACAAGCTCATTCCTTTCATAATCATATTTTTATACTTCAAAACCGGATCATCCTTTGATAGAACCGATCATGACGCCTTTGAGAAAATATTTTTGTACAAAGGGATAGATGATCAAAACCGGGACGCTTGCAACTACAATAAGAGAATACTTGAGCAGTTCCGCCAAACCTTCCTTTGCTTCCTGTTCTTCAAGTGGAATACTTGCCGTCATTGCTGGATCGATGGAGTTGACAATCAAAATTTCCCGCAAAACCAGCTGTAACGGATAGTATTCCTTATCGCTGAGGTAAAGCAATCCGTTGAAGAAGCTATTCCAATGACCCACTGCATAAAACAATACCATGACCGCTAAAACAGCCTGAGACAGCGGCAGAAGGATTGCAAACATAAAGCGAATATCGGAACAACCATCAATTTCAGCCGCTTCATACAATTCAAAGGGAATGTTGCTCTCCATAAAGGTTCGGGTTACGATGACGTTGTACACCGAAACACCGCCCAGCACAATCATTACGATGGGTTTGTTGACCAACCCAAGAGATTTAACCAGCAAGTAGGATGGAATCATACCGCCTGAAAAAAAACATCGTAAAGGCAAAGAAAAACATAATTGCATTTCTGGCATAAAAATCTTTTCTGGAAAGAGGATACGCAGCAAGAACCGTCAGTGCCAGATTAAAGATGGTACCAAAAAAGGTATAGAAGATAGTGTTACGGTAACCAATCAGAACACTATTGGTACTAAACACAGCCTGATATCCTTTCAGCGAAAAGTCTACCGGAAACAATCGCACTCGTCCAGTAAGTACCGCCGTGGTAGAACTAAAAGAACAGCTGACCACATAAATCAGAGGATACAGCACAATGAGAAACGCAATGAACAAAAACAAGTTGTTTCCCGCATTAAAAATACGGTCAACCATAATGAACTGCACCCCATTTGTTAG
>DBQB01000036.1 GCA_002305685.1 Ruminococcaceae bacterium UBA1405
ATGGGTAGCCTCCTACTCGATTGTCAGAATGGAGCAGTTTTGCAACGCTGGACTGGTTGGAAAATCTCATATTGCAGCTTTCCAACCCTGTGGGAAGTTGCTATAATGAGAATGTACACATAGAGTCAAAAGATTTAAGATGAAACTGTGACGGTATTCTTGGGTGTATCAGCAGAAGAGACAGAAAGGAAGGATATCAGATGAGTGAGAAAAAGCTACTGCCTTTGACAACGCCGGAAAAAAGCGGTATTGGTTCCACGGCAATTCTGAATTTTTTAGAGGAGTTGGAGCAGCAGCAGGTATGTCTGCACAGCTTTCTAGTGATTAAGGATGGCCAGCTGGTGTCAGAAGGGTATTTTAAACCCTTTACTCCAGAGAAACAGCATCGGCTGTATTCCTGCTCCAAAAGCTTTACTTCGGTTGCAATCGGTTTTTTGGAATCCGAAGGGAAGATTCACCTGGACGATCCTATTATAAACTATTTTCCAGATAAACTGCCGCAAGAAGGGGTTCATCCTTTTATTGCCCGCACCACCATTCGGGATATGCTGCGCATGGCCACTCCCCATGCAAAAACCACCTATAAACAGTATGATACCGATGACTGGCTGAAAACTTTCTTCATCTGTCCGCCATCCCATCTTCCCGGCACCGTTTTTTCCTACGATACCAGCGCGTCTTATACGCTGGCAGCACTGGTAGAGCGGCTCAGCGGCGTATCTCTGATGGAGTATCTGCGTCCTCGGGTTTTTGATAAAATCGGGATTTCCTCTGACGCTTACTGTTTGACCTGCCCCAGAGGAATCTCCCATGGAGGATCCGGTATCATAATGACGCCCAGGGATTTCGCCAAGTTTGCCCTGACCTGTATGCAGGAGGGAATGTATCAGGGGGAACAGGTAATCCCGCGGGATTATATCCGTGCCGCCACCACAAAACAGATTGACAATCGGATTGCCGGAAGCCGGATGGATTCCATTCAAGGTTATGGTTATCAGTTCTGGATGATGCGAAACGGCGGTTTCAGTCTATTGGGTATGGGCGGACAGCTTGCCTTGTGCATGCCCAAAGAGAAACTGTTGGTGGTGACTACTGCAGATGTACAGTCCCAGCCGGATGGGGAACAGCTGATTATAAACGCTATGTGGCGAAATCTTTATCCTGCGGCCTGCTGCACAACACCGCTCGATGCTGCCCAGGAGGCGAAGGATGCGCCACGGTTGGCACAGAAACTTCAGTCGCTGAAGATTGCTCCGGTGGAAGGCGATTGGACCTTGTCATCCCTTGCAAAGGAACTGTCGGGAAAGACCTTCCATATGCAGCCAAATCCTATGGCGCTCAAAACAGTGCGCTTTGATTTCGAGGGTCACCAAGGTACCATGACTTACGAGAATGCTGAGGGTACCCATACACTGCGTTTTGGATTTGGTGAGCACGCAGCGCAAAAATTCCCCGGCAACGGTTATGACAGCCTTACTTCGGCGGCCTGGGTTTGGGAGAATACGCTGCTGATTCGCAGCTATATCATTGACGAATGCTTTGCAACTCTGAAAATCAGCGTAACCTTTGAGAAGGATGCGGTGACGGTAGTGATGCATAAGTTTGCGGAGCTGTTTTTGGAGGAGTATGAAGGTTTTGCCAGTGGGTATCTGGCGTAGCCAACGCTCTTTTACAATAGAAGCCGTGATATCAGCGACCTAAAAAGGTACATTACTGCAATATCACTGAACCAGATTGATTTTGGACTTTGCAAATGTCTTTAAAAACAGATGGCTGTTGGAAAGTGTCTCATTGCAAAAATCATCCATTCCTATCCTGTGGCGTGATAGCCGGCGCAGGATAGGAATGGATATTTTTTGTTTCAAAAGCAATGCGCCATGGCACTAAGCCATGGCGCATTGCTTTTGGGGTAATATTGTAAGAAATGGGTGTGGGGATTACAGTTTTTGAATCAATTGATCAATTTTGGCAAGCTCGGTGTAAATCTCAATGTGCTGCGGGCATTTTGCAGCGCAGGCTCCACAGGAGATACAGTTGTGCGCTTTGTGTTCGTCCGGAATCTCTTTGTATTCCCGTTTCATCTTTCCGACGTTGAGGGACTGGGTGTATTCGTTGTAAATTTTAAAGATTGCGGGAATCTGAATTCCCATGGGGCACTCAGACATACAGTATTCACACGCGGTGCAGGGAACCGTAGCCTGGGAACGCAGCATATCCCGAACCGTCTCAATGGTTTTCAGTTCATCCTCCGTCAGAGGTTTATAGTTGGAGAGCACCTGCAGGTTGTCCTCCACCTGCTCCATGGAACTCATGCCGCTGAGAATCACTTTGACCTGAGGATGATCGGCTACCCACCGCAGTGCCCAGGAAGCGTTGGATGCGTTGGGATCTTTCTGCTGGAACACCTTGGTCATGGCGTCGGGCAGACGATGGAGAAATCCGCCGCGTACTGGTTCCATAACCACGATGGGGATCTCTTTGCTTTCCAGAATTTTGTAGGTACGCTCTGCATCCTGCTGCACCCAATCCAGATAGTTAAACTGAATCTGCGCAAAATCAAAGGCATAGGTGTTGGTGATCTCATCGATTACGTCGGGGGTATCGTGGAAGGAGAAGCCGAGACGGCGAATTTTTCCTTCGGCTTTGTATTTGAGCATCTTATTGTAGATGTCAAATTTCTTTACTTTTGCAAATTTCTCCTTATCCAAAGCGTGAAGCAGATAGAAGTCAAAGTATTCGGCTTTGCAGCGGGTCAGCTGTTCATTAAAGATACGATCCACATCCTCTTCGCTCTCGCACCAGGCAACAGGGAATTTGCTGGTGAGATAATAGCTGTCGCGAGGATATTTGGGAAGGGTATCGCCCAGGAAAACTTCCGATTTGCCGCCATGGTACATATAGGCGGTATCAAAATAGTTGACACCGTTTTCATAGGCGCGCTGAATCATGGCCTGAGCCAGAGGATAATCAATCTCTCCCGCAGCATTGGTGGGCAAACGCATACAACCGAAACCCAGCAGTGGAACGGTGGTATCGATTTTTGGCATATATCTTGTTTGCATCATTGTGTGGTCCTCCCTTTTATGTAACATCAAGTACAAACTATCACTTATAATTTTATCCGGTTTTGGCTAAATTGCAAGTAAAAATGAAAACAGAAAATTATAGTTTGATCATATATTTTGATCATATATATTGATTTTCTCTATTACAAACCTTCTTTTCCACGAGAGAAAAGAGGGAAGGCAATTGGTCGCGGTTGGCATTTGGTCAGGGCGAAAGGTTATCCCGTTCCAAGAAAGAAACGATTTGAAAAAAAGTATTCCAATACAAACAAAACAGACCGAAAAACTTAAAAAAAACAGGGAAAACAACAAAAAACCACTTTCACTTTTTCAGAAAGTATTGTATAATAGAAACCGTAAGCCATCCGGCGCGAGCTATGCCCATTTGGAGGTAATTTTGCTTTTGTCTATGTATTTTGAGGATCGGTTTTCTTTGATGTTTTCCGGTTGCTCAACCTGCCGGTTGGACAAACTGCCTGGATGACCACAATTTTTAGTAAAGGAGTCTGAGCCTTATGACCTCCCCCTACGAGATTAAAAAGGAAATCTGCGAAATCGGCAAACGGATCTACATGAACGGTTTTGTCGCCGCCAACGACGGTAATATCTCCGTGAAAGTCAGCGACAACGAGTTCTACTGCACCCCCACCGGTGTATCCAAGGGCTATATGACCCCCGACATGATCATCAAGATTGACGCCGAGGGCAACAAGCTGGAAGGTAAACTGAATCCTTCTTCCGAAATTAAGATGCATATGCGCTGCTATAAGGAGCGCCCTGATGTTCGTGCTGTTGTGCACGCCCATCCTCCGACGGCAACCGGATTTGCCATCGCCGGTATGGCTCTGGACAAGTATACTATGCCTGAGGCAGTTATCTCTCTGGGCGAAATCCCGCTGACCGCTTATGGTACTCCCTCCACCATGGAGATTCCCGATGCGGTTTCCAAGGAATTGCAGACCCATGATGCGTTCCTGCTGCAGAACCACGGCGCTCTGACCGTTGGCGTTTCTCTGCTCAACGCTTACTTCAAGATGGAGACTCTGGAGTTCTTTGCAAAAATCAGCCTGGTAGCTCGTCAGCTGGGCAATGAAAACGAGTTTACCTGCGAACAGATCGAGAAACTGCTGGAAGTCAGAAGAAATATGAAGATTCCTGGCAGACATCCCGGCTGCTCCAAGTGCGCCAACAGAGGTACCCCCAACTGTAAGTGTCTGGTGCCCGGAGCGGTTCCTCCTCCTGTAGTAAACACCGCTTCCACCCCCGCTGCGTCTGCTGATTCCGCCATGGTAGAGGAGATCACTCGCAAAGTTCTGGCCGCTCTGCAGAAATAAGACAATGTCTGATGGTGGCAGGAGACCAATCTAGGTCGGATTTGGTTCCCGGGCCGGGATATTTCTTGCGCGCCCCAGCTACATACGGTATAAACGATGTGTTGGGAAGAACTCAACGGCCTGGAGAGATAGTTACCACACTGAGTATTGGAACGCAAGTTCGATATGATTAGAATCCTGTTGTCGTGTACAGATGTAAATTTATGTAGAAATCAGAACTTGGGAGGTGATGCCATGAGTTTGTACACCAAAAAGGGGGATACGGGCTTTTCCAGTACCATGAATCGCATGATGATTGAGAAGAGCAACCCGGTTTTCAACCTTTTGGGAACCCTGGACGAATTTACTTCGGCACTTGGTATGGCAAGACCATGGATCCCCGCCCAGCTGATGGAGATTGTCCGGCAGATACAAAATGATGTGATTTCTCTTTCCGGTGAGATTGCCGGCGGGCCCAAATTTGCCACGCGGGAACGGGTGGAAAATTTGGAGAAAGCCATTGAATCCATAGTGAAGATGCTGCCGCAGCAGAGTTGGCCAGGGGAGCGGGAAGCTCTTCCGGAGGTAACTCCAGGTGCCAGCGAAGCGGGAGCAGCGTTGGATCTGTCCCGCGCTGTGGTGCGTCGGGCAGAACGGGAGGCGGTTGCGCTGTCCCAGCGTCGCGGCCTTTCCCGTGAGATTATGGCATGGCTCAATCGGATCTCCGATCTGTGCTATGTTATGGCGCGGCTGGCGGATCAGTTGGTGCCCCAGTCCTCCCGCAACGCTGTACATCAGCAGGAAAGCGTACTACCTTCAAAATCTGAGGCTGTGCTTTCCCAGACGAGCGTACCGGCACCATATGCGTCCTTGCCATCGCTAGGGGAATCCTTCTGTGCACAGGCGGCAGTGCTTTGTTCGGGAGTGCTGCGCAGGGCACGGGAAATGGGATTTCGGGCTGTGGCGTCTGTCTGTGACAGCGGCGGTAATCTCGTGTGTACCATGCGGGATGATGACGCCTTTCTTGCAAGCGTGGATATTGCCACAAATAAAGCGTATACCAGCGTATCCCTAAAAATGTCTACCAAACAGCTGGCCCCTCTTTGTCAACCTGGAGCGCCCCTATATGGTATTCAGTTTACCAATGGGGGAAAGATTGTCGTTTTTGGCGGCGGCGTGCCGCTAAAACGCGACGGACAGATTGTGGGAGGACTGGGAGTCAGCGGCGGTTCTGCACAGCAGGATACCGATTTGGCAGACTATGGACTTGAACTTTTCCAAGGAGGTTCGTGTGAAGAGTAATTTCATACGAAAATGTGCTATCCTGTCGGGAATGTTTTTCAAAAAGAAACACAATCCGGCGGATGCAGGCTTCAGAAAGGAATGGTGATTTTTTCAGATGAGCCAGACAACTGTTTCGGAGAGCACTATCTCCGCGATCGTTGCTCAGGTGCTTTCCGAAATCACAGCGGCCGGCAGCAAACCGGCGGCGGTGAACGCCTCCTCCTATGACGCGACCTCTTACTTTGGCAGAAAGTACATTGGCATTTACGACAACATGGAGGAAGCTCTGGTTGCCGCAAAGACTTCGTACAAAGCAATAAGAGAGATGTCGGTGGAACGCCGCGAACAGATCATCACTGAGATCCGCAAGCTGTGCTATGCAGAGGCGGAGATCATGGCGAAGATTGGCGTGGAGGAAACCGGCATGGGCCGTGTGGAGCATAAATTGCTGAAACATCAGTTGGTTGCCCAGAAGACTCCCGGTACTGAGGATCTTCAGACGGCGGCAAAGACCGGTGACGGTGGCCTGACCCTGGTGGAAATGGCCCCATTCGGCATTATCGGAAGCATTACCCCCAGCACCAATCCCAGTGAAACCGCCATCTGCAATACCATCGGTATGCTGGCAGGCGGCAACGCTGTGGTTTTTAACCCCCATCCCAACGCGATTAAAACAACCAACTACGCCATCGATCTGTGCAACCGTGCTTCCAAAGCGGTGGGAGGTCCCGAGATTGCCATCTCGGTGAAGAAACCCACCCTGGAATCCGCGGATATCATGACCCATGATCCTGCGGTGCGGATGCTTGTTTGTACCGGTGGCCCCGGCGTGGTGAAGGCCATGCTTTCCTCTGGTAAAAAGGCGATTGGCGCAGGTGCAGGAAATCCTCCTGTCATCGTAGACGATACCGCTGACATTGCCAAAGCAGGAAAAGATATCATCGATGGCTGCAGCTTCGATAACAATCTGCCCTGCATCGCGGAGAAGGAAGTATTTGCCTTCGAGAGCATCGCGGAGGAGCTTATTTACTATATGACCCAGAATGGCGCCTATCTTGCCAGCCCCGAAGAGGTGGATAAACTGGTGGAGACGGTTCTGGTCAAACAGGAGAACGAAAAGACCGGTGAAACCAAGCTTGTCATCAACAAGAAATGGGTTGGCCGGGACGCGAAAAAGATTCTCCATGCCATCGGCACTGAGGTGGATGATTCCATCCGCTGCATCGTCTGCGAGACAGACAAGGATCATCCCTTTGTCCAGACCGAGCTGATGATGCCGATTCTGCCGGTGGTTCGGGTTTGCTGTATTGAGCAGGCCATCGAGTATGCAGTGGAAGCGGAGCATGGCAATCGTCATACCGCCCATATGCATTCCAAAAACATTGACAATCTGACCGCTTTTGCCAAAGCCATCGAGACGACCATTTTTGTTAAAAATGCGCCTTCCTATGCCGGCATTGGCTATGGCGCGGAAGGCCACTGTACCTTCACCATCGCAGGTCCCACCGGTGAAGGCTTGACCTCGGCTCGGTCCTTTACCAGACTGCGCCGCTGTGTCACAGCAGATTCTTTCCGCATTGTCTAGGTTGTTTCACTTGGATATTTTGACCCGTTACCACTCCGGAAAAGGAAACATACCGAGGGTCCGAGAGGGATTGGAGACGGTACTGTGCTGTCCCAATCGGTATGGTTCCAGAAAGGAATTGAGAGTTTTATGAATCCTGAACAAATTGAAGCATTGGTAAAACAGGTGCTTGCGCAGATGTCTTCCGGATCCAGCGCTTCCACAAGCGGCAGCAGCGCTGCTGTCCCCGCAACTGCAAAGATCGCTATGCTCACTGGTGAGCGGAAGATCGAAGTGAAGGAAGTGCCCATCCCTGAGGTGGGTGACGACGAGATCCTGATTAAGGTGGAAGGATGCGGCGTCTGCGGTACCGACGTACACGAGTGGAGAGGCGATCCTTTTGGCCTGATCCCTGTAGTTTTGGGCCATGAAGGTACCGGCGAGGTAATTGCTCTTGGCAAGAACGTCAAGAAAGATACTGCCGGAAATCCCATTAAGCTCGGCGATAAGCTGGTTACCTCCATCATTCCCTGCGGCGAGTGCAACATCTGCGAACTGCATCCCGATCAGCCTGAAATGTGCGAGAATGCCGGCGTTTACGGCCTGTTGGGAGATAAACCCGATCATCGTCTCAACGGCTGGTTTGCCACCCACATCCTGCTCAAAGGCGGTTCTACCTATTTTGTAGTCAACGACCTGTCGCTGGATCAGAGAATGCTGCTGGAGCTGGCGGCGGTTTCGGTTCACGCTGTGGAGCGCGCCAACACCACCCGGCTGTTAAACTTTAACGCGAAAGTCCTGATTCAGGGCTGCGGACCTGTAGGTCTGATGACCATCGCGGTACTCAAAGCTTTCGGCATCAACCACATCATTGCTCTGGACGGAGATGTACAGCGCCTTGAGATGGCAAAACGCCTGGGAGCAAAGACCACCGTCAACTTTAAGGAGATCACCGATCTCCAGGCCCGTGTGGAGGCTGTCAAGGCTGTTACCACCGGTATGGGCGCTGATTTTGCCTTCCAGTGCACCGGAGCACCCGCTGCGGCTGCTGAGGTTTATAAATATGTCCGTCGTGGCGGCGGCCTGTGTGAGATGGGCTTCTTTGTCAACGGCGGTGACTGCACCATCAATCCTCACTTTGATCTGTGCAACAAGGAAATCACTCTGGTGGGTTCCTGGACCTATGGCCCTCATGAGTATCCGCTGGTGATCGCTTTCCTGCGTCAGGCCAAAGAAATTGGGCTGCCGGTAGAGGATCTGATCACCCATCGTTTCCCGCTGGATCAGCTCAACGAGGCTATGGAGACCAACGTTGCCCATAAGGGCATCAAGATTGCCTACGTCGCCAACGATTGATAGGAACGTGAGGTGGCAGTATGGCGTTAGGATTGATTGAAGTCTTTGGCTATACAACCGCCATCGTCGTGGCTGATGCAGCGGCCAAAGCCGGAAATGTAACCATCGTGAACATCGATAACAACAAGCCTGCCGCCGGGGATGCCGCTGAGGTTCCGCTGGTGATGGTCGTAAAGATGGAAGGCGAGGTTGCAGATGTGGAGATGGCTGTGGAGGCGGGGAAAAAGGAAGCGGAAAGCCGCAACCTGTATATCACTTCCCATGTTATCGCCCGGCAGGAGGATTCCACCCATGTCCTTGCTACACTGAGCAAGGCGGGAAAGGACCGTCTGCGTATGCCAAAGAAATAAAGTCCGCAACATACAGATTTCATTTCGGTTGTCTGTTTGAAAGGAGAACTTAACAATGTTAGAAGCATTAGGTATGGTTGAGACCAGAGGTCTTGTTGCAGCGATTGAGGCTGCTGATGCAATGGTAAAGGCTGCCAACGTAACACTGATCGGCACCGAGAAGATCGGTTCCGGACTGGTGAGCGTCATGGTGCGCGGCGATGTCGGCGCTGTAAAGGCTGCTGTTGAGGCAGGCGGTGCAGCCGGCGCCCGTCTGGGCGAGATCATCGCTACCCATGTCATCCCCAGACCCCATTCCGATGTGGAGAAAATCCTGCCCACTCTGGGCTAATTGAGGTGTTTGACCGGTGGAGAAAGCGATTTGTTTGCTTGAGGTACAGGCGATGGTCGCCGCCACTGTGGGTCTGGACGCTATGCTCAAAGCCGCTGATGTCCGGCTGATCCATGTGGAAAAGAAGCTGGGCGGACGGCTGGTAACCGTTGTGGTGGACGGAACTGTTTCGGCAGTGACTGCTGCTGCGCAAGCCGGCAAAGAAGCGGCTGCACAGGTTGGGAAAGTCAAACTCTGTGAAGTGATTGCCCGGCCCCACGAAGAAATCAAAAAATTTTTGTATCAGGATTTCCCGCAGGACGCGTGAGAGATTCTGTGCAGAAGAGCTGGAGGTGTAGCAGTTGGCTGACCAACAGAATACGCCAAAACCGGCCAGAAAGCGCAGCACGCGCTCCAAAGCGCCCGAAACTGCGCCGAAGGCTCCGGCTGCATCTGCCCCTGAGGCACAGATGCAATCCGAGGCTCCCGCTGTAATCGGCGGGGAGCCGAAACCTGAAATCATAAAGGAGGATCATACAATGGAAGCTCTGGGTATGGTTGAAACAAGAGGTCTTGTCGCGGCGATTGAAGCCGCCGATGCAATGGTAAAGGCTGCCAACGTAACACTGATCGGTACCGAGAAGATCGGTTCCGGACTGGTGAGCGTTATGGTGCGCGGCGATGTCGGTGCTGTAAAGGCTGCCGTTGAGGCAGGCGGTGCAGCCGGCGCCCGTCTGGGCGAGATCATCGCTACCCATGTTATCCCCAGACCTCATACGGATGTGGAGAAGATTCTTCCTTCTCTGAAATAATCAAAGGCAAATAAAATGATCCCGCTTTCCCGGATAACCGCTGTATGCAGCCGCAAGGGCCCTGCGGTGGTATGCTGCGGCCGGGAAAGAGGGGCGTTTGGTTGCCCGATAAAGTGAGAGGAGGTTTTGCCAATGGAAATCAGTCAAGAAATGATTGCTGCCATTGTGAAAAATGTTCTGAACGCTACTGGCGGACAGAGTCCCTCCACCGATGAGCTGAACGCGGTGCCTGTTGGTGTTTCCAACCGTCACATCCATCTGACCCAGACGGATGTGGAAAAGCTTTTTGGCGCCGGTTATCAGCTGACGGTGGCAAAACCCCTGATGGGAGACGATTTTGCCGCCAAAGAGACGGTTACCATAGTTGGACCGTCCCTGAAGCCTATTGAAAATGTTCGGGTGCTGGGACCGGTGCGCAAACATACACAGGTAGAGATTTCCAGAACCGATACCTTTGTACTTCGGGTCAATCCGCCAGTGCGTGCCTCCGGAGACATTGCCGGAAGCGCACCGCTGACCATCATTGGACCCAAGGGCGTACTCACCATCCCGGAGGGATGTATCATCGCCAACCGTCATATCCATATGACTCCTGCCGACGCGGCTGCGCGCGGACTGAAAGATGGAGATTATGTGGATGTGGTCACCGGTGGCGAGCGCCGTACCCGTTTTTACGATGTACAGATCCGGGTCAGCGATAAGTTCCGCCTGGAGATGCACATCGATACCGACGACGCCAATGCAGCCGGAATCGGACAAGGGGCGATTGTACATATTGCCAAGAAAGATCACGAATGCAAATGTGGCGGCGGCGGAGAGTGCAAATGCGGTAAGCATAAGCACTGATCAAGATTTACTTTCCGGATTCTGTGCCGCCGGAAAGCAGCGCAACCGATTTTGGCACAGAGAAACGGCGGAACAGAAATGTTAGTGGGAATGGTAGTCGGTACAATTGTATCAACCAGAAAGAACGATCAGCTGGTCGGTTCCAAATTTCTGGAGGTACAGGTCTATGAAGCCGGAAAACCCACCAGCAGGCATGTGGTTGCCATCGACAGCGTGGGTGCAGGCATCGGTGAAAAGGTACTGATTGTATCCGGCAGCGGCGCGCGTGTAGCGGCAGGCAGCCGGGACATCCCTGTTGACATGGTAATCGTCGGTATTGTTGATGAGTGATTGAAGGACTTAAAGCCCGAAATTTTCTCTTCGGTTTTCCCTTGGGCGCCCATGATCTGGGACTCGGTGAAAACCAGATGCTCAGATTTGAGCTTCCGAGTGGAAGGCTTTCCCTGTGAAGCCTCTCTTGAACAGGACCTTTGCGGGGGATTTCCTCTGTGAAGGAAGGGGGAATTAGAAATGAACCTTTCAGAACTAAAGCAGATTGTCTCCGACGCGGGGATTGTAGGCGCCGGCGGCGCAGGTTTTCCTCTTGCGTTTAAGCTGCGGGATGATTTGGTGGATACCTTGGTGATCAATGCCGCCGAGTGTGAGCCGCTGATTTATTCGGATTATTATCTGATGAAAAAGCATATGGACGATATCGTCCGGGGCGCACAGCTGGTGATGGAGGCCACCAACATTAAGACCTGTTATCTGGCTGTCAAGGAGCATACTGCTCATAATTTGCGGATACATCAGGGACAGGTACTGGGCGAGGGCGTGACGGTCCATGAACTACCTAATGTTTATCCGGTCGGCGATGAGATCATTTTGATCTATGAAGCAACCGGACGGGTGGTGCAACCTGGAAGTCTGCCGTTTACCGCCGGATGTATTGTTTCCAATGTAGAAACTCTCTACAATGTAAAACGCGCAGTGGACGGGAAACCTGTCACCTGTAAGTGGGTTACCATTTCTGGTAAAGTGGATCGAAAGCTGTTTGTGGAGGTTCCCATCGGGACCAATGTACAGGAGCTTCTCAGCCATTATCAGATTAAGGTGCCGGAAGACTGCGTTGTCATTGACGGTGGCCCTGCCATGGGAAAGATCATCAATCCCAGTGCAGCGGTGATCACCAAAACCACCAAGAGCCTTTTGATCCTTCCGGAGGATATTCCGGCGGTCATCGGCAAAACTGCCAGTACTGCCCATATCCTGAAAAAGGCTTCTTCGGTATGTTGTCAGTGTAATATGTGTTCGGATCTCTGTACCCGTGCACTGTTGGGTTATCCCATCAGCCCCAGCCATACAGTCCGCGCAGTGGCCGCCATGGCGGTAGGAAATCCCCAGGATTATCTTACTGCTCAGCTTTGCAGCGGCTGCGGTGTGTGTGAGTTGATGGCCTGCTGTCAGGGAATCAGCCCGGTTACCCTGATGACCCAAATCAAAAAGGCGATGAGCGCCAACAAGCTGCGGTATACCCATAGCGGCCCTGCGGTGACGGCGCTTCCCGATCGGGAGTACCGCATGGTACCTTCCGAGCGTTTCAAATCCAGAATTGGCGTGCTGCCTTACGATGAGATCCCAGAGGATATCGGCGCGCTGGATATAACCCCTTCCAAGCTGGTATTGCCATTGTCTCAGCACATTGGCCGTCCTGCTGAACCCATCGTCCAGGTGGGCGATACGATAAAGAAGGGGGATATGGTAGCGAAAGCTGCCGAAGGCGGGCCATCCGCAGCCATTCACGCTTCCTGCGACGGTGTTGTGGAAAGCGTTTCTGGCGGAAAAATCGAGATCTTATGTAAGTGAGGTGAGCTGAAATGTTGTATTCTATCGGAATCGCAGAGCTGAAAAGCATCGCAAAGGGTGTGGAAGCCTGCGATGAAGCACTGAAATCAGCGGGAGTTACAATTGTCGCAGCCCAGCCTTCCTGTCCCGGAAAGTATGAGATCATTCTGACCGGACAGATCTCGGATGTGCAGGTTGCCATTGACCGGATAAAGGCCAACTACGACAAATATGTGATCGACGCTGTCCGTCTGGGCAGGGTGGATCAGCGTGTGATAAAAGCACTGATGGGTGCTCCCGCCCAAGCTCCCAAAGGAGCCTTGGGAATCATTGAGACCTTCTCAGGCGCCAGCGCCATCCAGGCGGCCGATGCCGCCATCAAAGCTGCCAGCGTGGAGATTATGGATTTACGTATCTCCCGTGGTATGGGTGGTAAGAGCTTCGTTATGCTCACAGGTCATGTGGGCGATGTGACCGCATCTGTGGAGGCAGGCAGCAACTATGCCAAAGCGCAAGGGCTGTTGACCGGCACAACTGTGATCGCTTCTCCTCACGAAGATCTGTGGCGGTATCTGTAAGCCCGGCAAAATTGGTTGAGAGGGAAGGGAATAACTTTGCTGGCCATTGAAAGAAGGAAATTGTTTCTGGACACCATTAACGAACAGGGGATTGCGACCGTTGCAGCGCTGGCGCAGATGGGTAATGTATCAGAAGAAACGGTCCGGCGCGACCTGCTCCTTTTGGAGCAGGAGGGCCATGTGATCAAAACCCATGGCGGCGCGGTACCCAACGAAAGTCGTCTGGGGGATATCTCAGCAGAAATCCGTCAAAACATGAACCTGCCGTTAAAAACTAAGATTGCTGCTTGCGCGGCAAGTTTGGTGCGGCCTGGGGACACCCTCTTTCTGGATGCCAGTACGACCGCCCTGTACCTTGCGCGGGCACTAAAAAAGTGCCGGGAAATACGGGTGATCACCAATTCTCTGCCGATCATCAACGAGTTGAGCCACTACCCAGATATAAAGCTGGTGAGTGTTGGAGGGCAACTGTCCCTTTCCAACCAGTCCTTTATCGGTGATGCCGCCCAGCGGTTGATCCTGGACAACTATTGTGCCAGCAAAATCTTCTTTTCCTGCCGGGGGCTCTCGGAGGATGGGGAGATGTTCGAGAGCGACGAGGCGGAAACCGCCGTCAAACGGGTGATGCTTCGTTGCGCCGCAGAGCGCATTATGCTTTGCGACAGCACCAAATATGGGAGGATTGGTCATGTGAAACTTGGAAACCTGGAGAAAATCTCTACGGTGATCACGGACCGGATTCCCGATCCTACCTGGAAAAAGCTGCTGGATTATCATCATATTAAAATTATGTATTGCTGATATGTCTTTGGGCATATTGCGTTCGGTATGCTTTTCCTTCGGCTCTGACAAAGCCAACAAACAACGCCCTGCAAANNTTTGCAGGGCGTTGTTTGTTGGCTAGGAGGAGTGTTTGTAGGATTACTTTTGATTTTCCTCCACAAATTTTTTGGCTTCCACAACATCTTCCATGCTTTGCAACGGAACACCATCCTCCCGTAAGAAGGTTGCTTTGCGGTCATCCGGTTGTACAGGCATATGGGAAGGAGAAGCGTCCTTGGGAATCACCGTATGATTTCCGGCAAGGTTCCAGGTGGTTTTGGCGTTGGTCTTTTTTTCGTCCGGAATCTTTTTCCATGGATGGTACCTTCTCTCAATATAGATAACGTTTCATCTGTTCGATGTTATTCTGTTCCAATTCCAGCAGATCTCGTCCCAGTTGACGGACCTCCTGGCTGCCAGGAATGGTCTGTACCGCTTTGGTCATATCAATAATGCCCATGGTGCTGCCATTGATCATCAGTTCGGCGATATGGGAGCTGCTTTCATCCAAAAGCGTGTGGGCGATTGTGCCAAAATGAATGTTGGCGCGCATAAGGGGGGATATCCGTTTTGCGGTGACGCCCCGCTCATGAAGTTTTTGCTGCGCGGTATGGGCAAAGGCACGGTAACGATACATCTGTCGGATCATGCTGGCGGCCAATGCCGGGCTGCTGGTGCGGGTGAGCAGGGTATCGGTGGTTTCTGCACCGATGCGGGCGTCCCGGTAAATTCGTCCCAACAGCGCAACGTCACAGGAATGATGAATGGGTTTGGCATCACTTTGACGACAAGCTTCGTGATCAGGCATGGGATCTCTCCTTTCAGGTGGTCTGTGATTAGTTTACCGAAGGTGGGATCAATTATACTTGTAATCAGCTGGCATAGTCGTTGACTGTTTAATATATTTTTCAAGGATGGAATCGCCAATAGGCTTGAAGAGCATTCTATGAAAACCGATATGTATAATTCGTTTTATTCTGTTTTAAGATGGGGCGATAACAATCTGTATTTGCAAAAAGAAAAGGCGGGAGTTTTCACTCCCGCCGTAAATGGCATTGTTATAATACGCCTCTTAGCACCAAAACCAAAAGAATACAAGTAACCAGTACTACTAGGGAAACCAAAATGATTCCTAAATTGATTTTCATCTGGTTCGTACCGTTATCACCGACCGGATTCTGGGAAGGGGAGACCAGCCCAGCATAGCGCAGACCAGTGACCAGCGGTTTATACAACAGCATGGTGATGGCCGCATTTAAACCGCCTTTTAGCAGATTGAAAGGAAGAAATGCCGGGAGTAACATGGCAGCCACATCTTCCCGGGGGTATCCCAAATATATGGGGGTGATCAGATAGTTCCACAGCAGCATCACAGCAGTCATCAGTACGCAGCCGGAGATAAGACCAATGACTGCACCCTGCAAGGTGCGTTTTTTCTTATAGATAAAAGCAGCGGTACAGGAGAACGCACAGGTGCTCAGAACATTCATCAGCAGCCCAATGGGACCAGTATCGCTGACGGTAAACATCTCCACCAGCGAGACAACCAGAGAAACTACCATGGCGGATATCGGGCCATAAAGAAATCCACCGATGGTGATGATCACATCCTTTGGATCATATTTGAGGAACAATACTACTGGAATTCTCCCCACCACCATCAGCACATAGGAGACGGCTGCCAGCATTCCTAAGATAACAACCTTTTTTGTGTTTGCGGTTTGATTCATTGCAATCTACCTCCGAAAGTAAAAATCAAAAGGCACCTGAAAGGGGTAAGCCTTCCAGGTGCCACTGCATAACAATCAAGGTGGATTGTCGTTGACGCAAAAACTGCGCGGTAAGCAACACGCCTTCTTCCATCCAGACTATACTGTCGGTCTCGGAATTTAACCGAGTCGGCCTGCGCCCAAAAATGGTGCAGTGCTCGCGGACTTTACCGCCGGTCGGGAATTACACCCTGCCCTGAAGACTCCCGTAATTCACATGTCTTTGGCAATATTATAGCACCGGCCAAAAATTTGTCAACCGTTTTGTAAACGATAGACCATCTTTGCGCCGCAAAGAGCAATCCCGCCAAAATCCGCAAGATAGAGCCAATTTTTTCAGGTAAATCCATTGACAGTCCTGAAAAGATATGTTATTATTTTATAGCCGCATGTTCCGGGCTCTCGAAGTGCGTCCTTTTTTGGAAGCCGCCCCCATACAGCGAGTCTTAATAAAAGGTAGGTCATATTATGTACGCAGTCATCGTAACCGGCGGTAAGCAGTACCGCGTGTCCGAAGGCGACATCATCTTCGTGGAGAAGCTGAACGCCGAGGAAAACACCGACATCACCTTTGATCAGGTAGCGGTTGTCGGCAAAGAAGGCGAGACCGTTATCGGTACTCCCACCGTGGAGGGTGCCACCGTGTCTGCTAAGGTTCTGAAGAACGGAAAATCCAAGAAGGTTACCGTCTTCACCTACAGAGCTAAGAAGGGCTCCAAACGTAAAATGGGCCACAGACAGCCCTATTCCAAAGTACAGATCCTCACTGTTAACGCTTAATTTACTGTGATGATGGGATGATTCCAAATGATTTCCGTGCATTTTTTTGAAACGCAAGGGAAGCTATCCGGATTTTCAGTTTCGGGACATGCAGGGTATGCCGCTTATGGACAGGATATTGTCTGTGCGTCGGTGACCTCGGCAGTGCAGCTGACCGCCAACGGAATCAGTGAGATTGTCAAAGCTCCCTGTGATGTAACCGCAGAAGAAAATTGTGTTGCATTGTCGTTGCAGGAAGAGAACGAAGAAGCGGTCCATTTTTTGCAGGCCCTTTACTTACAGCTCTCGATTTTGGCAGAGGATTATCCCAAATCTGTCCGGGTGACAGTTTCTCAGCTTTAGAAGATGTGTTTTGAATCGAAAAGGGGTTTGAACGATTCCGATATTTTTTATAAATATCGTCCCCAATCCAAACAGAAATGGAGATTCGCATTATGTTAAGACTGGATATGCAATTCTTCGCTCACAAGAAGGGCGTTGGTTCCACTAAGAACGGCCGTGACTCCGAGTCTAAGCGTCTGGGCGCAAAACGCGCTGACGGTCAGGCTGTAACCGCTGGCAATATTTTGGTTCGTCAGCGTGGTACCCATATTCATGCAGGTGCCGGCGTTGGCCGTGGCTCTGATGATACCCTGTTCGCTCTGATCGACGGTGTTGTCCGTTTCGAGCGTATGGGCCGTGATAAGAAGAAAGTCAGCGTTTATGCCGTGGAGGCCTAAAATCAGTTTCAGTATCTTCGGATCACTGAGAATGTTGGTTGTTATTTTGGAACGCAGATAAGGGTTCCAGATTTCAGCTGCTGATTTTTTCGTTGTCTCAACAGACCTAATCCCGAGTAAACAGGCCCGACGGACTTGTTTATTCGGGATTTTTTGGTTACCCGAAAGTAGCGCGGCAGTTTTCCGTCCAACGGAGAAAAAGCAGGAGCAGCAAAACTGCAATGTATTTTGCGGCTAAGGTCGCAAAATACTAAACGATAGGATCAATTACTCTGTGTCGTCTGGCGACAGAAAGGAAATACCATGTTTGTGGACGTGGCAAAAATTAGAATCAAAGCCGGGGACGGCGGCAACGGCGCCATATCTTTCCATCGGGAAAAATATGTAGCGGCAGGCGGTCCGGACGGCGGAGATGGCGGGCGCGGCGGGAACGTCGTGTTTGTAGCCGACACCAATCTTTCCACTTTGGTGGATTTTAAGTACAAGAAAAAATACATTGCCCAAAACGGGGAGAACGGAAGAGGAAAACGGTGTACCGGTAAAAATGCGCCGGATCTGATCATCCGCGTTCCCAAAGGCACCGTGGTCAAGGAAGCGGAGACAGGGCGAATCATGGCAGACCTTTCCGGGGATCAACCGGTGGTGTTGGCCCACGGCGGAAAGGGCGGTTGGGGCAACTCGCATTTTGCCACCCCGACCAGACAGATTCCCCGTTTTGCAAAACCCGGTGCGACAGGGGAGAGTTTTGAGGTAACATTGGAACTTAAGCTGTTGGCCGATGTTGGCTTGGTGGGATTTCCTAATGTGGGAAAATCTACCCTGATTTCAATGGTGAGTGCGGCCAAGCCGGTAATCGCCAACTATCACTTTACCACCTTGACGCCGGTATTGGGGGTTGTTCGGGTGGATGCCGAAAAATCCTTTGTGATGGCGGACATCCCCGGGCTGATTGAAGGGGCCAGCGAGGGCGTTGGTCTGGGACATGAATTCCTGCGCCATGTGGATCGCTGCCGGCTGATTGTCCATGTGGTGGATGTCTCCGGAATTGAGGGACGAGATCCCCAGGAAGATTTTGTCACCATAAATCGAGAACTGCGCAACTTTAGCCCGGAACTGGCAGAGCGTCCGCAGTTGGTGGCGGGAAACAAATGTGATTTGGCCACACCGGAACAGATTGCATCCTTCCGCGAATTTGTGGAGAAACAGGGATATGCGTTCTATCCCATTACCGCTGCCACCCGTCAGGGCCTAGAACCGCTGATCTATGCGGTAGCCAACCGTCTGGCAGAGCTGCCGCCCATCCGGGAGTATGAGCCGGAACCGGTTCCGGTGGAGCAGCTGGTACAGAAGGGAACCCGTAATTTCACCATTCGCCGGGAGGATGGCGTATTTATTGTGGAAGGTCCTTGGCTGATGGAGGTGCTTGGTATGGTGGATCTGCAGGACGATGAATCGCTGCAGTTTTTCCAGAGGGTCCTTCGGGATACCGGCATCATCGATAAGCTGGAGGAGATGGGAATCCAGGAAGGGGATACCGTCAATATTCTGGACTTTGAGTTTGATTACCTGCGCTGACGGGAGGCGTATGAACCATGAAAGTATGTCAGCAAGAGGATGATATCCTTGGATATCCGGCACAGATGGAACATCCGCAGCGCCTTAGCCCTTTGACCCTTGCCTTTTTGGGGGACGCAGTGTATGAACTGATGGTACGGCATTATTTGACCATGCAGGGCAGTATGCCTGCCCATCTGCTGCATCAAAAGGCGGTGGAATTGGTGCGTTGCAGTGCCCAAGCCCAAGCCTATCGGCTGTTGGAAGAACATTTGCATGAAGATGAACTGGCGATCCTTAAGCGGGGACGGAACAACTCCTCAGTCAAGTCACCAAAAAATGCAGATCCCATCGAATACCGGATGGCTACGGGCGTGGAAGCATTGTTTGGATATCTGTTTTTATCCGGGGAGCAAAAACGTTTGGAGCAGTTGTTTCAGATGATTCTATCAAAAGAAATCCAACCGGCACACAAAAACGAGCAGTCAGACACCGACAAATAGTTTCAGCTCTCGTGAAATAGATGCGATGAAAGGGATGGTTCAAATGACAGAAAAGACGATCATGGGCACCTATTTTCAAAACGACAGCAAACATCCAATACGGTATGGAGAGGTATCTCTGATCAATCCACCCCGGCGCCGTCTGCGCGGAGAACCGGAGAAGGAAGGAATTTTGGCCTATCCTGTGATGCAGGGATTTTGTGGAACCGATCATGAGCTGATGCGCATGGGACGGGAAGGACTGCTTGGACCCAAATTTCCACAAGGACAAAACCGGTTGATCAATGGTCATGAAGGGATTGTGTGGGTTCCTTCGGAAAACCGGTTTGCCATTGTGCTGATCCGGGGTGGAGACAGCTACGATCCTACCCGCTATACCGAGGATGAAACCTATTTTGAATATGGCTGTGATCAGGCGGACGGACTATTCTGCGATGCCGGATATTTCCATCCGGATATGCTGCTTCCAATCCCGGAAGGGTATGTCAAAAATGGCAAGCTGCCTCTTTCTTTCGCCAAAAGGATGGTTTTCCCTGACCCTTTCGCCTGCATGGTCTTTCAGCTGGAGCGCACCACCGATCTGGGGGTGGCCCAAAACTTCCGGGTTGAGATGGCGCATCACCACTGTGATGAACAGACGGGCCGGGAATTGGCGCAGCAGCATCTGTTTGATCGCACGGTGATCTTTGGCCTGGGTACCACGGGTATGTTTATGGGGGATCTGATCCATCGCAGCCACCCGGACGCCAAGGTATTGTTTGTCGCCCGCAGCAGTCCCGATTCCCCTAAGGTTCGTTTTGCACTGGAGCAGACGGGGGCAGGTTATCTGCAAAACAACTTTGAAACGGAAGAAGAGTTGGCGAAAGCCATCTGTGAGCATTTGAATGGTCGGGCAACTGTATTTTTCGGGGTTAGCGGCAGTAGCGTAGAACATCGGATTGCATTAGAGCACAAGGTGCTTGGATGCAATGGCATTTATAATAGCTTTTCTCTTGGACCTCGTATTTCCTTTGATACCATGCCCTTTGGTTTTGAAAATCATCTGATTTTTTCCTCCATCAATTTTCGTAAAGAGCATATGGAACAGGCAATTTTGTTGCTGGCAGATAGCCGGTATGATGAGATTGTATCGCTGATTGACAAGCAGGAATTCATAGCCGATCCGCTGGCGGCCTATGAGCAAAAGATTTACTGCAAAGGTGCACCGCTGAAAACAGCGGTGGTTTGGCGGAAAGAATGGATCGACCGCAGCTGCTGATCCCTGTAAAGCGTGAAAACCGGGCGTGGACATTGCCTTTTTCCGGGAAAATCCAATAAAAATGGTTTTCCCTCTTGCAAAATATAAGGGCATCGGTTAATATATATAAAGTCGTTGATTTTCACTGAAAATCACGATAGCAAGCGGTTTTTGGCGCGATAAACGGACGCAAACCAACATAGAATAGGTACAAAGAGAGGTTGCGCAGATGGGTGTGGAATTTTTAAGAAAAGAACGCTATGATTTTAATGATCTGGTGCAGATTCTAAAAATTCTGCGTGGTGAGGGTGGCTGTCCCTGGGATCGGGAACAGGATCATCACTCCATCCGTCGTGATTTTTTGGAAGAAACCTATGAAGTGTTGGAGGCCATCGACAACGAAGACCCGGTTCTGTTGCAGGAGGAACTGGGAGATGTACTGTTGCAGGTGGTATTTCACGCGCAAATCGAGTGTGAAAAAAGCGTCTTTGATATTGACGATGTCTGCAACGGCATTTGTCAAAAGATGATACTGCGTCATCCCCATGTTTTTGCTGATACGGTTGCGAAGACAACTGAGGATGTTTTAACCAACTGGGATAACATCAAACAGCAGGAGAAAGGGCAAACGACCAAAACAGATACACTTCTGAGCATTCCAAAAACCTTCCCCGCGTTGATGCGTGCCCAGAAGCTTCAGTCCCGTGCCAAAAAGGCGGGATTGGATCTCAACCGGATTACACCGGCGTCTCAAGCCATGCATGAGGCTGTGACGCGGTTGGATACGGCAATGGAACAGAGTGATCCCAAAGCGGTAGAAAAAGCGCTGGGGGAAGCAATGTTCTCTTTGGTATCGGTAGCCCGCAACTATGATCTGGATCCGGAGTTTAGTCTTTCACAGCAATGTGATGCGTTTCTCAAGCAGTTTGCCACGGCAGAGCGGTTGGCACAACAGCAGCAGAGAGCGTTGGCAGAGGTTCCCCAAGACCAACAGAAGGATCTATGGGATATGGCAAAGGAAAAGAATCTGTAAAGGTTTTTCCCTTGTATCTGTATCCCGAGAAGCGGGGAAATGATTTACTGTAACTGGTTACAGGATAAACGATAATGGAGGCTATGTATTATGACGAAGGCAGATTTGATTAACGTTGTTGCCCAAAAGGCTGGTTTCACCAAGAAGGATAGCGAGATTGCAGTTTCCGCAGTTTTGGAAGCGGTTACTGAAGCGCTGGCCGGCGGAGATAAGGTTTCTCTGGTAGGCTTTGGTACCTTTGAGGTTAAAAATCGCGCGGAGAGAAAGGGCATCAACCCCAGAACCAAAGAGGAAATCTCCATCGCTGCCTCGAAACTGCCTTCCTTCAAGGCTGGCAAGGCGCTGAAGGATGCGGTTTCCAAATAATTGGGAAATTTCACGAAGGTTGTCTGGAGCCGCGGTTTTACCGTCGGCTCCTTTTTTCCAATGGATACGCTCCTATTTTTGCAGTGGATATAAAGGTATAACAAAATAGAGCAATACCGGTTTGGTTTTAAGAAAAGCGATGGTTTCAAAAGGTTGTCATCTGCCGTGAATGAGGAGGAGATACCATGAGACTTGACAAATATCTAAAGGTAACCCGTTTGATCAAACGGCGTACTGTCGCCAATGAGGCCTGCGATGCGGGTCGAATTCTGGTCAACGGAAAACCCGCCCGTGCTTCTTATGAAGTGAAGGTAGGGGATGTATTAGACATCCAGTTGGGCCAGCGCCCGGTGAAGGTAAAGGTTTTGCAGGTGAGCGAGTATGCGACCAAGGAAAACGCCGCGCTTCACTATCAGGTCATCGAGCCCTGACGCTTGCCAGGAATATACGGGCTGCTGTTTTGCGGCGGACGCAGAACGCCTGCGTACAAAAAGATATAAATCCCGGAACTTTTACGCCCTCGCAGGCAAAAAAGGTTCCGGGATTTTTTCTTTGTGAGAGGATGTTGCTGCGCTTTTCAGAAACATCGATATATTGCAACTCTGTGGTGGAGGATTGCTTGCGGAGAAATGGTAAAGTGTGGTATAATGAGAGACAGAGAAGGTGGTTTTTTAGTATATTTGCCAAAGTACCCAATGGAATCTAAAACAAAGACGAAGTCGTTATTCCGTGATGGATAAAACCGTTTGGGTGTTGTGGCAAAGGAATTACCACTGGATTTTGAAAGCTATCAAGTCAGAGGAGGTATTTTTATGGATTATTCGTTGAAACCCGAGATTCAGGCGTTGATGGATCAAATCACCGGGATGGAAAGCGTGCAAAAAGCACTGGCTTTTCTCAAAGAGGATCACGAGAATTCCATCGCGGAACAGCTGGAGCTGGTACAGATTCCTGCGCCTACCTTCCATGAGGAAAAAAGGGCGGAATATATGGCAGCGAAATTCCGTGAACTTGGTTTGACCGATGTACATATTGATCGTACCGGCAACGCAGTGGGTACCAGAAAAGGCGTTGGCAATGGTCCCAAGATTGTCATCGACGGTCATATGGATACCGTCTATCCGCTGGATACCCCTCTCAATCCGGTGCGGGATGAAGAGTTCATCCACTGTCCCGGTATTGTGGACGATACCCGCGCCTGTGCTGCGGAGTTGACGCTCATCCGCGCCCTCAACGAAGCCGGTATTGAAACCGAAGGAGATCTGGTATTTACCGCTACGGTTCAGGAGGAAGGAAAAGGCGGCTTTGGCGGTATGAAAGGTTTCTTTGAGGACAATAAGGATATCGATGGAGCAGTGTGTATGGATGGATGTGGGATTCAGGGGATCATCTATCAGTCCACTGGCTTTAAGACCATTGAGGTGGAGTTCCACGGCATTGGCGGTCATGCTTATGGCGCCTTCGGCGATGTCGCCAACCCGCTGCATGCAGCCGGCAGAGCTGTTGCCAAGATTGCGGATTTGAAGGTTCCCACCAACCCCAAAACCACCTATTGTGTTTCCAACTTCCACGCTGGAAACGATGCAGGCATCCACGCCATTGTTCCTCATGCGTCCATAAAGATCAACTACCGCTCCAATGGACAGGAGGAGCTGGAAGCTTTGGACAAAGAAATTATGCGCTGTATTGAGGAAGCCTGCAAGGAGGAAACCGAACGCTGGGGCAAAGACACCATTACCTATACGGTCAAAACCTTCTGCGATGTCAGAGCGGGTAGCCTGGGAGAGCACGATCCGCTGGTGGAAGCAACCTGGGCATCCATCCGCTATCTGGGCACCGAGCCTGAGCTGATGAAGGGCGGTCCCACCAATGCCTCCATTCCCATCGGTTTGGGCATTCCGGCGGTTTGTTTGGGCAACGATGACCGTGTAGAGATTTATTGTCACAATGCGGCCATGGAACGCTTCCCGGTAAAGGATACCTATGAGATGCCTCAGCTGGCCATGCTGGTGGCGTTGGCTGCCTCCGGCATAGCTGGAAAGACAAAGAGTATCCTCAAGTAATCTGTAATCTATTTTGACGGCGACGCCGTATGCAGCGGTATGCTGTGTACGGCGTTTTTTAGAAGGCCTACACTACTATACGGTGACACGAATATGAAAAGAAGGTACAGTCAGCAGGAAGTAGAAAAACGGATGTGGGGACGGTTCTATTGGAATCCGGATGACAGCAATATTTTTGTCAGGCGAAGGGCAGGGCTTTTTGCCTGGACAATGAATCTGGGAAACGGATGGTCCTGGCTGATTATGCTTTTGGAAGCGGCAGTGGTTTTGAGCGTCGTTTGGTTGATGAAGGGCTGCGTACACAGCCGCTGACAGCTGACAGCTGACAACTGACAACCAAATACATTGCAGGGACAGTGGCACTGCGCTTGAAAGAGAACACTGTGCGTGCTACAATAAGGCCAAAGAAGGATTGCCACAGGAATGTGGAATATTCTGCAAAGCGGAAAGGACGGAGAGAAAGATGAAAACGGGTGTAACCCAGTGCGAATATCAGGGAGTAAAGGTATACGAACTGGTTTGTGGTGAAATGACGGTGGATGTAGCTCCTGATGACGGAATGAATATCTGCGGTATCCGCTATGCCGGTCATACCATTGTGACAGTGGATCCTAAGCGTCGGGCCAGCGGTGGTACCTGGGGAATGCCGGTTCTGTATCCCACTCCAAACCGCATCAGTGCAGGTGCTGCTCATTTTAACGGGGAAACGCTGCCAATGATCTGGCAGGGAAAACCATTGCTGATGCACGGTGCGGCGCGGTATATGTCTTTCCAGGTGGAGCAAGCGGAGGCCCGGGAAGACTGTGCTGTGATTAGAGGGTTTGTGGATTTTGTTCCCGGCAGTGACGCCTATACCTATTTCCCGTTTCATAGCCGTCTGACGCTGGAGGTTCGGGTGTATGAAACCCGTTTGGAGGTAACCCATACGGTGGAAAACCTGGATCAAAAGCCGCTGGCTTTTGGCTTGGCATACCATCCGTTCTTCCTGAAAATTGGGGATACCCGTTTTCGTACCGGCGCGCGCAGCTTTTACATCACCGATGAAAACAAACTGCCCAGCGGGGAACTGGCGCCGGCGGAAGGAATTTATGATCTTTCCAAGCCTGTTTCCACCGAACAGGTACATCTGGATCATGTTTATACCCAGCTGCCGGAGGGGGAGAACAGTGCAGATATCTATTATCCAGATATTCATCTGCATCTGGCACTGAAAGCAACCCCCGATTTCTCCCATCTGGTGGTGTTTACCCCGGCTGGAATGCCTTATTTCTGTCTGGAAAATCAGACCTGTTCCACCGACTGCCACAATCTATCCCAGCACTGTGACCATACTGGTTTGCAGATTGTAGATCCAGGGAAACACTCCTGCGGTACTGTTACGTTGGAGATGGATCCGATGAAATAATGGCTTTGCAACTGATGCACCTTACCGACGGGTTGATTGCAATGCCCTGACAATAGCTGTGTTATAAAGCGTTATCCCCTGTTCCAGGTTTCGAAGAAGCCCAGGAGCAGGGGAAATCTTTTGGTTTTATCTTGTTTCATCCGGCTATGCGGGTTATAATAGAAACGGTATTTCTTTCATGATCTTGGAAAAATACATGATATTTACCAAATATCATGTATTGTCGTCTTTGTTGTTTTTCTTCTGTTGAAAGTTTGGTCACAGCAGAGCCGGCAGCCAGATTTTAGTAGGAAAGGGAAAGAGCAAAATGAAAGTGGTATTACAGCATTTGACCAAAACGTTTCCCAGCCGCAACCGCAAGAATCCTGAGGATGTGACGGCGGTAAACGATTTTGACTTTGAGATTCCGGATGGAAAATTGGTGGGTTTGCTGGGGCCGTCTGGATGCGGCAAAAGCACGACTCTTTTTATGATCTGTGGATTGGAAAAACCCACAGCAGGCAAGATCTTTTTCGGGGAGGAGGATGTCACCGATCTGCCGGTGGAAAACCGAGGAGTTGGCGTGGTGTTTCAAAACTATGCCCTTTATCCCCACATGACCGTCAAACAAAATATCATCTTCCCGCTGCAGAACCTAAAAGGCGCCCAAAAGCTGACCAAAGTGCAGATGGAGCAAAAAGCCCTTGAGGCCGCCAAGCTGGTGCAGATTGAGGAGCTGATGGAGCGCAAACCCAGCGAGCTTTCCGGTGGACAGCAGCAGCGGGTGGCCATTGCCCGGGCAATGGTAAAGATGCCCAAGGTATTGTTGCTGGACGAGCCTCTCTCCAATCTGGATGCCCGGCTGCGTCTGCAAACGCGGGAGGAAATCCGCAGGATACAGCGTCAAACAGGGATTACCACCGTATTTGTCACCCACGATCAGGAGGAAGCCATGAGCATCTCTGATATCATTGTGGTGATGCGGGAAGGGGTGGTCCAGCAGATTGGAAAGCCGCAGGAGGTATATGACAATCCCATCAATCTATTTGTAGCGCGGTTTTTGGGAACCCCACCCATCAATCTGTTTGAGGGACAAGCTCAGGGAAACGGGCTGTACATCGGTGACGAGATGGTTCTGCCGCTTGAAGGGGTAGCGGATCGAGAACTGACGGTGGGAATCCGGCCAGAAGGTTTTATCCTCACCCCAGATGGCCCTCTCAGCTGTTCTCTCAGCGGAGTGGAGGTCATGGGCCGGGATATCAGTGTGGTATCCACCAATCCTCATGGACTTGTAGCCTCGGTGCGCTCCATCATTGATGCGGAAAATCGGGTGGATACATCAAATCCGACGGTTCGTTTTGCTCTCAAACCCCGAAAGGTGTTGCTGTTTGACCGGCAAACGGGGGAGCGGGTAGCCTTTCAAACACCCCAAATGAACCGATAAATTGCCGGATACGGTGATCTGACTTCTGTATGGAACGAGGCCGAAAGCTATGGATAAAAACAAATGGAAAGGCTGGCTGTATCTGCTGCCTGCCATCCTCTTTTTGGGAGTATTTATGGTATATCCTCTGATTGATGTACTCATCTATTCAGTGGAAGAGGGATATAACTTTGCCTCCCAAACCTATTTCGATATTGGCTTTTATAATTTTTCCTATGTTCTGCACGACCCCTATTTTTTGCAGGCGGTGAAAAACACCTTTTTGATGGTGGTGATTACAGTTCCCATCTCCACCGGGCTTGCGCTGCTGATTTCCATGGGGCTCAGCTCCATCCGGCCGCTGCGCAAACTGTACCAGACGGTTTATTTTTTGCCCTATGTCACCAACACGTTGGCAGTGGGCCTGGTGTTTATGATCCTCTTCAAAAAGACCGCCTATACCGACGGCATGGTAAATCTGCTGATCAACTGGTTTGGCGGAGAGTCGATCGATTTTATCGACGGTCCTTATTGGGCCAAGATGCTGGTAATGTGTATCTATATCATCTGGGTGGTAATGCCCTTTAAGATTCTCATCCTCACCAGTGCCCTCTCTTCTGTGAATCAGAGTTATTACAATGCTGCACGGGTAGACGGAACCGGCAGAGGCAGGATCTTTCTCAAAATAACCCTTCCGATGATCTCTCCCACTGTATTTTATCTGGTGATTACCGGTTTTATCGGCGCCTTCAAACAGTACAGCGATGCGGTTGCTCTTTTTGGTACTGATCTGAATGCGGCGGAGATGAACACCATTGTCGGGTATGTTTACGATATGCTTTATGGAGACAGTGGTGGTTATCCCTCCTACGCGTCGGCGGCGGCTATTGTGCTGTTTGTCATAGTCCTCACCATCACCTGCATCAATCTGCTTATCAGCAAAAAGCATATTCATTATTAAAAGGGGCCGATGTTATGATACAATCCGATGATTACAGCCGGATCAAACGATCTGCCAGGCTGCATAAAAAAATTTTCAGCGGGATTGTGTATCTGCTGCTGAGTATTTGGGCGTTGATTGTGCTTTTTCCTTTTTACTGGATGTTGCTGACGTCGGTAAAGAGTTATAGTCAATACAACGGAGAGTACATCCCGCAGTTTTTTACTCTGTCCCCAACACTGCAAAACTATGTTGATGCCTTTCAAGCAGTGCCATTGGCGCGGTATCTGCTCAATACCTTTATCTTTACCGTCATCACCACTGCTATTATGATGTTTGTGATTGTGCTGGCGGCTTTTGCCTTTGCTAGGCTTCAGTTTCGGGGGAAAAATCTGGCGTTTACCCTTTTCCTCTCTTTGATGATGATTCCCAACGAACTGGTGATCATCACCAACTATGCCACCATCACCAATCTGGATCTGCGCAACACATTTTTGGGACTGATTCTCCCTTCGGTCACATCGGTGTTTTATATCTATCTTCTTAAGGAAAACTTTGCCCAGGTACCGGATGCACTGTACTATGCAGCCAAGGTGGATGGAACCTCTGATCTCAAATATCTGCTTCGGATTATGATTCCCATCTGCAAACCTACCCTGATTACCATAGGGATTCTCAAAATCATCGAATGCTGGAACTCCTATGTCTGGCCGCGGCTGATCACCGATGATGAAAACTATTATCTGGTTTCCAACGGTATTCAGGAACTGCGGGAAAATGGTCTGGGACGGGAAAATATACCGGCTATGATGGCGGCTGTCGTGGTCATTTCAGTGCCGCTGATCGTTTTATTCCTGATCTTTCGGGAAAAAATCATGGCTGGCGTTTCAAGAGGGGGAACCAAAGGGTGATAAGAGAAAAGACAAAAAGAGCCATATGTGGTATCTTGGCTTTGTGTGGTATGCTTACCGTCTTATCCGGTTGTCATGGTTCCAAGGGACTAAAGCCTTTTGCGCTGCCGGATACCTTTGACGAGACAAAACCATTTAGCATCACCTTTTGGGCAAAGAACGATACCAACAAAACCCAAACAGAAATTTATCAGCAGGCCATAGACGGATTTGAGTCCCTGTACCCCAATATCACGGTAAACATTCGGCTGTACACAAACTATGGAGACATCTATAACGATGTGATTACCAATATCTCTACCGGTACCACCCCCAATGTTTGCATCACCTATCCAGATCATATAGCCACCTATCTGACCGGCACCAATATTGTGGCGCCGCTGGATGATCTGTTTGCCGATGAGGCATATGGCCTGGGTGGCAGCCAGCTGCGTTTTGATGGGGTGACCCAGCAGGAGATTGTACCGAAATTTTTGGAAGAATGCGCCATTGATGGCGTTCATTATGCCATTCCCTTTATGCGTTCCACAGAAGCTTGTTATGTCAATAAGACCTATGTGGAGGCGCTGGGCTATACATTGCCGGATACCTTGACCTGGGATTTTATTTGGGAGGTATCGGAGGCGGCAATGGCGAAGGGGGAGGACGGCAACTTTCTGATCAACGGGCAAAATGTACTGATTCCTTTCATCTATAAATCCACCGATAACATGATGATCCAGATGTTGCAGCAGTTGGACGGCGGTTATTCCACCGAGGATGGAGAAATCCTTCTCTTTAACGATACCACCAAATCTCTGCTGTATACCATCGCGGAACATGGAGAGACCAGAGCATTTTCCACCTTCAAAATTTCCAGCTATCCGGCCAACTTTCTCAATGCGGGACAGTGCATCTTTGCCATAGATTCTACCGCCGGAGCCACCTGGATGGGAACCGACGCCCCTCTCTCGGACATCAGTGAAGATAAACTGGTGGATTTTGAGACGGCGGTACTGCCGGTTCCTCAGTTTGATCCGGAACATCCTCAGATGATTTCCCAGGGCCCGTCGGTCTGTGTGTTCAACAAGACAGACCCGCAGGAGGTGCTGGCTTCCTGGCTGTTTGCCCAGTATCTTCTCACCGATGAGATTCAGCTTTCCTATGCACAGACGGAAGGATATATTCCGGTAACCACCAAGGCGCAAAATTCCTCCGCCTATCAGGAGTACCTTTCCCACTCCGGTGAGGATAACACCACCCACTATGAAGTAAAGATACAGGCTTCTCAGCTGCTCTTGGATCATATTGAAGACACCTTTGTAACACCCGTGTTTAACGGTTCCGCCTCCCTACGGGATGCGGCAGGACAGCTGATCGAGAATGTTGTCAAGTCGGTGCGGCGCGGCGAAGCGGTGGATGAAGGGTATATGTCCGATCTGTATGATGATGTAATCTCTCTATACCGTTTGGATCAAATTGGAGAGACAGCTTCTGGGAAAGCAGATCTGGGTCCCTTGCCAGTGACAGCAGTGGTGTTGCTGGCGTCTTTGGGGGTTGTTTGGTGTTTGATGTTGTTATATCTCGTATGGCAGCGCATAAAACGCAAAAAATCTAAATAAAAATTGCGAAAACCATTGATTTCTGGCCACAAGTTGAGTACAATTACTTAGGATGTGTGCAGAGCCTTTGACATTTTGCTGTACACAGACATAAAACATACGAAAGGCAAGGCATTAAAATGAAAAAGTGTTTGGCATTGATTTTGTCTGTATGCACCATGGCGCTGATGTTGGTGGGATGTAATTCCACTACCTCCTCTTCCGCTGCCGTCTCCAGCAGCGCAGCTGCTGACACCGATGTGAAATCGGAAGGCGTTATGACCTATGAGGAGTATGTTGCCGCTGAGCTGGATTCCCAGGTTGTGATCGAGACCTATGTGCAGGCAAAGCAGTCCTGGTGGGAGGACAAGGCAACCGTTTATACCCAGGATAAGGATGGAGCCTATTTCCTGTATGACATGGCTTGCTCCCAGGAAGATTATGAAAAGCTGACCCCTGGAACCAAGATCAAAGTCACCGGATACAAGGCAGAATGGTCCGGCGAGGTTGAGATTGTGGATGCAACCTTTGAGATTCTGGAAGGTAATTACATTGCAGAGCCTATTGATGTCACCGATATGTTGGGAAAGGATGAACTGATCGATTATCAGAACCAGTTTGTAAGCTTTACCGGCATGACCGTTGAGGATTCCGGCGACGGTGCTGCATTTTTGTACAGCTGGGATGGCTCCGGCAGCGATGGCGACGATCTGTATTTCAACGTCTCTGTTGATGGTCAGACCTATGTGTTTACGGTTGAGTCCTATCTGTGCGATAACACCACCGACGTCTATCAGGCTGTAAAGAACCTGAAGGTTGGCGATGTGGTAGATATGGAAGGATTCCTGTACTGGTATGAGGGTGTAAATCCCCATATCACCTCTCTGACCGTGAAATAACTGCTGTCTGTTAAAAAGCCTGGAAACCATGCGGTTTCCAGGCTTTTTGTTTATCATTTGCTGTTCGTGAAGGATTGTAAGTGCAACTCAAGGGCTAGGAGAGAAGGGAAGGACAACCCCCTCGTGATTGAGTAGCCAGGCCTTCTTTTCAAGACCGCCGGCATATCCGGTCAGACTGCCATTGGCGCCAATAACTCGGTGACAGGGAATGATAATGGAAATTGGGTTATGCCCCACAGCGCCTCCAACTGCTTGCGGGGAAAGAAGCTGCTTACCTTCTTCTTTTGCCAAAAGTTTTGCCAATTCGCCATAGGTGACAACATTTCCATAAGGAATCTCACACAACAACTTCCAAACCCGCTGCCGGAAAGCACTGCCGGTAGGAGCAAGAGGAAGCAGGAAAGGATCAGGCTTTTCTCCACGAAAATACTGGTCCAACCATTCTGTCACGAGACGCAGAATAGGCTGATTTTCCTGAGGCGTCGGAACTTCTGTAAGGGTTGAGAGAAAATATTTCTGCCCTTCTATCCAAAGCCCCTCTAAGTGGGAATCACTGCTCACAATGGTTAGCATACCAATGGGAGAATGGTATTTTCGGGAAAAGAGCATTGAGCTTACCTCCTGTCAATAATGTTTTAAGATATAAAAAGTCAGCCTCCATGATTTACAGAGGCTGACCTTTTTAGCGGATTACAGTTTCAAAACAATGCCGATAACAGCAGCGATAAGAATGATGAATGCCGGATGCCATTTGACCTTCTTTTCTACCACAAACAATGCGATAAAAAGTATCACATTGATCCAACGGAATAGATCCAAAGGATTGTGGGAGGTGAGGAAAGCATCGAAGTTGAGCAGCGAGACCTTAAAGATTTCCAGAGCAGCAGCGGCAATTAGACCGGCAACTGCAGGATGCAGCCCGTAGAACCCACTCTTAACATAGAAGCTGTCTTTGAATTTCTGAAGAAAAGAAGCAACGATGATGATTACGATAATGGAGGGAGTCACCAGCGCGACGGTAGCCAACACGCCGCCAATAACGCCGCCATTGAGGAAGCCGGCATAGGTAGCCATGTTGATACCGATGGGTCCCGGAGTTGATTCTGAAACGGCGATCATATCAGCCAGATCGCTGCGGGTAAACCAGGAATAGTTATCCGCCATATTATATAGGAAGGGGAGAGTTGCCAGGCCCCCGCCGATGGCGAAAAGACCGGTTTTAAAGAATTCCCAGAACATCAAAAGCAGGTTTATCATTTCTTTTTACCTCCGAATTTCTTGATCGAGATACCAAGAACGATGGCAACTACCACAATGTAAACCGGAGAGATACCGGTCAAAGCTTGGATCAGGAAGGTGGCAATACAAATCACAACGCCAATGTGATCTTTAACGCCGCTCTTCCAAAGCTTAATGATTGCGGAGGTTACCAGCACCGCAACTGCCACACGAATACCAGCGAAAGCATGCTGTACAATGGCCAGATCTGCAAAATTTTGCAGGAAAGCCGCGATGATGGAGATAATTACCAGAGAAGGGAACACCACACCTGCCGTTGCGACGATACCACCGATAATACCGCGCCGTTTATATCCGATAAAAGTGGCGGTATTTACGGCGATGATGCCGGGAGTGCATTGTCCCACCGCATAATAATCCATAACTTCCTCATTGGTTGCCCATTTTCGCTTTTCTACTACTTCCTGCTGGATCATGGGGAGCATGGCGTATCCACCGCCAAAAGTAAGCCCGCCAATACGGCAGAAAGTGAAGAAAAGATCTGCTAGCTCTTTCATCTGTTCATACCCTTTCCTTAATCACAAAATCGATGGCAAAGGATTCTATTTGCGTGTTACTATTCCTTTTGCCATCGATTTTGTATTTTATCATATTTTTTTGGAAAAGGCAATGTGCTATATTACCAGCATCCAACAAGGAATTCCTTGTATTATGGTGTACTATTACAGTACAATGCGGTATTTTCCTTTTTCAGTAATTTGAATGACAACGCAGTGTCCTTCTCTTTGATAGGTTACCTGCTCCGGCAGCTTTTCAAAGTGGAACCACTTAGGCAACCGGACGGTATAACGAACTGGGCAGTCCATCTTCCAATCCAACTCGAAAACCAGCTTGCCTTTCTTGCAAAGATAGCAGGAAGCCTCGCCGCCAAAGGAAAAATGACCGGTGGATTGTATGATCTGAGGCCAGTTGGGATTGGTCACCATAACCTTCACCAGCATACATCCATGGGGAGGGATAGCGCCAAAGGAAACGGTATTGCCATACCGAATATCATCCACTACCTGACCGCTAAAGAATTCACAGAAGGTATAGGTTTTGTCGGGTTGCGCAAAATCTCCCAGCAGTTCACTGTCGCAATGAAGCACCGGTGACTTCTCTTCGGTATCCGACCAGTTGATCAGCGCCACAGTATGCCATCCCTTTTCGACAACGGCCACATCGATCACGGAGGGGTACCGGGCAGCGCTTTGGAACAGGTCCCTGGGAATTGGACGTACCGGAACTGTGGGAAGAATATGACGCAAAAGCGATAGGCGGTCCTGTTCAATCTCATCCATCGGCTCGGTGGAACACACCAAACCACCGCCGATATACTGGTTGAGGGTACTGGTCAGTGCTTCATCGTCGTTAAGCAAACCATATCCCAAAGGAGAATCACGAAACGGTTCTTTGCGGCGGCGGATCATCAGTGCGTCGGGATCGTTGTGCCACCAATCGTTCATCCAGAAGCGAAGAAGGTTCTGCTTGATGGTGTAGGGGGCGGTGCGTCCACCCTGACGGATGGTGCTGCTCCACATACTCATAACATCCGAACCGGTCCGCTGGGCATCCACCAGACCGATGACAGGGTCGTAAAGTCCTCCACAAATTAGAATATAAGCGTCCTCGCCGGCGCCTTCCCTGACCGCCGCAATGGCTTTGCGATAGGCGGCCGCAATGGAGATAGAATCATCAAAGAAAACCGGTTCGTTTTGGATTACCGGCGCACGGGTAAAGTCCAGTTTGTGATACTGGAATCCCCATTGACGCAGCATAGCATACAGCTGACGCACCCATTCCACCACCTCTGGGTTGGTGATATCCAGCACATTATAGGTGGTAGCGTTCATTGGAAATTGACAGAGGTTACCCTCCTTATCGCGCAGCAGCCATTCTGGATGCTCTTTGGAGAGAGGCGCGGTTGCGTGGGCGATAAAGGGACTGGTCCAAATACCTGGGATAAATCCCTCGCTGGCAATTTTGGATGCAACCTCCTGCATAGAGCTGGGGAATTTCTGGTTTGGCCTCCGGTCTCCCAAAACCCGCTCCCATCCTTCATCGACCTGGAATACATCAAAAGGAATTCCCCGACGTTTGAGTCCATTGAGATCCCGAAGTACATCCTCATAGGTAACCGACAGGCCATAATAATACCAGGTACAGAAAACAGTGGGAGCCTTGGGTGTGCGGCGCGCATGATAGATGGCGGCTTTGTCTTTGGAAAAATTGGTTGCAGCGGTAATGGGGTCACTGCGACGGTCCACACGCAGCCATTCGGAGACAATGGTCTGTCCAGGCTGGATAGTGCACTTCGGCAAAGAGCTGCAGCAGAGAGAGGAGAAGACGTCCTGATCGGTCATCTCAAGCACAGTTTCCAGCATCTGGTCAGCACCGGTGAGAAAAGCCAGCGTCAATGTGTTTTCTCCATCGTGTAGAATGGTCAGCTGATCGCTGATGAAACGGTTGGAAGGATCCATGGCGTCTGTGCCGCCGCCGGTTTCAGTCAGGCCGGTCTGTGCATCCTCGTAGCTGCCGTCATGGATTCCAAGAGTACATACCGATGGCATATCATTTTTTTGCCGTCCTTGACGGTAAAGTTGCCAGCACTTGGCGGGCCGCACTCCGAGTTTCAAGCTATCCTCTCCGGTTACCACTAGAGGCGAGAGTCTCATCAATTTCAGTGGATGTTCGGTGCGATTTTGAAAGGAAAGCTGAAGGCGGAAATTGGTAGATTCATCCTTATCATAGGCACGGGTATAGATGATTTCTCCATAATCGCACCGGTAGGTGAACTGGGTTTGTCTGGTAGCGCTGTCCAACCCATCGGTACATTTGCTGTAGAATTTGGAAACCAACTCAGGTGCGTTTACGACAATATCCCGATCTCCGTCTCGCAATACCAGAGAAAAGCGATAACAAAGTGTGCCGGAGGAATCCTGAATCAAAGCAGCATTTGGAAAGGTGGCGGCCATAGTGAAATCCCTCTTTTCAAAATTTGTAGAATAGGACATTAGGTGATAATTTTGTGGGCAAGCCACTGAAAGGCAGATCCTCTTCGTTTATTATAATACCAAAAAGGATAAAAAGATAGAATGACAGGCATAGATCGGAAAAAAATGAAAAAAACGCATATAAGATGAAAATATTTTCAACCTATATGCGTTTTTAAAAACGATCGATAAACTAAGTATATTTTGAAGATCTTATTATACAGCCCGCACGCTTTGACGGCAGACCAAATGGGTACCTACCTCGATTTTGACGAATTCTGCCGTCTCCTGTTGGATTTGACTGATCAGCCTTTTGACTGCCAGCATACCTAGCCGCTGCTTGGGGACATAGATGGTAGTGAGAGGAGGGTTCATTGCTTCGGCAACCGGCATATCGTCAAATCCTATAATGGAAATATCATTGGGGATTACATAACCTGCTTCCCGGAGAGCGCGGGCAGCACCCACAGCAATAAGATCGTTGTCAGCAAAAAAGGCAGTGGGGAGCACCGGCTGCTGAGACAAAAGTCGTCTCATACTGTTGTAGGCACCATCAATGGAAGGAGTGAGGGAAAACAAGAAAGATTCAGGTAACTGTAACCCGGCGCCACGCAGCGCCTGGATAACGCCGTCCCGCCGTTCCTGAAAATTGTTGATGTATACATTGCTGTGAAGATATCCAATGCGGGTGTGTCCCATCTCGGTCAAATGCCGAATGGCCTCAGAAGCGCCCTGCATATTGTTGATGACGACAGCGTCCTGTTGAACGAACTGAAAATAGCTATCCAGCACGACGGTTGGGATTTTTAGAGTTTGAAAAGGAGTTAAATCTTCTGGAGACATTTCGGTTGCCAATAAAATCAGGCCGTCACAGGAAGATTGGTTAAAACAGCGCAGTTGTTCTTCCACTGGATCAAGGCCGCTGATATAGTTGATTAGCAGATTATATCCACTTTTACGGGTTTGGGTATCGATACCCTCAATCACCTGGGAAAAGAAATGGGTGTCACTGACGACACCGCCATGTTTTTTATAGATGACCAGGCGAAGATTCGGGTAGTTGGTTGTCGCTTTTGGAATCATATTGCTATATCCCAATTCCGTTAGTTTGTCAAAGATACGCTGACGGGTAGATTCACTGATGCCGGGGCGATTATTTAGTACCAGCGAGACCGTGGAGGGGGAAACGCCGAGCATATTGGCAATATCTTTTACTTTTAGGGCCATGTTCAATCTCCTCCAATTTGATATGTGATATGGGCGCGTAACGATTTTCTTACCCATTTTCTCTATTTAAAATGTGAATAAATTTATTAAATTTAATTATAAGCGCAATCCAAAAGGGTGTCAACACTTTCGATGATTTCCTTA
This sequence comes from Ruminococcaceae bacterium UBA1405, assembly GCA_002305685.1. Taxonomy (GTDB): domain Bacteria; phylum Bacillota; class Clostridia; order Oscillospirales; family Ruminococcaceae; genus UBA1405. The sequence continues at coordinate 36,928 of DBQB01000036.1, forward strand.
TCAAGAATTTTTCTACTATCTTTGCAGATTGACAGAGGATTGGGGGAATGTTATAATTTTTATCGCCATAAGCCGTGCGTTACCGCACGGTTTTGTTATAGATGGAGTCCTGCAAATAAAAGTCA
>DBQB01000054.1 GCA_002305685.1 Ruminococcaceae bacterium UBA1405
TTCAATTTTGCAACGGGCCCTTTTTTTGCGGTAGGCGCTGTTTTTGGAAAACCTTATGAAAAAAGATATCCCAATCATTATCTCGCTTGCCTTAAAGAAAGGACGTCTCCCCTTATTTAGGGGAGAAGTTGGAGTGGCGCAAGATCACTTTTCACACCGCATACCAGAAATATAGAAAAGCGCGTTCCGAGCGTCTATTTGGATAGATAAGACAGGTCAGATGGTTTTAATTGGGAAATACATATAATTCTTTCCGGTTATAGGACAGGAAAAATCTTGGACAGCTCCAACCAAAGGGATATGGTTGGCCTTCATGTAGTCTAACACTTCTGAAAATGTATTTTTATTTTCAGATGCTACACGAATATATTCAAAGCCTGGAATAATCCATTTTGTCCATCCATCGGGCGCTTCGGCGTCGTGGATACATTCAACGCCTGCAAGATATAGTCCTCTGCTAAAGTTGTCTTCCCACGGTTTGTAGGAATGGGAGCAATCGGACATGGCTCCCCAAATACCAACCAAATTTCCATTTTCATCTTTCTTCGCCAGCGCCTGGATTTCACTAAAATGAGCGTTTGCATCTGACCATAATTTTTGAATAAAGCCTTCCCCGTCCGAAGTGGCACCTTCTTTCCCTATCACAACAAAAGCATTTTTCCTGCATTTTTCAATCTTCATACGAGTTCCCCCAATGTAGGTGTATCAGTGTATCGGTCGGCTTGATTGGATGCTGTCATCAAAGGAAAATGCAAAAACAGCCACAACAGAATCAATTGTTGTGGCTGTCAAATTGTTTTGTGATTATGATTTCTGAGAAATTTGCGGGATTATTTGCTGACAATCTCCAGGGTATCTCTTGCGATCATCAGTTCCTCGTTGGTGGGAACGATCCAAACCTTGACCTTGGAATCGGGGGTAGAGATCTCGTGCTCCTGACCGGAGAACTTTGCGTTGAGCTCAGGATCGATCTTGATGCCCATAAACTCCATGTCGGAGCAGACGCCCAGACGGACATTCTGATCGTTCTCGCCGATACCGCCGGTGAACAGCACTGCGTCCACACCGCCCATGGCGGCAGCGAAGGCGGCAACGTATTTTTTGATCTCATATTTCTGGATGTCCAGAGCCAGCTGTGCTCTGTGGTTGCCGGAGGCAGCGGCGGCGGAGACATCCCGGTTATCGCTGGAAACGCCGGAAACGCCCAGCACACCGGACTTCTTGTTCATCATGTTGTTGAGCTCGGCGATGGTCATGCCCTCTTTTTCAGCAATGTAGGTGGCGACAGAGGGATCGATGCTGCCGCAACGGGTACCCATGATTACACCGTCCAGAGGGGTCAAGCCCATGGTGGTATCCACAGATTTGCCGTGGTCCACAGCGGCGATGGAGGAACCATTGCCCAGATGGCAGGTGACAATCTTCAGCTCCTCGATGGGTTTGCCCATCAGCTGTGCCAGACGGGCGCTGACATATCTGTGGGAGGTTCCATGGAAACCGTATTTACGAACGCTGTATTTCTCATAATACTCGTAGGGAACGGGATAGATGTAAGCTTTCTCAGGCATGGTCTGATGGAAAGCGGTGTCAAACACGGCAACCTGAGGGATATCCTTGGGGAATACCTTCTGGCAGGCACGGATGCCGGCGATGCAGGCGGGATTGTGCAGCGGCGCCAGGTCGGAAAACTCCTCCGCAGCGGCGATCATATCCTCGGATACCAGAGCAGAGGCGGAGAATTTGGTGCCGCCCTGTACTACGCGATGGCCGATGGCGCCGATGGCGCTGGCGTCCTTGATGACGGCGTGATCTCCGGTGGTGAGCAGTCTGACAACCTCCTCAAAAGCCTCGGCGTGGGTGGGGAAGTCCACCGCGTGTTCATCCTTATAGCCGTCCTGGGTTTTGTGGGTGATGTTGCCGCCGATGCCAATCTTTTCACAAAGGCCTTTGGCCAGTACGGCCTCGGTGGTCATATCGATCAGCTGATACTTCAGAGAAGAGCTGCCCGCGTTGATGACTAGAATGTTCATGATGCTTTTAACCTCCGTTTGTTCATTGGTCCCTGCCAGACTGGAAGCAAAACGAAAACAGCCCTCACCCATGAAACCAGCTCCACGAGGAAGGCGCGGAAAATCATGCCGCTTTGTGATGGCCGTTATAAAAGAACCAATGCATAATCCCCCGCGGTGTCCTACCATATCCCGGGTTTTGCTGCCGCCGAGTACCTCTCTGGCGGCACATTGGGATCTTATTGACATTCCTGCGGGTTTCTATAATAATATTAGTACATTATGCCCTGAAATTCAAGGGGCGCGGCGCCCTTTTGCGACTTTTTGTTGTACCGGTGCGGAGGGCACGGGGAGAGAAGAAATGGGGATGGAGTGATGAAATGCGGGCGGCGGCGGTGATTGCTGAGTTCAATCCTTTTCATAGCGGGCACCGTTTGCTGCTGCAAAGCTGTCGGGAGAAGGCCGGTGCAGATGTGGTGGCGGTGGTGATGAGCGGCAACTTTGTTCAGCGGGGAGCCCCCGCCTGTATGGATCGACGGGTGCGCACGCTGGCGGCGCTCCGCTGCGGCGCCGACGTGGTGCTGGAGCTGCCGCTACCTTACGCCATGGCGACGGCGGAACGGTTTGCCTTTGGCGCAGTGTCGGTTTTGGCAGGGCTGGGAGGTGTGGAGCTGCTGGCCTTCGGCAGCGAGTGCGGAGATCTTTCCCTATTGCAAAGCGCGGCGCACAAGGCCGAGCAGGCGGAAAATAGCCAGTGTTTTCGGCTGCTGCTGCAAAAAGGGTACAGCTTTGCCCAGGCTCGCCAGGGTGCTTTGGAGGAGATGGGGGAGGGAGGGCTGCTGCGCTCCCCAAACAATGCGCTGGCGGTGGAATATCTGCGGCAATTAAAGCTCCAAAAGGCTCAGATGGAACCTTTCACCATCCCCCGGCAGGGGGGCAGGACATGACGAAGCGGTTCCACGGGGTGCATATGCCAGCGGTTCCATGCTGCGGGAAGCGCTGTTTCGGGGACGGGAACAGGAGCTGTGCCGGTATCTTCCGCCGGAAATCTTTGCGCTGACGGTACAGGGAGCGGGGGAGCTGGCGGACGTCACCCGGGGGGAGCGGGCAATCCTCTCCCGGCTTCGAGGAATGACCCACCAGCAGTTTTCCCGTCTCCCCGACTGTTCCGAGGGAATCGAAAATCGTTTGTATAAAGCTGTCCGACAGGCTTGTACATTAGAACAACTTTATGCTATGATAAAGACAAAACGGTATACCCTTGCAAGGGTGCGCAGGCTGGTGCTCTCCGCTTTTTTGCAGGTGGACGGGTCGCTTTGCCGGCAAAGCGCGCCCTATGCCCATCTGCTGGGTTTTACGCCGGCCGGAAAGGCGCTGCTCTCCCGCTGGAAAAATACTGCGGCCATCCCGCTGTCCCCGTCGCTTCGCTTGCTGGAGCGGCAAAACGAAACGGCACAGCGCTTTGCACGGCTGGAAGCGGCGGCGGATGATCAGTATGCGGTTTTTCTGCCGCAGCTTCGCCCCTGCGGATATGCCTACACTGCTCCGGTGGTAACCATCGGAGAGAACAAAACGGAGGAATCGGAATATGGCACTGACAATGCAAGAGCAGATTTATGAGCCTTTTGGACGGGTACTGGCTGTCTCCAACGGCACGGCCGAGATTCTTATCACACTGGACTGCGGCCCCAACATCATCTCCTATAAACTGCTGGGTGGAGAGAATATGTTCCATAATGACATCTCCCGCACAGCGCTGACAACCGGAGCCCAGATGGATGAATATTACGGGGAGGGCGCCTACTGGCACAATCGGGGCGGTCACCGGCTCTGGGTATCTCCCGAGGCACTTCCCGAGACCTACTATCCCGACAATGAGCCGGTTGCCTATGAGGTGCAGGGCGATCAGGTGCTGCTGACTCCTCCCGCTCAGAAGAAAAATCTCTGGCAGTATCTGATTACGGTGGAGATGGATAAGGAAGGCTCCGGGGTGACGGTGACCCATCGGGTGATCAATCTGGGGCAGGAGCGCAAAGCTGCCGCCTGGGCCATCACGGTGATGAGCCAGAAGGGTGTGGAGATTATCCCCCAGCCCGACCGTCCCACCGGGCTGCTGTCCAACCGTATCTTTGCGGTGTGGCCTTATGCGGATATGTCCGATCCCCGGATCTGCTGGGGAAGAAATTACATTACCCTCACCCAGGATCCCTCGGCCACCGAAAACTTTAAGATCGGGCTCAACAACGAACACGGCTGGGCCGCTTATCTCAATCACGGCTGCTGCTTTGTCAAGCGCTTTTCCCATCAGATGAGCGGGGAGTATCCCGACGGCGGAATGTCTTTTGAGACCTACACCTGCCCCACCTTCACCGAGGTGGAGACCTTAAGCCCGCTGCATACCCTGAAAACCGGGGAATGGATGGAGCATCAGGAGCGCTGGGAGCTGTTCCCGGTACAGCAGATTCCTTCCGGTAAGGACATGGAGGCGGTCGAGACTTTCTGCGCTGAGTATCTGAAATAAGTGGCCCAAAGGGCCGAGGTGTACCATGATCAATCTATTAAAAAAACAATCCCCGGTGCGGATTGTCGCTTTGGGCTTCGCGGTGGTGATCCTGCTGGGTTCGCTGCTGCTGATGCTTCCCTGCAGTATTCGGGAGGGGGTTACGGTGCGGTATATTGATGCACTGTATACCTCCACCAGCGCCGTCTGCGTCACCGGACTGATCGCGGTGGATGCCGGAGATACCTTTACACCCCTGGGACAGTTTTTCTGGCAGTGCTCATCCAGGTGGGTGGTTTGGGGGTGACCTCGGTGGGAGCCGGCGTCATCCTGGCTATGGGAAGGAAGGTCAACCTCAAAGGCAGGAATATCATACGGGAAGCGATGAACCTGGATTCCGGGAAAGGGATCGTGCGTTTTCTCAAGGATGTGTTTTTTACCACCCTCACCTTTGAGCTGATCGGCGCGGCGCTGAGCCTTACGGTGTTTATCCGGGATTATCCGCTGGGAAAAGCCATAGGAATCAGCCTGTTCCACTCGGTGGCGGCGTTCAACAATTCCGGATTCGATATTCTGGGCAACTATCAAAACCTCATCCCTTATCAGGACAGCGTCATGCTCAACCTGGTGACCAGCGGGTTAATCTTTTTTGGCGGGATTGGTTTTCTGGTAATCCGGGAAGCGGTGCAGAAGCGCTTTTGCTGGCGCAGGTTTTCCATGCACGCCAAGGTGGTGCTTTCGGTCAGCGCAGCGCTGATTGCCGTAGGTACGGTGCTGCTCAAATGTACCGAGCCCATCAGCTGGATGGGAGCCTTTTTCCACAGCGTCTCGGCTCGGACTGCGGGATTTTCCACCTACTCCTTGGGAGAATTTTCCGATGCCGGGCTGCTGGTACTGATTGTGCTGATGTTCATCGGAGCTTCCCCCGGTTCCACCGGAGGCGGTATCAAGACCAGTACCTTTTTCGTGCTGCTGCAGGGCATCCGCTCCTCGGCAACCAACCAGTCGGAAAAAGCGTTTCGTTACTCCATCCCCGCCGACGTGTTTCGAAAAGCGGCGGTCATCACCCTGATTGCGGTGGGGGTTGTGGTGAGCGGGAGCTACCTGATGGTAATTTTGGAGCCGGGACTGGATCTGATCGATATTCTTTTTGAAGTCACCAGCGCTTTTGGCACCGTTGGGCTCTCCACCGGTATCACCACCGGACTTAGCGACCTCAGCAAACTCCTTTCCATTTTCATCATGTATATCGGCAGATTGGGACCGCTGACCATTGCCTCCCTGTGGTATTTTACCAAGGGTGAGCGCATCAGCTATCCCGAGGGCAATATATCGGTCGGTTAACAGGAGGCATAACGATGTTTAAAAAATCCAAGAAGGAAAAAAACACATACGGTATTATTGGCCTGGGGCGGTTCGGCCACGCGATGGCGATGGAGCTGGCCGCCGCCGGGGCGGATCTGCTGGTGCTGGATAAGGATGAGGAAAAGGTCCGGGAACTGCGGGATTATACCGAAAACGCTTATGTAGTCAGAAGTCTGGACAAAAAATCTTTGGCGGAAACCGGGATCCAGAACTGCGATGTGGCGGTGGTATGTATCGGAGAACATATGGATACCTCCATCCTGACCACCCTCAACCTGGTGAGTCTGGGCATTCCCAAGGTGATCTCCAAGGCCGCCAGCACCGAGCACGGGGAGATTTTGGAGAAGCTGGGGGCGGAAGTGATCTATCCGGAACGGGATATGGCCATCCGCTTGGCCCACCGGCTGGAAACCTCCAACACGCTGGATTTTGTGCAGCTCAGCGAGCAGGTGAATATTTCTAAGATGATGATTCCAGACGCTTTCCTTGGCAAAACGGTGCTGGAGCTGAATCTGCGCAAACAGTTTGGGATCAACATCATCGCCATTGAAAATGGTTCTACCGTCATCGAGAGCGTCACCCCCGACTATGCTTTCCGCAAGGGTGATATCCTCTTCGTTTCAGGCAGCAAGGCAGGGTTAAACCGGCTGATGGAATGGGCGGACCGGGACTGATTGGACGGTGAGACAGGATGGGAGACGGCGGTTTTCCCATCCTGTTTTTTCAAAAAAAGAATGGGAAAATCCAGAAAAAACGCTTGACAAAATGTAGAGTGGGGTATATAATTGCTTGGAAAACAAAGTAGAACAGCATGATTTCGTTCTCACCTGCCTCCAAATGCGGACGGCATGGTCAATATTTGTCCTTCTTTTGGTGAGGGTATGATATTGGGTGCGGATGGGTGCTGTCTGCGCTCTATTTTTTTGCCTTGGCGGCAGAAAAATCTGAGTTTTTATGCGCTAACATTATTTTTATGCCTAAGGGCTGTGGTGTGGAGGTGCTTACCATTAGCAATAAGGAACTGCAGATCAACGAGGAGATCAGAGACAAAGAGATCCGGGTCGTGGGAGACGACGGAGCCCAGCTGGGCATTATGAGCGCAAAGGACGCGCTGAAGATTGCCTCTGAGAAAAACCTTGATCTTGTAAAGATCGCTCCCCAGGCGGTGCCGCCTGTCTGCCGGATCATGGATTACGGAAAGTACCGTTTTGAGAAAGCAAAGCGGGAAAAGGAAGCGAGAAAAAATCAGAAAACCATCGATACCAAGGAAGTTCGCCTTTCCCTGAATATTGACGTTCACGACTTTGATACCAAGGTCAACAATGCCATCAAGTTTTTGAAGGGCGGAGATAAGGTCAAGGTATCGGTACGGTTCCGTGGCCGTGAAATGGCTCATCCCGAGCTCGGCCAGACGCTGATTATGCGTTTTGCCGACGCCTGTTCCGAATATGGCAATATGGACAAAACCCCCAAGATGGAGGGGCGCAGCATGGTGCTGTTTCTTTCCGCAAAGCCTGTTAAGTAAACAAGGAGGAACCTTAAAATGCCAAAAGTCAAAACCCATAGCGGTGCGAAAAAGCGCTTCAATCTGACCAAAAACGGTAAAGTCAAGCGTGCCCATGCGTTTAGACGCCATATCCTTAACAAGAAATCCACCAAGCGTAAGAGACTGCTGAGAAAAGGTGCTTTTGCCGACAGAACCAATGCACCGATCATCAAGGTACTCATTCCTTACAAATAAGAGATAACCTGTAAATTTCACTGATCCCAATGGAGGTAAATAGATATGGCTCGTATTAAAGGGGCATTGATGACCCGTAAAAGAAGAAAAAAGACTCTCAAATTGGCCAAAGGTTATTTTGGCGCCAAGAGCAAGCTGTTTAGAACCGCCAAAGAAGCGGTGATGAAATCCGGCCAGTATGCCTACATCGGCCGTAAGCAGAAGAAGAGAAACTTCAGAAGCCTGTGGATCACCCGTATTTCCGCTGCCTGCAAGATGAACGGAATGAACTATTCCACCTTCATGAACGGCCTGAAAAAAGCCGGTGTGACCCTCAATAGAAAGATGCTCTCCGAGATTGCTATCAACGACGCTGCCGCTTTCACCGCTCTGGTGGAGAAGGCAAAGGCTGCCCTGTAATTTCGGGCGGACTGCACCTCGGTTTTATGGGGCTGCTGCGAACGATCCGCAGCGGCCCTTTTTGTTAAGCTGCGGCTCAGATATTGCCGCAAAATACCGCTGGCAGCAAAAGGAGGAGATCGGATGGAAGAGATCCGTTCCAAAGACAATGCGCTGGTCAAAGAGCTGGTGAAGCTGGGCTCCTCCCGCAAATACCGCCGGGAGGAAGGAAGATTCCTGCTGGAGGGCGCCCGTCTGTGCGGGGATGCGGTGAAAAACGGCGTTGTCCCACAGATTGGGCTGCTGACCGAAAAAGCGATGGAGCGGTATCCTCAGGCCCGGGAGATACTTGCCTGCTGCCGCCGGGGGATTCTCATCTCCGACGGGGTGGCGCAGAAGCTCAGCGACACCCAAAGCCCTCAGGGCGTTTTCTGCGTATGTGAGATCCCGCCTCAATCGCTGACCCTTTCCCCAACAGGGCGGTACCTGGCGATGTGTTCCCTTCAGGATCCGGGCAATGTGGGTACCATCCTGCGCACGGCGGAGGCGCTGGGGATCGATGGGATTGTGGCGACCGCCGATTGTCCGGATTTTTACAGCCCTAAGGTGCTTCGGGCCGCTATGGGCGGGGTACTGCGGATGCCGTTTACCCTGGTACAGGATGGGCTGGAGGCGGTGGATACCCTGCGGGCCGCCGGCCTGCGGGTATATGCCGCAGCGCTGAGCGATACCGCCGTTGAGATCACCCGCCTTTCGCTGGGGGCAGGCTGTGCCATGGCCATCGGCAACGAGGGCAACGGCCTTCCGCCCCAGGTGGTGGAGCGCTGCGATGCCGCGGCCATCATCCCCATGGCCGGAGGCGCGGAATCGCTCAATGCCGCCACAGCGGCAGCGCTCTGCATCTGGGAAATGGTGCGCCGTTAGGCGGATAGAGGAAGATGAAAAATACAGGGGGTGGAAACGTGGCGTCTGAAAAAACAATCGTGTCCTGGCTGATGTTACAGCAGATTTTTGGACAGGGAGATCCCCGGGTGGATTATATTGCAGCCCAGTATGAAACCGCGATGGATTTTTGGAAGGCGGGGGAAGAAATGTGGAAAAAGGTTCCCGATATTCTTCCCCGGCATATGCAACAGCTTCAAAATCCCAATACCGTTCAGGCGCAGGAGACGGTCAGCCGGTGCGCGCAGATTGGTTGCCAGATTCTGACCCCCGAGGACGAGCTGTTTCCGGAACTGCTGCGCAACATCTACGGGGTTCCGGCGGTGCTTTATGTGCTGGGAGATCTGAGCTGTCTGCAGGGATCGCTCTCCATCGCCATGGTGGGACGCCGCAGTTGCAGTTACGATGGAATGCGGGTGGCCACCGAGATTGCCCGTCGGCTGGCGCAACAGCAGGCGGTGGTGGTCAGCGGCATGGCTAAGGGAATCGACGCCGCCTGCCACTGGGGCGCCATCGAAGCGAAGGGAAAAACGGTGGCGGTGCTGGGCTGTGGTCTGGATCAGGTATATCCCCCGGAAAATATTGCGCTGTGGCACGCCATTCGTTCTCATGGGGCGGTGGTGAGTGAATATCCGCCTGGGACCGGCATCACCCGCAGCTCCTTCCCGGTGCGCAACCGGTTGATTTCAGGGCTATCCCACGGGGTGGTGATGGTGGAAGGCGCCCGGAGAAGCGGGACCAACTTTACCGTTGCCCATGCTTTGGACCAAGGGCGGGAGGTTTTTGTGGTTCCCTGGAATGTGAACACCCCCGCAGGGGAATGGGCGGTAGAACTGATCCGGGACGGCGCAACCCCGGTGGCCAACGCAGAACAGATCCTGGAGGAATACGGCCGCTTTCATTGGAAACGTCGCCGCAAGACAGAAACGCAATCTGCAGATCAGCTGCAAAGCGCTGTCACCCAGCGCCTTGCCGTGCGACGGTCCCAGATATCTCCGGCTTTGCCTCCTGAGGAAGAGGTACAGCAAGATACAGGAAGTGCCGCACATACGAGCAGCGATGCGCTTTCAGCCCGTCCGCAGGAGACGCAACCAACGGAACCATTGGAAGGAGACCTGAAAACGGTTTACCTGCTTTTGGATGAGGAGGGGCAGTACTGTGATGTGCTTTCCCAGCGTTCGGGTTTGGAGATCGGCCCTTTGACCGCAGCGCTGACACAGTTGGAGCTGATGGGGTTGGCTCAGGCTGTACCGGGCGGCCGTTACCGCAGGGCATGAGGATCTTTATCCGCTGGGTCCCAAATCGGATTTTCTCAGGGAGGGTATCTGAAGGGATAGCCCCCTCAGGAATTCTGAACGGAAGCGCCGGCGTCGGATTTTGGGAATACAAAATAAGGGCTTGCATAAATGGTTCTCAAGGCGTTAGAATAGGAATTACCGGCAAAGAGCCATCGATGCCGGCAGGAGAACAGGAATTTGTTTGAAACGATTGAGGGATCAGCATCCCAACCTGTATTTTGTACCACCGTCGCTTCCGACAACAGAATCAATTGAGAAAGAGTAACAGGTGAGAACGAATGTCAAAACTCGTAATTGTGGAATCCCCCGCAAAAGCGAAAACCATAAAGAAATATCTGGGCAGCGGATATGAGGTGATTGCCTCCATGGGCCATGTCCGCGACCTTCCCAAAAGCAAGCTGGGTGTGGACATTGAGCATGACTTTGCCCCCCAGTATATTGCCATGCGCGGAAAAGAAGAGGTGCTGCGCAGCCTGAAAACCGCCGCCAAAAAGGCTGATGAAGTGTATCTGGCCACCGACCCGGACCGGGAAGGGGAGGCCATCTCCTGGCATCTGGCCCATCTGCTCAAACTGGACGTGGAACACGCCAACCGCATCACCTTTAACGAGATTACCAAGAGCGGCATCTCCTACGGAATGCAGCATCCCCGGCAGATCAATATCGATCTGGTCAACGCCCAGCAAGCCCGCCGGATTTTGGACCGCATTGTGGGGTATAAACTCAGCCCCATCCTCTGGAAAAAGATTAAGCGCGGCCTCTCCGCCGGAAGGGTGCAGTCGGTGGCGCTGAGTCTGATAGTGAACAGGGAAAATGAAATCCGGGCTTTTGTCCCGGAGGAATACTGGACCATCGACGCCAAGGTGGTGGGCAAAAGCTCCCGCAAGGCCTTTACCGCCCGTTTTTACGGCAAGGATGGGGTCAAGATGGACCTGCACAATGAGCAGGAGGCCACCCAGGTGGTGCAGGCGGTGGAAAACGCCGATTTTGTGGTGACCAACGTCAAAAAGAGCGTACGGAAAAAATCCCCTGCGCCGCCCTTTACCACCTCCACCTTACAGCAGGAGGCTTCCCGCAAGTTGGGCTTTCAGGCCAGACGCACCATGAAGGCCGCCCAGGAGCTGTATGAGGGCGTGGAGATTGAAAATATGGGAGCGGTGGGTATCATCACCTACATGAGAACCGACTCCCTGCGCATCTCCGCCGAGGCGCAGCAGCAGGCTGCTGAGTACATCGGGGAGCGGTACGGGAAAAATTATCTTCCATCCAGCCCCAAAATCTATAAATCCAAGAGCAACGCCCAGGACGCCCACGAGGCAATCCGTCCTTCCATGCCCAGTTTGACTCCGGAGCAGGTCAAAGGAAGTTTAACTTCCGATCAGTATAAGCTGTATAAGCTGATCTGGGAGCGGTTTATTGCCAGCCAGATGGCCTCTGCGCTGCTGGATACGGTCAGCGTGGATATCGAAGCCAACTCCTACAATTTTAAGGCGTCCGGGTATTCGGTGAAATTCGACGGTTTTACCGTTTTGTATGAGGAAGGAAAGGATGAGGACGACGAGGAGGGCGGCGCACTGCCCCCCATCGCCAAGGATGATCCCCTCAAGGTCCGCTCCATCGATCCCGCCCAGCATTTTACCCAGCCCCCCGCCCGGTATACCGAGGCCTCGCTGATCAAGGCGCTGGAGGAAAACGGCATCGGCCGTCCTTCCACCTATGCCCCCACCATCACCACCATCATGCAGCGGGAGTATGTGGAGCGGGATCAGAAGGCGCTCAAGCCCACCTATCTGGGCGAGGTGGTTAACCAGCTGATCTCCGAAAACTTCCAGAACATTGTGGACGTCTCCTTCACCGCCAAGATGGAGAAGGATCTGGATAAGGTGGAGGAAGGAAAACAAAACTGGGTCAAGACGCTGGACAGCTTCTATAAGGATTTCTCCAAGAGCCTGGATAAGGCGGAAAAACAGCTGGACGGCACCAAAATTAAACTGCCTGAGGAGGAAACCGACGAGGTCTGCGAGCTTTGCGGACGCAAGATGGTGGTCAAATCCGGCCGGTTTGGAAAGTTTTTGGCCTGCCCCGGATTCCCGGAATGTAAAAATACCAAGAAAATCGTCAAGAAAGCGGAAGGTAACTGTCCTCGCTGCGGCGCAAAGATGCTGATCAAGAAATCCAAAAACGGAAAATCCTTCTACGGATGCGAAAAATATCCCGAATGCAACTTTATGTCCTGGGATGAGCCGGTGTCGGATCTGTGTCCCAAGTGCGGGGCCACACTGTTTCGCAAGAAGGGAAAAGCCGGTAAGCTCTACTGCGCCAAGGAGGGCTGCGGATACGAGAGGAGCCTGAAGGGATGAGCGCGACCAACCAAACGCCCACCGTTACGGTGATTGGCGCCGGGCTGGCAGGATGCGAGGCCGCCTGGCAGCTGGCCAACCGGGGAATCCCGGTGCGGCTGCATGAGATGAAGCCGGAGAAGTATTCTCCCGCCCATACCTATCCTGGATTTGCGGAGCTGGTATGTTCCAACTCCTTAAAAGCCCAGCGGCTGGGTTCCGCCGCCGGAATGCTCAAACATGAGATGGAACGGCTGCATTCGGTGGTGGTGCGCTGCGCCAAAGCCACCAGCGTGGCTGCCGGCGGGGCTTTGGCGGTGGATCGCTACCGCTTTTCCGATGCGGTGACAGAGCTGGTCAAAAGTCATCCGCTGATCACCGTCTGTCCGGGGGAGGTTACCGAAATTCCCTCCCAGGGATATGTGGTGATCGCCACCGGACCCCTCACCTCCGACGCTTTGGCCGAGAGCATTCGAAAACATCTGGGGGAATGTTATCTCAGCTTTTATGACGCGGCGGCCCCCATTGTCTCCTTCGACTCTCTGGATCAGCAGAAGGTGTTTTTTGCTGCGCGGTACGGCCGGGGGGAGGACGATTACATCAACTGCCCTTTCAATAAGGAGGAGTACGAGGCGTTTTACGACGCTCTGATCCATGCTGAGAGCGCGCCGCTGCACGACTTTGACCGTCGGGATCTGACGGTGTACGAAGGCTGTATGCCCATAGAGGTGATGGCCAAACGGGGCGCCGATACCATTCGGTATGGTCCCCTCAAACCGGTGGGGCTGACCGATCCCAGAACCGGACGCCGTCCCTGGGCGGTGGTACAGCTGCGCCGGGAGAACAGCGAAGGGACGCTGTTTAACCTGGTGGGATTTCAGACCAACCTGAAGTTCGGGGAACAGAAACGGGTCTTTTCCATGATCCCGGGGCTGGAAAACGCCGAGTTTGTCCGCTACGGGGTGATGCACCGCAACACCTTTTTGGACAGTCCCCGGCTGCTCAACCATACCTTCCAGCTGGTAAAGGAACCCCGCATCTTTTTTGCAGGGCAGATTACCGGGGTGGAGGGATACATCGAATCCGCCGCCTCCGGCATTGTGGCGGGGATGAACCTTGCAAGAATTTTGTGTCAGCAAGCTCCGGTGGTGTTTCCCCCCGAGACGATGCTGGGGGCCCTCACCGGATACATCAGCGACGCCAGCGTGGGGGATTTTCAGCCGATGGGCAGCAATATGGGAATCCTACCGCCGCTGGAAAGCCGGGAGCGGGATAAGCAGAAGCGGTATCTGCTCCTTGCCCAGCGGGGGATGGAAGCGCTGGAGCGCTGCCTGGAGCAGGCCGGCGAAGCGGAGATCAGTTTTTGAGTTATGACGGAAACGGAGGATGACCGATGAAGATAATTGTGGATGCCTTCGGCGGAGACCATGCGCCGGGGGAGATTCTCAAGGGATGCCAGATGGCAGTGCAGGAATTGGGAGCCCAAATCCTGCTGACCGGCGACGAGCAGAAGATCCGGGAGGCTGCGGCACAGAACAATGTTTCTCTGGATCAGATGGAGATTGCGCATGCAAGCCAGGTAATCTCCATCCACGACGAGCCCACATCGCTGCTGAAGGAGTTTTCCGACAGCTCCATGGCGGTGGGATGCCGGTTGCTCAGCGAGGGCAAGGGGGATGCTTTTGTCAGCGCAGGCAGTACCGGTGCGCTGGTGGTGGGCGCTTCCCTGATCGTCAAGCGCATCCGGGGCATCAAACGGGTGACCATCGCCACGGTGATCCCCTGCAAGGGCGGATGTTACCTGCTGGCGGATGCGGGAGCCAATGCCGACTGCCGCGCGGAGATGCTGACCCAGTTTGGCATTATGGGCAGCATTTATATGAAGAAGTTCCTGGGTGTGGAGAACCCCCGGGTAGGCCTTGTAAACATCGGGGCGGAGGAGACAAAAGGTACCCAGCTTCAGCTGGACGCCTATGCCCAGATGCAGAAAGCGCCCATTCATTTTATCGGTAATGTGGAGCCGCGGGATATCCCCATGGGATGCTGTGATGTGGCGGTGGCCGACGGATTTACCGGAAACGTTATCCTCAAGCTCACCGAGGGACTGGCGTCCTATCTGGCCAAAGAGATCAAGGGGATGTTCACCTCCGGACCGCTTGCTATGCTGGCGGCGCTGGCGGTGGGCAAACAGCTCAAAGCCTTCAAATCCCAGATGGATTATAAGGAGTATGGCGGCGCGCCGCTGCTGGGCGCTTCCAAACTGGTGATCAAAGCCCACGGCAGTTCTGACGCCAAAGCGATCAAAAACGCCATCCGCCAGGCGATGCGCTGCTGCGAAAACGATGTGGTAGGTCAGATTGCCGATGCGGTACAGCAGCTTCGGGAAAAGGAAAACGCTTAAACGGTATTAAGATGCTGAGCCCGCCGCAAATCGCGGCAGGCTCAGATTCTGTTGTCGGATAACCGGCAGAGCCATTTTGAAAAAGGAAGAAACGGGTTTTGTTCCTTTTTCAGAAGGACCCTGTATGATTTTAAGGAGGTCTTTTGGATGTCTTCACAAACGCGTATGCCCAGTGTGCCGGTGGAGGAACTGGAAAAACGGATTGGGTACACCTTCCGCAACAAAAAGTATCTGACCACTGCTTTGACCCATTCTTCCTATGCCAATGAGGTAAAAAAGGGGATCGTATGCAACGAGCGGCAGGAATTTTTGGGGGATGCAGTGCTTTCTATCGTGGTTTCCGATTATATCTTTCGCCATTATACCCATCTTCCGGAGGGGGAGCTGACCAAGATCCGCGCTTCCCTGGTATGTGAAAAATCCCTTGCCATCTTTGCCCGTTCCATTGGACTGGGGGAATTTCTGATTTTGGGCCGGGGCGAGGAGATGATGGGAGGACGGGACCGTTCCTCCATTTTGGCCGACGCCTTCGAGTCGCTGATCGCTGCCATCTATCTGGATTCGGGCACCCAGGAGGCAGCCAATTTTGTGCTTCCTTTTGTCAAGCCGGAGCTGGATAACCATGGCAGCAAGGTGTATAAGGATTATAAAACCACTTTGCAGGAGATTGTCCAGAAAAATCCGGAAGAGCAGGTAAGCTATGTGCTGGTGGAGGAGAGCGGACCGGATCACGATAAGCGCTTTAAGGTGGAGGTGCACCTGAACAGTAACGTCATCGGTACCGGCGAGGGCCGCAGCAAAAAGGCTGCGGAACAGATGGCCGCCCGGGAGGCGCTGGAGCTGATGGGCGAATGAGCAAACACGGGCACGCCAATCTTGCCATCTTTGTACCGCATCTGGGATGTCCCAACCAGTGCAGTTTTTGCAATCAGCGGGTGATTTCCGGCGTCCAGCAGTCTCCAACCCCTCAGCAGGTATCTGAGATCTGTGAGGAGAGCCTGTGTCAGATGGGAGAGCGGGCAAAAGAGGCGGAGATCGCCTTTTTTGGCGGAAGCTTTACCGCCATTCCCCACGAGCAGATGACGGCGCTGCTCCAGGCAGCGCAGCCGTACCTGTGGGACGGAAGATCCTCAAAACCGGGGTTCGGCGGGATACGCTGTTCCACCCGTCCCGACGCGGTGGATGAGCAGACTCTGCTTCTGCTGCGGGAATATGGGGTGAAGGTGATTGAGCTGGGCGCCCAGTCGATGGACAATACGGTGCTGCAAAAGAATCTGCGGGGACATACCGCTGAGGATGTGGCGCAGGCATCGCGGCGGATTCAGAGAATGGGTTTTTCTTTGGGGCTTCAGATGATGACCGGCCTTTACGGACAAAGTGAGGAGAGCACGCTGGACACCGCCCGGCAGTTTATCGGACTGCGTCCGGATATGGTGCGCATCTATCCTACGGTGGTGCTCAAAGGTACCCTTCTGGCGCAGCTATGGCAGAGTGGGCGGTATCAGCCCCAAACCCCGGAACAGGCGGCACAGCTGGGGGCGCAGCTTTTGGAACTGTTTGAGCAGCATCATATCCCGGTGATCCGTTTTGGGCTGCATGCCAGCCGGGAGGTGGAAGCGCAGATGCTCGGCGGCGGATACCATCCGGCGCTTCGGGAGATGGCCGAGTCGGTGCGGTTTCTGGGAAAGATGCGCCGGCTGCTTTTGGAAGATGCTCCCCAGGGGGGCAGCGTCCAACTCAACGTACATCCCCGGGATCTTTCCAAAGCCTTAGGACAGAAAAAAAGCAATATACAGCAACTCATGCAGCAGGGCTGGCAGGTGACGGTAAAAACCGATCCTGCCGTGATACCCGGCAGCGTGTATAGCATCAGACAACAGCAAAGGAGTGGTGAGGTTGCACCTGAGATCCCTGGAGATACAGGGCTTTAAGTCCTTCCCGGACAAGACCCGGCTGGAATTTGGCCGAGGGCTGACGGTGGTGGTGGGCCCCAACGGAAGCGGTAAGAGCAACATCAGCGACGCAGTCCGCTGGGTGCTGGGGGAACAGTCCACCAAGAGCCTGCGGGGCAGCAAGATGGAGGACGTGATTTTCTCCGGAACCAAAACACGAAAAGCCCAGGGAATGGCCCAGGTATCCCTGACCATCGATAATGCTTCCCGCACCCTGCCGGTGGAGGCGGACGAGGTAACGGTTACCCGGCGGTTATACCGGTCCGGGGAGAGCGAATACCGTCTCAACGGCGCGGCAGTACGGTTAAAGGATATCTATGAGATCTTTATGGATACCGGTCTTGGACGGGATGGATATTCCATCATTGGTCAGGGGCGGATTGCGGAGATCGTCTCAGCCAGAGACAAGGAGCGCCGGGAAATCTTTGAGGAAGCGGCGGGCATCTCCAAATTCCGTTATCGGAAAGGGGAGGCGGAAAAACGCCTTGCCATGGCTCAGGACAACCTCTCCCGTCTGGCGGATATCCTCTCTGAACTGGAAGGCCGGGTGGAACCTCTTCGCCGGCAATCGGAGAAGGCCAGAAAATTTCTGGAACTTTCCGGGCAGAAAAAACGTCTGGAGCTATCCCTATGGATGGATGATCTGGAGGAAAGCCGCAAAAACCTCTCCGGCCAGTCGGATAAAATCCAGCTGATGCGCCGCCAATATAACCAGCTGGAAGCGCAGGTCGGCGCTTTGGAGCAGCAAATCGGGGATCTCTATCAGCAGATGCAGTCCTGTAGCGCCCGTGTGGATCGGTGCAGGGTACAGATTCATGAGCGGGAACAGAAGATTGCCGCCAACCAGTCGGAGATGGCGGTGTGCAGCAACGATATGGATCACGCCCGGGAAGATATTCGCCGTTTGGAGGAGGAAATCCAGGCTGCGGAGCTTACCGGAGGATTGGTAGAGAAACGGCTGGAACATCTGGAAACGCTGCTGGAACAGGATAACGCCCAGATCGCGGAAAACCACACCACCGTGGAGGCCATCACCAAAACCCTGGAAAAGCTGCGTGGTCAGGAACAGGAGAGCAGTACCCTTGCGGGGAAACTGGCGATGCAGCGTCAACAGATGCTGGGAGAACAAAGCCAGGCCCAGGCAGACGCCATCACGGCAGCCTCCCTCATTGCCCAGGCCAACACCCATCTGGAACAGCTCACCGGACAGCTGAAAGAATGTGAGGACAACGCCGTCCGGTTGGAGAAGGAAAGCGGGCAGTTTGATGCGCTGGAACAGGCGGCACGAGAGCAGCAGCAAGCGCTGAACAATGTGCTGCAAGGCGTAGAACTCAAACGCACTTCCCGAGAGCAGGCGCTGCAAAAGCAGCAGCAGCGCGAACAGCAGCTGCGCCGGGAGATGGAGGGATTTTTGCAGCGGGCATCCCTTTTGGAAGGGATGGAGCAAAACCATGAAGGATTTCAAAACAGCGTCCGTTTCCTGTTAAAACAGGCCAAAAGCGGTGCGATACAGGGCATACGCGGTTCGGTATCGGATCTTTTGACGGTGCGCAGTGACTATGCGCTGGCCATTGAGACGGTGCTGGGCGCCAGTATCCAAAACGTGGTAGTGGAGGATGAGGAGGCGGCCAAGCGGGCCATCGGGGTACTCAAGCGGGAAAACGCCGGCAGGGCGACGCTGCTGCCGCTGACCACCGTTCGTGGCACACCGCTGGATCGCAGAGCGCTGGAAAAGGAACCGGCCTTTGTTGGGCTGGGCTGTGATCTGGTGGAATATCAGCCGGAATATCAGGGGATTGTCTATTCTTTGCTGGGGCGCATCGCGGTGGTGGAGGATCTGGACAGTGCCACCGAGATTGCCCGGAAAAACGGTTTCCGATTCCGGATTGTCACGCTGGATGGACAGCTGATCAATGCAGGAGGTTCCTTCACCGGCGGTTCGGTGGCCAAAAACGCCGGACTTTTAAGCCGCCGTGGAGAGATACAGTCACTGCGTCATCAGGCGGCGCAGCGGCAAAAGCAGCTGGAGCAGCTGGTCAAAGAGGGGGGCGTACTGCGTCAGGAACTGGAAAAACTGGCTCAGACCCGCAAGGAGACCGAAGATCAAATCCGGATTGCCCGGGAAGATATCATAAGGGCGCAATCGGAACGCAACCGGGTTTTGCAGAGTTTGGAGCAGTCCAAACGGCAGCAGCAAACCGTTGCTGCAAATCTGGCAGAGACCCGCAAATGTCTGGAAGAACTAACCTCCCGCAATGTAGATGCCGACAGCATCCTGCTGCGCTACCGGCAACAGCTCCAGGAGATCGCCGATGCGGAGCAGGAAAACAACCGGATGCGGGAAGAACTCCGGCGGCAGCTGGACTTTCACACGGCGCAGGAAAACGAAAAGCGGGTGGAAGGCACCGAGCTTTCCGGTCAGATGCAGCTGCATCTGCAGGAAAAACAGCGGTTACAGGAACAGCGGGAGGATCAAAGCGGTGCATTGCAGCGTTTGAGACAGCAGATCGAAGAGCGCAACGCCAAGATCACGGCATCCCAGCAGAGGATTGCCGCATTGCAGCATAGCGGTGCAGAAATGGCGGAGCAAAACCGTCAGGACGAGGCGGCTATCAACGAGAACGTACAGCGCCGTTTGGAGCTGGAAGCGCAGAGCACAAAACTGCGAAACGAGAGCCGCAGCCAAAGCGAGCAGAAGGAATCCATGTCCCGGGATTTGGCACGTTTGGAGGAGCAGCAAAACAATATGCAGCTGGGGTATGATCGGATCATTGCCGCGATGTGGGATGAATACCAGCTGACCAGAAGCCAGGCGGCCCAACTGGTATCGCCGGTGGAGGATAAGATACAGGCACAGGGAGAACTGGCGCAGCTCAAGGGAAAGATCCGAGAGCTGGGCAGCGTCAACCTGGCGGCATTGGAAGAATACAAGGAAGTCAACCAGCGGTACCAGTTCTTAAAGGAACAGACGGAGGACGCGCAGAAATCCAAAGATGAGCTGGAAAAGCTCATCCGGCAGTTGACGGTACAGATGGAGGAGACCTTTGCCGAGAGCTTTGAGCAGATTCGCAAAAATTTTGGGAAAATTTTTGTAGATCTATTTGGCGGCGGCAGTGCAGATCTCCGGTTGACAGATCCAGAAAACCTGTTGGAGAGCGGTATTGAGATTTTTGTAGAGCCGCCGGGGAAGATCATCAAAAATCTTGGACTTCTTTCTGGTGGCGAGCAGGCGTTTGTAGCCATTGCCATCTATTTTGCGATTTTGAAATACCGTCCGGCGGCATTTTGTTTGCTGGACGAGATTGAAGCGGCGCTGGACGATGTTAATGTAAGCCGTTTTGCCCAATACTTAAAGCGTCTGGAGGACGAGACCCAGTTTATCTCCATCACCCATCGTCGTGGCACGATGGAGGAAGCGGACACCTTATATGGGGTAACGATGCAGGAAGAAGGGGTATCCCGCCTGTTGGAGCTGGACATCACCAGAGCCACCAACTTAACCACCGCACCCCAATAAAAAATCAAAAAGGTTTGGGGTCCAGGGGGATTTCCTCAAAATCCCCCTTGGTCGCGGCCGCAGCCGCGAAAGCCCCGGTCCCCCGCCGGAGGGTCCCAATTCTGCCTTTTAATTTTCACTTCACCCCTCCGGCGGTCCAATGCAAAGCATTGGAAATGGGTCGAAGAACCAACCCAAAGAGAAGGAAAAGAAAAAAGGTTTGGGGTCCAGGGGGATTTCCTCAAAATCCCCCTTGGTCGCGGCCGCAGCCGCGAAATCCCCCGTCTCTCTCCGCCGGAGGGTCCTAATTTTTACCTTTTAATTTCCACTTTGCCCCTCCGGCGGCCCAATGCGAAGCATTGGGAATGGGTCGAAGGACCAGCCCAACCATTTCCAAAGTTCTGTAGTCTTGTCAATCTTGGGACGGCTTCATTTCCCGGTTTTTGAAATATACAAATCTTTTCAAAGGGATCTTTATTTTATAAAATATTCGTGGCCCTGCTTNNGGTGCATTGGAACGCCGGAGGGGCAGGGTGGAAACTGATGGGAGAAAACGAGCCCCTCCGGCGAAAGGATGCGGGGGTGTTTCGCGGCTGCGGCCGCGACCAGAACCTTTTGAGGAAAGGTTCTGGACTCCAAACCTTTTTTCGTGGAGAAGGGTCTGGCCCTGCTTCGAATGAATTTCCAATGCGGTGCATTGGAACGCCGGAGGGGCAGGGTGGAAACTGATGGGAGAAAACGAGCCCCTCCGGC
This sequence comes from Ruminococcaceae bacterium UBA1405, assembly GCA_002305685.1. Taxonomy (GTDB): domain Bacteria; phylum Bacillota; class Clostridia; order Oscillospirales; family Ruminococcaceae; genus UBA1405. The sequence continues at coordinate 21,175 of DBQB01000054.1, forward strand.
GAAAGGATGCGGGGGTGTTTCGCGGCTTCGGCCGCGACCAGAACCTTTTGAGGAAAGGTTCTGGACTCCAAGCCTTTTTTCGTTGGAAAAAAGGTGGGGGCTTCGTTTTTTTGGCTTGGAAATGTGCGGAAAATGCGTTATGATAAAATCTATGATAGGGAGGAATGGATGTGGGATTTTTCCAGAAAATCAGCGAAGGGCTGAAAAAAACCAAAGAATCCATGATGCAAAAAGTAAACCAGATCTTCAGCGGTTTTCGTCCCGTAGATGAGGAGCTGTTTGAGGAGCTGGAGGAAACCCTGATTATGTCGGATGTGGGTATGGTGACAGCGGAGGAAATCTGCCAGCGTCTGCGCAAAGGAGTAAAGGAGCGGGGGATTACCGACGCCGGAGAGGTCAAAGCGCTTCTTCAGGAAATCCTCACCGAGATGATGGAGGGAGATACTACCCTTCATATCTCTACAAAACCTTCGGTGGTGCTGGTGATCGGCGTCAATGGCGTCGGGAAAACTACCACCATCGGCAAATTGGCGGCCAACTTGACTTCTCAGGGGAAAAAGGTGATTCTGGGTGCCGCCGATACCTTTCGTGCTGCTGCCATCGATCAGCTTCAGATTTGGGCGGATCGGGCCGGTGTGGAGATGATCCGTCAGTCGGAAGGCTCTGACCCTGCTGCTGTGGTATTTGATACCATTGCCGCCGGAAAGGCTAGAGGCGCCGATGTGGTGATCTGCGATACCGCGGGCCGGCTCCATAATAAGAAGAATTTAATGGATGAGCTGTCCAAAATCTCCCGCGTCATTAAGCGGGAAGCCCCCGACGCTGATCTGGAGGTACTGCTGGTGCTGGATGCCACCACCGGACAGAATGCGGTCATTCAGGCCAGAACCTTTCAGGAGGCCGCTGGTCTTACCGGTATCATCCTGACCAAACTGGACGGAACCGCAAAGGGCGGCGTGGTGATCGCCATCAAGCAGGAGCTGCAAATTCCCATCAAGTATGTGGGTGTAGGAGAAAAGCTGGACGATTTGCAGCCCTTTGAACCCAAAGCGTTTGTTCAGGCGTTGTTCGATGCAGGGGAAGGGGAGGAGACCGCCGTATGATTACACTTGTTGCCGCTACCCGAAACAAAGGAAAACTTGCGGAGTTTTGCCGGATTTTGGAGCATCTGCCGGTTCGGGTGGTTTCTCAGTTCGATTGCTGTCCCGATCTGGAGGTGGAGGAGACCGGCACTACCTTTGCCGAAAACGCTTATCTGAAAGCCGCCGCCATCTGCCAGGCTACCGGGGAAATTGCTTTTGCCGATGATTCCGGACTGTGTATCGACGCGCTGGGCGGGGAGCCTGGGGTATATACCGCTCGGTATGGTGCGGATGTTTTGGGAGCCCACGCCACCGACGATGACCGGATGGATCTGGTGCTGCAAAAATTGCAGGGGATACCGTGGGAAAAACGCACGGCCCGCTTTGTCAGTGTGATCAGCTGCGTGTTTCCCGATGGAACCAAGCTGAGCTGTGAAGGGGTCTGCGAGGGACATATCGGATTTGAAAAGCGCGGCGAGGGAGGATTCGGTTACGATCCCATCTTTTATGTGGGAGAGCAGCAGCAAGCCCTCAGCTTTGCCCAGATGACCGCGGCACAAAAGGACGGCCTCAGCCATCGGGGAAAGGCCATGGCCCTCTTTGAGCAGCAGTTAGCGATGAAGATGCAGAATACAGACAGCGAAAGAAGATAAAGGAGAAATTATTTTATGCTGACTTCCAAACAGCGGGCGGAGCTGCGGGCTCTGGCCAACCCCATCGAGACCATTTTGCAGGTGGGAAAAGGCGGTATCAACGACAATCTGATCCAGCAGGTCAGCGACGCTCTGGCGGCGCGGGAGCTGATTAAGCTCCGGGTGCTGGAGACCGCTCCCGGATTTGCCCGGGAGATTGCTCAGCAGCTTTCCGAGGCCACCCGTTCCGATGTGGTGCAGGTGATTGGGACCCGGTTTGTGCTCTATAAACGCAATGAAAAGAATCCCAAAATTCAGCTGAGCAAAACCAAAAAATAACATTCCGGTGGAAAGAGGTGTGGGATATGCGTATCGGTGTCTACGGCGGAACCTTTAACCCGATCCATCAGGGACATCTCCAGCTGGCGCTGGAGTATGCCCGGCGGTTATCCCTGGATAAGGTGCTGCTCATTCCTGCCAATATCCCGCCCCACAAGCGGGCGGTACAGCTGCTTTCCGGGGAAGAGCGGCTGGAACTTTGCCGGTTGGCCTGTGAAGGATTGCCGGAGCTGGAGGTCTCCCCGATGGAAATCAGCCGGGGCGGCAGCAGTTATACGGTGGATACCTTGCGTCAACTGTCTCAGGAGCAGCCGGACGCGCAGCTGTATCTGATTGTCGGTTCGGATATGTTCCTGACCCTTGAGAAATGGCGGGAGAGCGGAGAAATCTTTCGCATGAGCCATATCTGTACCGGCGCGCGGGAAAACGGTGAACTTTCCCTGTTAAAAGAAAAGCAGCAGCAGCTCACCCTTTTGGGCGCAACATCCACCGTTTTGGATCTGCCGGTGTTTGACATCTCCTCCACCCAGATTCGCCGGGCGGTGGGGCTGGGCGCCGATCTGAAAACCCTCTGCCGCTGGATGCCCCAGCGGGAAGCCCAACAGATTCTCACAAAAGGCTACTATGCCCAGGAGCCTGAGAGCGACGAGAGATATCTTAAGTGTCTTGGCTGGATCAAAGATACCCTTTCCCCCTATCGTCTGTTTCACAGCCGCTGTGTGGCGGATGCAGCGTACGATCTGGCACTGCGGTATGGGGAAGGCGCAGTGGAACCGGAGAAAGCACGGCTTGCCGGGCTGCTGCACGATATCTGCAAAGACCTCCCCAAGGAGCAGCAGAAAAGTTGGATGGAGCACGGCGGCCCGGTTTCCGATCCGCTGATTCTGCTCTCGCCCTCTCTCTGGCACGGTTTTGCCGGGGCAGAATATCTGCGGGAGAGACATGGGGTGGAGGACGAAGATTTTCTCAATGCGGTCCGCTATCACACCACCGCCCGCAAAGATATGTCTCTGCTGGAAAAAATCGTCTATCTGGCGGATTATATTTCGCTGGACCGGGATTATCCCGATGTGGAGCAGATGCGCGAGGCTTGCCGTGAATCCATGGAACAGGGAATGCGGTATTCGCTGCGGTATACCGTCTCGATGCTCTCCGATGGCGGCCGTCCCATCAACCGGGATACCTGGGAAGCATATAATCAGGCATTTGCCTGCCCAACACCGTGATTTCACCTTCATGAAAAGAAACTTTATCTGTTGACCAACAGATAAAGAGGTTTATATCAATGAAAAAAGGAGACGTTTTATGGCACAGGAACTGACCACCACCGTAAAAAAGATTGTGGCGCTGCTGGATAGCAAGAAGGCCACCGACATCAAAGCCATCAATATTTCCAAGCTCTCAGCGCTGGCGGATTATTTTGTCATTGCCAGTGCCTCCAACAGTTCGCTGGTTCAGTCGCTGTCCGACGATGTGGAGGAGATGATGTCCAAGGAGCTGGGGATCGAACCCCGGCGCATTGAGGGATATCAGAGCGCCAGCTGGATTCTGCTGGATTTTGGCGATATCATCGTCCATATCTTCTACCGCGATGCCCGGGAATATTACGGCCTGGACAAGCTGTGGAGCGATGGAGAAACCCTTGACATTTCCGATGTACTTGTTCCATAATAAGAGGAGATTTTTTGGCACTGAATTTGCGGGAAAACCGTTTTTCCGGCTGTTTGGAGCGCTTTGTCGGGACACACCCGGATATCCGGACAGATGTTTTCCTGTTTTGAAAGGATTTGACAGCTTACCATGAAATACGAAAAGTATGATTTTGCCAAAACCGAAAAGAAATGGCAAACCATCTGGGAGGAAAAGCAAACATTTGCCGCTTCCAACGATTTTACCAAGCCCAAATTTTATGCCTTGGTAGAGTTCCCCTATCCGTCCGGACAGGGCCTGCACGTGGGACATCCCCGCAGCTATACCGCGCTGGATATCGTCGCTAGAAAGCGCCGGCTCCAGGGGTACAATGTGCTGTATCCTATGGGCTGGGACGCTTTTGGTCTGCCCACCGAGAACTATGCCATCAAAAATCATATCCATCCGGAAATTGTGACCCAGAAGAACGTTGCACGCTTTAAACAGCAGCTCCAATCTCTGGGACTCTCCTTTGACTGGAGCCGGGAGATCAATACCACCGATCCCAACTATTATAAATGGACCCAGTGGATTTTCCTGCAGCTGTTTAAAAAAGGCCTTGCCTATAAAAAGATGACCACCGTAAACTGGTGCACCTCCTGTAAATGTGTACTGGCCAACGAGGAGGTTGTCGGCGGCGTCTGCGAGCGGTGTGGCAGCCCGGTCATCCATAAGGAAAAGAGTCAGTGGATGCTCAAGATCACTGCATATGCCCAGCGGCTGATTGACGATCTGGACAAGGTCAACTATATTGAGCGGGTGAAAATTTCCCAGAAAAATTGGATTGGCCGTTCCACCGGCGCCGAGGTGAGTTTCTCCACCACCGCCGGAGATGATCTGCTGATCTATACCACCCGTCCCGACACTCTGTTCGGCGCGACCTATATGGTTATCTCCCCCGAACATCCTTATCTGAAAAAATGGGCGGATAAGATTGAAAATATGGATGCGGTTAAGGCTTATCAGGCCGAGGCTGCCCAGAAGTCGGATTTCGAGCGCACCGAGGTGGCTAAAGATAAAACCGGTGTGGAGCTCAAAGGCGTTCGAGGCATCAATCCCGTTAACGGCAAGGAGATCCCGATTTTCATCTCCGACTATGTTCTGATGACCTACGGAACCGGCGCCATCATGGCGGTTCCCGGCCACGATACCCGCGACTGGGATTTTGCCAAGAAATTTAACCTGCCCATCATCGAGGTGGTCAAGGGCGGAGATGTGGAGAAAGAGGCCTTTACCGATTGTGAGACCGGTATTATGGTTAACTCTGGTTTCCTTGACGGCCTGTCGGTGGAGGAAGCGAAGAAAGCCATTGTGAAATGGCTGGAAGAAAATAAGAAGGGTACCCCCAAGGTAAATTATAAGCTGCGGGACTGGGTGTTCTCCCGTCAGAGATATTGGGGCGAGCCGATGCCCATCATCATCTGCGACAAATGCGGCTATGTGCCGGTGCCGGAGGAGGAGCTCCCCCTGCGTCTGCCGGAGGTGGATTCCTATGAGCCCACCGACAACGGCGAGTCTCCGCTGGCTGCCATGGAGGACTGGGTCAATGTAAAGTGCCCCTGCTGCGGCGGTCCTGCCAAACGGGAAACCGATACCATGCCCCAGTGGGCGGGTTCCTCCTGGTATTTCCTGCGGTATGTGGATCCTCACAACGATCAGGCGCTGGCGTCCAAGGAAGCTCTCAACTACTGGATGCCGGTGGATTGGTACAACGGCGGTATGGAGCACACCACGCTGCATCTGCTCTACTCCCGTTTCTGGCATAAGTTTTTGTATGATATCGGTGTGGTGAACACTCCTGAGCCCTACGCCAAACGCACCAGCCATGGTATGATTCTGGGTGAAAACGGCGAAAAGATGAGCAAGTCCCGCGGAAACGTGGTGAATCCCGATGATATCATCAAAGAGTATGGCGCCGATACCATGCGTCTGTACGAGATGTTCATCGGCGACTTTGAGAAAGCCGCTCCCTGGAGTTCTGCTTCCATCAAGGGCTGCCGCCGGTTTATCGACCGTATCTGGGCTTTGCAGGAGATCCTTACCGATGAGGAGGGGTACAGCAAAGAGCTGGAATCTGACTTCCATAAGACGGTGAAGAAGGTTAGCGAGGATATTGAGGCGATGAAGTATAATACCGCCATTGCCGCCATGATGGCGCTGCTCAACGATATCCAGGCCAAAGGTTCCATCACCAAAGGCGAATACAAAACGCTGCTGCTGCTGCTCAACCCCTTTGCGCCCCATGTGACCGAGGAGATCTGGGAAAACCAGAATTTCGGCGGTATGCTTAACCAGCAGAGCTGGCCCACCTATGATGAGAGCAAATGTGTGGACGCTACCGTTGAGGTGGTGGTTCAGGTAACCGGAAAGATCAAGGCTCGTTTGCAGATGCCTGTGGATATCACCAAGGAACAAGCCCTAGCCATGGCCAAGGAGAATGAGGCGGTTGCCGCCCTTATCGCCGGTAAGACCATTGTCAAGGAAATCTATGTTCCCGGCAAGCTGATCAATCTGGTGGTTCGCTAAAATCCCTTTGTATAACCGTTTCCTCTGTGCCAACCAAAACAGGTGGAGACTCTGCACAGTTTTCACCTGTTTGCTATTTTATCAGGTTGGATGGTAAAGATTGCGGGATAAATTTATGGGAAATCGGGCAGAATTCTGTTGAAGTTACATGAATTTTCAAAAAACTTCATAAATGCTATTGACATAACGTCCAGTGTTCATGTATAATAAATTACGTTGTACTTGACGGTTTCTGTCCCTTCTACTGTTGGAATCTGGATGAAGTGCCGCCAATATAGCGTATCATACGGTTGCGTGGGCGCGTCTGTATGAATACTCCTGCCGCGTGGCGTGGGGAGGGAATTAGGAAATGTCAGAAGTTCGCGTTAAAGATAACGATCTGGAAAATGCACTCAGAAAGTTCAAAAGACAGTGTGCAAGATCCGGCGTGCTGCAGGAAGTTCGCAAGAGAGAGCATTACGAGAAGCCTTCCGTAAAGCGTAAAAAGAAATCTGAGGCAGCTCGTAAACGCAAGTTCAAATAAGACTTGTGTATAACGGTGTGTGAGGACAGGTTTGTCGGTTGTTTGGCCGGCAAACCTGTTTTTCTTTGTGGAAGATCTGCGGTGGAATCTCATTGGGGGGAGCCCAACGGGTCAGCCCTATTGGGATTTCGGTCTGGATTTTTCCTCCTTTACCGTGTACAATAGAAGAAACACAGAAGATAAGGAATTGGAGCTATGGCGATATTTTACCCGGATTTTCTGGTTTCCAAGGTGATTGCCCTCACCCCTCAGGCCCTGCACACCATGGGGATTTCTGCGCTGCTGCTGGATGTGGACAACACCCTCACCACCCACAACAACCCCCATCCCTATGAGGGGGTGACGAGGTGGATCGGTTCTTTGCAGCAGGCAGGGATTGCGCTGGTCATCGTTTCCAACAACTCACCCCAGCGGGTGGCTCCTTTTGCCCAGGCGTTGGGGGTTCCCTATGTGGCAAACGGCGCCAAGCCGTTGCCCAAAGGATACCGTCAGGCGGTGGAGCTTTTGGGAATGACCCTAGCCAAGGGACAGGTTGCGGCGGTGGGGGATCAGATCTTTACCGACATCATCGGAGGAAACCTATTGGGAATCACCACCATTATGGTGACAGAGATTACGCCGGAGAGGGGGCGGTTTTTCCGCCTGAAGCGCTGGCTTGAGAGACGGATCATGACCCCAAAGCGAATGGGGCGGATCCCGCATATTCAGTGAGGGGTTATCTCCAGGGGGAGATGACCCAGGAAACGGAGGTACGCAATGGTTTGGTTTGGCCCGGCGGGAAACGCCGAAAGTTTTGAGACCATGGGATATAAAAAGACGGAACAGATTCCCCAGTATCTGGAACAGATGGGGCTTTCCGCTTACGAATACCAATGTGGGCGCGGGGTGCGGGTACGCCAGGATACCGCCGAAAAGCTAAAGGGATTGTTTGCCGAGAAAAAGATACGAGTTTCCCTCCATGCACCCTACTATATATCCCTTTCCAGCGTGGAGGAGGAGAAGCGCAACAACAGCGTGGAATATATTTTGCAGAGTGCCCGGGCGGTGGATTGGATGGGCGGGGATCGGATTGTGGTACATTCCGGTTCCTGTGCCAAGATGACCCGGGAGCAGGCGACGGCTTTGGCCAAGGAAACGTTGGCCAAGGCAGTGCGGGCGCTGGACGAAAACGGCCTTTCCCATATCCATATCTGTCCGGAAACCATGGGGAAGATCAACCAGCTGGGTACACTGGAGGAGGTTCTGGAACTGTGCACCGTGGATGAGCGTCTGATTCCCTGTATCGATTTTGGACATCTCAACGCCCGTACTTTGGGCGGGCTGATGACCCCGGAGGCGATGCGGCGGGTTTTTGAGGAGATGGAAAACCGGCTGGGCGCAGAGCGTGCCCGTTCTTTCCACTCTCATTTTTCCAAAATTCAGTATACCACCGGGGGAGAAAAATGCCATCTCACCTTTGCGGACACCCAGTACGGCCCGGACTTTGAACCGGTTGCACAGCTGGTGGTGGAAAAAGGCTGTTCGGCGGTGTTTATCTGTGAATCTGCCGGCACCCAGGCAGAGGACGCAGCGGCGATGCGGGACATCTACCACAAGATCAAAGAAACGGTTTGATGGATATAATCAAGATATTTTCATATGGGAGGAATCTTTCATGGACAGATTGGAAAAACTGATGCAGTCGATTCCCAGCGATCTGGACGGTGTGCTGATCACATCTTCGGTCAACCGGCAGTATTATACCGGACTTTGTTCCAGCGCCGGTATTCTGCTGGCGACCCGGGAGCAGTGCTATTTCCTCATCGATTTTCGCTATATCGAGGTGGCGAAAAACACCATCAAAAATTGTCAGGTGATGCTGCTGGAAGGGGATGGCAGAGAGCAGCTGCACCGTATCGTGGAAAAACACCAGCTGAAAAAGATTGGTATTGAGAGCAGTTATCTCTCGGTGGAGGATTCTCTTGTCTATCAGCAGCTTTTGGCGCCTGCGGAGCTTTCTCTGGATAACCGGGTAACAGAGGTGATTACCCGTCAGCGGATGATCAAATCCGCCGATGAAGTACGCGCCATTCAAGTTTGTCAGGATCTGACCGACGATACCTTTAAGCATATTCTCTCCTACATTCAGCCCGGCCAGACGGAACGGGAGATTGCGCTGGAGATGGAGTTTTATATGCGCAAGCAGGGAGCGCAGGAGGTTTCCTTCTCCTTTATTGTGGTTTCAGGCAAAAATTCTTCGCTGCCCCATGGGGTACCCGGCGACAAAAAGGTGGAGAAAGGCGATTTCATCACCATGGATTTCGGCGGCGCCATCGATGGCTACCGCTCGGATATGACCCGCACCGTGGCACTGGGAGAGGTCAGCCAGCAGCAGAAACGCCTGTATGATACGGTGCTCAAAGCCCAGCTGGCCGCCCTGGACGCCATCGCGGTGGGAAAGAGCTGCCGGGAGATTGACCGGGTAGCCCGGGATATCATTTATGGCGCAGGGTATGAGGGCTGTTTTGGCCATGGTTTGGGGCACAGTGTGGGATTGGAGATTCATGAATCCCCCCGTTTTTCTCCCAGCTGTGACGCCATCTGTGAGCCGGGACTGATTATGACGGTGGAGCCGGGAATCTATCTGGAAGGGCAGTATGGATGCCGGATTGAGGATATGGTATACATCACCGAAAAGGGAATTGTGAATCTGACCCACAGCCCCAAAGAACTGATCTGCCTGTAAAGCGGCGTTTCTTTGCTACAGCCAAAAAACACTTGCAAAACCGGCAATCATAGGATAAAATAGAATCACAATATTTTGCCGTTTTGTGTGGAGAAATCCTCTGCCTGGCGTTGCCGCCCTGTAAAAATAGGGCGGATGATATGTAAAATCAATATTTTGGAGGTTGTTTATATGATAACAGCTGGCGATTTTAGAAATGGCGTGACCTTTGATATGGACGGCAACGTCTATCAGATTATTGAGTTCCAGCACGTAAAACCCGGTAAAGGCGCTGCTTTCGTTCGCACCAAGATCAAAAACGTGATCTCCGGCGCTGTGACCGAGAAAACCTTTAACCCCACCGATAAATTCCCTACCGCCTTTATTGAGAGACGTGAGATGCAGTATCTGTATAACGATGGCGATCTCTACTATTTCATGGACAATGAGACCTATGAGAATATGCCTATCAACGCCAGTGCTCTGGGCGATAACTTCAAGTTTGTCAAGGAGAATACCGATGTTAAGGTGCTTTCCTACAAAGGCGTAGTGTTTGGCGTGGAGCCTCCTTTCTTTGTTGAGCTGCAGGTAACCAAGACTGACCCCGGCTTCAAGGGCGACACTGCTACCAACGCTACCAAACCCGCAACACTGGAAACCGGCGCTGAGATCCGGGTGCCTTTGTTTATCGATGAGGGCGACATGATCCGTATCGATACCAGAACCGGCGAGTATATGGAGAGAGCGTAAGCGTAAGGATATTTGCGCTGTGAAAAGGAGGACCACCGCAATGACGATCACAGAAAAGGTAGCGTATCTCAAAGGTTTGATGGAAGGTCTTGAAATCGACGAGACTTCCAAAGAAGGAAAAATCTTCAAGGCCATTCTGGACGTTCTGGACGATATGGCCCTCACGGTAGAGGATCTGGATTCCAGTGTGGACGAGCTGTCCGATATGGTGGATGCCCTCGACGAGGATCTGGGCACTGTGGAGGAGGATCTCTACGGCACCGATGAGGACGACGAAGAGGATGACGATGAGGATGAGGACGACGAAGAGCTGGATCTGGACGGCGCCGAACTCTATGAGGTCACCTGTCCCAGCTGTGGGGAAACCTTTAACGTCAGCGAGGAAATGCTGGATGCTGGTGAGACCAAATGTCCTTCCTGTGGTCAGGCGTTGGAGTTTGATCTGGATATCGGTGAGGATGGAGAGGATACTCCCATCCAGGAGTAATTATTCATACTTTTCGATCCATCCCAAATGCTGATATAGAATTTCAGGGTTGTACAGATTGTCCCAACAACTCCCTGAGGTTTCTGTATCGATTCAACCAAAACAAAAAGCGCGGTGTGTTTTGATATGCTCCCCCTATGGAAGA
>DBQB01000063.1:0-50488 GCA_002305685.1 Ruminococcaceae bacterium UBA1405
AATGTTTGACAAACCTACATTTTTCCTCAAAATGGCTGAAAAATATCCTTTTGGATATATTGCTCGCTGATAGTCTTAGCTGAGGCGGTATCTTTGGCGATCTGTTCTTTGAGGGCATCCAAATTTTCAAATTTGATCTCTCCGCGCAGATGCCGCAGAAAATACACCTGAATGTGTTCCCCGTAAAGCTGCTGCTGACAGCCAACGATATAGGTTTCCGCCAATACCCGGTCGCTGCCCACGGTAGGTTTCACCCCAACGTTGGTTACAGCGGGAAGATAAACTCCGTCCACCAGCGCGGCCGTTGCGTAAACCCCGAAAGCGGGGATACAGTATCCTGCCGGATATGCCTGGTTGATGGTGGGGAAATCCAGCGTCCGTCCCAGCTGGCGGCCATGGATGACCTCAAAATCGATGGAATAAGGGCGCCCCATCATACGGCGAACCCGTTCCATCTCTCCCTGAGAGATGGCGGCCCGGATCGCTGTAGAGCTGATACGCTGTTCCGAGTAGGTCACCTGCCCGGCGGTGAGCACCGATACTCCGGCCTTGTCACACTGCTCAATCAGCAGCTCCACATTCCCCGCCGCATCTTTGCCGAAGCTGAAATTGTTGCCGCAGCATACAACCCGCGCTCCCATCGCCCCAATCAACACGTCATGGATGAAAGCCAGCGGGGAAAGCCCCCGCACCTCTGCAAAATCCAGCGAAACCACCGCCTGAAACCCGATCTTTTCCAGCGCATTGTATTTTGCCTGAGGGCTGAGAATCATGGCCCCTTTTTTGGGAAGATGCCCAAAGGTAAAAACACAGGGAGTCATGATCGACGCAAAGGCGGCAGTAGAGCAAAGCACCTTCTGGTGCCCCAGATGAATCCCGTCAAAATATCCCAGCGCAACCGCCGACGGCCCGGGCAGATGATTGCCTATCTCCGCCAGGGAGCGATAAATCTCCATATTTGTATTCCTCTCCTCTTCTCAGCGTCCCACAAAAATTTTCTGGGCTCGCAGTACGCCGGCTTCCCGGTCCAATTCTCCAGTACCCAAAAAACTGCCGTCGGACCCCATCACGCGGACCGTTCCCCGGCCCTGGACATCCGGCCAGCGGATCTTTCGAAGATCCAACGGAACTCCGTTGAGAAACATTCGGGTACGGGACGTATCCAGCCAAACCGGCGCAAGGGGAGCAAAAGCCTCTCCCACCGGATGCAGATAATCCTCCATCCTTCCATCCTTGACCAAACGCTCCAGCTGTTCCAGCGTCACGCAATCCTTCTCAGAAAACCCGGCTGCCTGAATCCGGCGAAGGGCGGTCATCACCGCCCCGCACCCCAAAGCCTGTCCAATGTCGTGACAGAGGGTACGGATATAGGTTCCCTTGGAACACTGCACCTCAATCACCCCACGCTGCTGCTCGGCAGAAAATTCCAACAGCTGCAAACGGGTAATCTCAACGCTCCGCTTTTCCCGCTCCACCTCGATGCCCTGCCGTGCCAGATCATACAGCCTCTGGCCACCCACCTGCAGGGCGGAATACATGGGGGGAAGCTGCTGGATTTGACCCCGGAAGCCATCCAAAACCACTTCCAGATGGCTCTGCGCAATCTTGGGAACCCCTTCCCTGGCGGTTACCTTTCCCCATATATCCTGGGTATCGCTGGTAAGGCCCAGCTGAAAGGAAGCCCGGTAAGCCTTCTCTTGATCGGGAAGTATGTCGCAGGCGCGGGTAGCGCGCCCCACCAATATGGGCAGCACACCGGTGGCCATAGGATCCAGCGTACCGGCATGGCCCAACCGTTTCACCTTCAAAATTCCCCGCATCCGGGCTATCACGTCAAAAGAGGTGTAGCTGCGTGGTTTATCAATACAGAGGATACCATTATACGGCGGCTCCTCAAAAGGTTTTTGTTGTTTTTGTCTTTCTACCATCCAAGCGGCTCCTCGCTGTTTAATCGGTGAAAACCGGCAGTGTGCCAGCCAGTGCAGCAGCAAATCGTTCTTCCAGCAGCCTTATCGCCTTCTCCAGAGGTTCCCGGATTAAGCATCCGCTGGCTCGAATGTGCCCCCCGCCGCCAAAAACCGCACAGATAGCACTTGCGTCCACACTTTCACTGGTACGCACAGAAATTTTAAATCCACCTTCAGGACGTTCCTTTAAGGTCGCCCCGATTTCCACGCCCTCCAAATTGCGGGCCGTTGCGGTAATCCCTTCCACATCGTCCATTGTAGCGCCTGATTGGGACAGCATTTCCTGGGTGACGGCAATCATAGCCGCCTTTCCATCGCAACAAAAATGAAGCGTTTGCAGCGCCCGACGTTCCAGATCCATCTGTGCTTTCGTTTTCAGTTCAAACATCCGATAATTGATGCTGTACCAGTCGAAACCAGTTTCCATGAGTTTCGAAACAATCTCGTGGCTACGGGATTGCGTGTTGGAATAGCGGAAGCATCCTGTATCGGTAGCAATTCCCAGATACAAACACTGGGCAATCTTTTGATCTATTGAAACTCCCATCGCGGTAATCACATCATAAAGGATTTGACAAGCTGCCGCTTCTTTTGGACATAACAGAAGATCGCGGGCGTATCTCGTATTGGACGGATGATGGTCAATGCACAAATCCACTGCTCCTGGCTGCTGATATTGAGACAAAGCGGAACCCATCAGCTTGACATCCGCAATGTCCACCGCCACCACATACTCCGCCTGCTCCGGGGTAAGCCAAAGAGCTTCCTTCATCCCCGATGCAACAAAGGTCATCCGCCACGGAATCGCATCGGCGCAAAGTACCGCCGCCCTCTTTCCCAATTGGTGCAATGCCCTACAAAGTGCATAACCGCTTCCAATGGTGTCCCCATCCGGACTTTGATGAGACAAGATTAAAATACGATCCCGCTCCAGCAGCAGCTGGGCGGTTTGCTGTACCGTCAGTTGATTGCACATGCAACTTCTACTCCTTTTATCTCCGCCTTTTATCAGGGGTATCAGCGAGTCAAAATCTCTCCGACTGAATATATTTCACCTATTATTATACCGGATTTTCTTTGGACTGTCATCTATCATTTTGCCTGAAAAGCTGAAAATTTACGCAAAGAAAAACGGGAAAGCGGACGCCTTCCCGTTTTTCGGTCTATTCCTGTTCGGAGGGTTCCACCGTATCCTGGGCCGGTAAAATTTCCTCCAGACGTTTGGAAATCTTAGCGCTGATCTCAATGGAATCATCAGCGATAAAACGCAGCTCCGGCGTTTTGCGAAGACGCAAACGACTGCCCAGTTCCCTGCGGATAAACCCTTGAGCACTGGAGAGACCTTTGACCGACTGCAGGGTGCTTTCCATCCCTTCCAAACTGCTGACATATACTTTGCAGTAAGACAGATCGCTGGAAAGATCCAGCTTGACAATGCTCAGCAGCCCAGATACTCTGGGGTCCTTGACGCTGCGCAGAATATCGGTGAGCTCCCGCCGAATGTCCTCGGTGGTTCTTCCAATCTTAAACCCTGCCATACCTTTTCTTCCTTTCCGTTACCCCGTTTTGCGGAAGGCGAAACCTTTCCACCGGACGGCTCTCAGAAGGGCGTTTTACCTTCCGGCAAGATCGTCCCTTCTGTCCGTAACGGCTGTTATGATCAATCCTCGCGGTATTCCTGAACCTCATAGGCTTCCAGAATATCGCCTTCCTTGACATCGTTAAACTTCACCATACGCATACCGCATTCAAAGCCCTGGGCAACCTCTTTGACGTCATCCTTCATGCGCTTCAGGCTATCCAGTTTATCGTCCGCAATGATGATGCCATCCCGCACCACACGAATGTTGGCGCTTCTGGGAATACGGCCCTCCAATACATAGCAGCCGGAAACGGTACCCACATTGGAAATCTTGTACACCATACGAACCTCGGCACGCCCCAGATCCACCTCGCGGGTCTTGGGAGCCAGCATACCTTTCATGGCGGACTTGATCTCCTCAATTGCGTCGTAAATCACCCGGTACAGCTTAATCTGTACTCCATCCCGTTCTGCGTTATCCCGCGCAACCGGATCGGGACGAACGTTGAATCCAACAATAATGGCATTGGAAGCGGAAGCCAGCATAACGTCCGACTCGTTGACCGCACCGACGCCGCCATGGATCACCTTCACCCGAACCTCCGGGGTAGTGAGCTTCTCCAGAGACTGCTTGACAGCCTCCACAGAACCCTGCACATCCGCTTTGACAATGATGGGCAGCTCCTTGACAGAGCCCTCCTCGATCTGAGAGAAGAGGTTTTCCAGCGTTACCTTGTGATAGCTCTGGAACATCACTTCTTTGGCCTGCTGTTTGCGCTGTTCCACCAGTTCCCTGGCAAGGCGTTCATCCTCAACGACATTGAAGATATCTCCTGCGCTGGGGGCTTCGTCCAAACCGGTAATCTCCACCGGGGTGGAAGGACCGGCTGAATTCACACGGCGGCCCTTATCGTCCAGCATCACCCGGACACGGCCCACCGAGGTGCCTGCAATGAGAATATCTCCGGTATGCAGCGTGCCGTTCTGTACCAAAATGGTAGCTACCGGGCCTCTGCCTTTATCCAAACGAGCTTCGATGACAGTACCCTTTGCCTGACGGTTGGGGTTGGCTTTGAGTTCCTTGACATCCGCCACCAGCTGTACCATCTCCAGCAAGGTATCCAGCCCCTCATGGGTCTTGGCGGATACCGGCACACAGATTACATCTCCGCCCCATTCTTCCGGAACCAGATCGTACTCAGTCAGCTCCTGTTTTACCTTTTCTGGGTTGGCAGTGGGTTTATCAATCTTGTTGATGGCCACAATGATGGAGACACCTGCAGCCTTGGCGTGGTTGATGGCCTCCACCGTCTGAGGCATAATGCCGTCATCGGCAGCCACCACCAAAATCGCAATATCGGTAACCTGAGCGCCTCTGGCACGCATGGCGGTAAACGCCTCATGGCCAGGAGTATCCAGGAAGGTAATCAGACGACCGTTGACCGACACCTGATAGGCGCCGATGTGCTGGGTAATACCGCCCGCCTCGGAAGCGGTAACATTGGCGTGCCGGATGGCGTCCAGCAGGGAGGTTTTGCCGTGGTCAACATGGCCCATGACCACCACCACCGGGCAACGCTCGGTCAAATCGCCGGCATCATCCTCGGAATCATCGATCAGACGGTCCTCGATGGTGACGACCACCTCTTTTTCCACCTTGGCGCCAATTTCCATGGCAACCAGTGCCGCGGTATCAAAATCAATCACCTGGCTGGCGCTGGCCATCACACCGGACATCATCAGGCGTTTTACCACCTCAGCCACCTGTACCTTCAGGCGTCCGGCCAACTCGCTGACCGAAATCTCATCGGGGATGGTGATCTCCAGTTTCTGACGGCGCTGACGCTCCAGTTCCAGACGGCGCATCTTCTCCGCCTCCTGCTCTCCCTTGGAGCGCTGGGGACGTTTGTTATACTGCTGGGAGCGCTGGGTCAGTTTCTGCTTGCGGGCAGACATATCCTTTACATTCTGAGGGGCAATCTGCTCATATCTCTCATTATATTTGTCCAGATCCACACTCACAGCGCGCATATCTGCACGAATCACGCCTGCCTCATCCACTGTGGAGACGGTCTTCTGAGGACGGTTGACGTCGTTGGCACGCTGCTGGGCACGGGAAACCCGAGGCTGAGGTGCTGCGGGTTTCTGCGGCTTTGGCGGCTGGGGGCGCTGCTGCTGGCCGTCACGGTTCTGGAACCCGCCCTGACGCTGGCCGTCGCGGTTCTGGAATCCGCCCTGGCGCTGGCCGTCGCGGTTCTGATTGGTGTTCTGCGGCCGCTGGCTTTGAGACTGGCTTGCGTTGTCTTCGCTCCGCACCGTTTCTTTTTCGGTGGATGCGGTATTTTGTTCGTTTGTCATTGTCACCTTACTACCATCTTCCTCGGCAATTGTTTGCGCCGCCGCACTCTGCGCTGCCTGCTGCGGCTGGTTTGTCTGTGGCTTAGATTCGCTCTGAACCGTCTGTGCCTGAGTCGGTTCCAATCCGGAAACCTGTGTCTCAGACGCACCGCTGCCAACGGTCTCACCCTTGACCAGCTCCGCTTTGGATGTTTCCGTGCTGGGTACCGTACTCTTTTCCATCTCCGGACGAGGAGATTCCTTCTGAACGGTTTCGGTATCATTCTGAACCGGCTCTGCCTTGGGTGCTTGCGGCTTGTCGGGCTTTTCCCGGGACGTCTTTGTCTTCTGACCATCCGCCTTGACCGCACCGCGTTCCTGTCTGGAAGCCGGTTTGGAAACCGCTGTTTCCTGAGATGCTCTGGCCTCCTCCAGACTGGACACCTGTTTGCGGGAAGTGAAGTATTCCATCACCACGTCCACCTGACGGTCGCTCAGAGGGGTCATATGTTTATATCCTTCATCCCCGTCGCTTAGGGGAAAATATTGATTGATGATCTCCAGCACCTCATTGCTGGTCACGCCCATATCCTTTGCGATTTCATGTACACGGTATTTACTGTTTGCCATCAGCAACTCTCCCTTCCAGATCGCATATCGGTTTCTGCCGCCGTTTCCGGCGTTACTGCGGCAAGTGCAAGCGCCGTCAGATTTTTCTCCAAACCTTGATCCGTTACGGCAAGTATGCCGCTTCGACGGCCAATCTGCACTGCCAGCTCATCCATGGCTACATCTATCTCTATCACCTGTGCCCCTTGTGCCCCTTCAGGGGTCCCCTGTCCGGGACTGCAGACAAAACGCATTTCTTTGCGTGAACGGGGGGCAAGATCACGGCAGGTGAATACCACCCCAACCCTTCCAGTGAGAACTGCCTCCTTGACCATATCCGCGCCCGCTACCAGTTTTCCAGCCTTGCGCGCCAAGGAAAACATGGAAATCAACCGGGCTTTTCGCAGCTCTGGCGGCAATGGAGGCATCTGTTTTGGTTGCTTGTTCTGGTTTCGCTGCAAATTTTAACTCCTTCCCCGCTTTTCTCAGCCCTGTATGCCCTGTATCTCCCGCTCCATGCGTTCATATACCTCATCGGGAATCTGACAGGAAAAAGCGCGTTCAAACCGTTTGGCCTTTCTAGCTTTTCTCAGACATTCGATATTCCTACAGACATATGCGCCCCGTCCGGATTTCTTTCCGGTAAGATCCAAAGAGATCTCACCGGTAGGGCTTTTCACCACCCGGACCAATTCCTTTTTGGGCTTCTGTTCCGAACATCCTGTACACATGCGGATGGGAACCTTTCGCGCCTGCATCCCGCATCTCCCCTTTCTATGGCATATCACGCTGTGAATCACGGATCCAATTACTGAGAAATAACCTCCTCAGGGTCTTCTTGAGCAGCCTGGGCATCGCCCTGGGCAGTCATACTGCTTTCAGGCTTGATGTCAATCTTCCAACCAGTCAGTTTGGCAGCCAGTTTGGCACTCTGCCCTTTATTGCCGATGGCCAAAGAAAGCTGATTGTCCGGGACAATCACCTGGCAGGACCGAAGTCCAGTGGGATCCAGCGATACCGAAACCACCGACGCAGGAGAGAGCGCTGCTTTGATAAATTCTACCGGGTCCTCGCTGTAGCGCACAATCTCAATCTTCTCTCCCTTGAGCTCCTTAACAATGTTGCGAACGCGGATGCCGTCCATGCCAATACAGGCGCCCACCGGATCCACATCGGGATCCTTGCTGTAGACCGCAATCTTGGTGCGGTAACCAGCCTCACGGGCAATGCTTTTAACCTCCACCGTTCCGTCATAGATTTCCGGTACTTCCATCTCAAAAAGGCGGCGTACCAGTCCCGGATGGGTTCTGGAAATCATGATCTTGGGCTGACGGGAGGATCTGGATTTCTCGTTTTTGGGTTTGTTATCGTTGGCGTTGGCGGGGCCAAATACATTGACCACATAGACCCGAATCCGGTCAAATTCCTTGAGTACCTCGGTGGGCAGCTGTTCCCGGCGGGGAAGGGTCACCTCAATGTTCCCGATTTCGATGGTGGCGTCGTCGGTCTCCGGATCCACACGGGTGACGGTGGTGGTGACAATCTCCTCCTTGTATTTTTTCAGCTGATTATACAAATATTCCCGTTCCGCATCCCGAATGCCCTGCCGAATGATATTTTTTGCGTTGATGGCGGAGATCCGGCGGAGATCCTTGACATCGATGGGAACCTCTACCTTGCCGCCAATGACGGCTGCGTTGGAATATTTCAGCGCATCGGCATAGGAAATCTCCACCACCGGGTCAAATACCACGTCCTCAGATTCCACCACTTCTTTGCGCAGCATCACCTTCAGCTCTCCGGTATCCTTATCGATGGAAACCACCACATCGGAATCCCGATAATCGTTTTCCACCGCTTTTTTGATGCCTTCCTTGGTTTTCTCCACCATGTAATCAAAAGGGATGCCTTTCTCCTGCTCCAAAAGGCGCAGCACATCCAGAAATTCCCTATTCATTTTCCAATCCTCCCAAATCAAAATCATCCTGTAACCGAACAAAGGCCGTTTCACTCATGTGAAAGGTCATCTCCACATCTTCATCCAGCAAAATGGTGATGTTTCCATTGTCATCGGCCGACACCAGCTCTCCTGCAAAATCCCGAACCCCTTCCACCGGACGGATCAGGCGCAGATGAATCATACTACCGATGTACGCGTCGAAATGCGCTTTTTTGGTGAGATCCCGCTCCACACCGGGAGAGGAAACCTCCAGAATATAGCTTTGCTCGATGGGGTCTTTCTCATCCAGAATGTCACTCATCCTGCGGCTGACATTCTCACAGTCGTTGATATCCACCCCTCCGTCCTTATCGATGAAGATCCGCAGATACCACAGGGAACCTTCCTTCTCAAACCGGACGTCCCAGATAAAAACTCCAAACTCCTCTGCTACCGGTTTGGCCAACGCCTCCACCAATACGGCGGTGGGAACCTTCTTTTCTTTCGCCATATATTCTCCTTTGTCCTTGCCGGAGGGAGAAATCGTCTCCCCCCACAGATAGAATCGATTCAAAGCCAAAGCGTTTGCGTCCAATAGATGGCGCCCAAGGCCCTTCTGACACCGGAAACTTCGGAAGAAAGGCCCTTACACAAAGGAAAGAGTGGGCTTGCCCACTCTTTCCTTTTACCATCCATACTTCTTTTTAAAGAATATCACATTTGTATCGCAAGTGCAAGCCCTAAATCGCAAAACCACAGGATTTTGGGGAATTTTCTTTGCTTTCCTTCCTGTTTGGCGTTTTTTTCATTCAAAATCCTAAGCACAGAGGGATAATAGGCGCAAACTTTTTCTACTTCGGTCCATACCGCACCAGCTTTTGCCTGCAGCGCAGCAAACCCGACGGCAATCCAGCCTCGTTACGGCTCTCTTGGGATCATCTCAAAGATCACCAATAGAATCCCGATCACAGGAAGGAAGAAGCCGACAACCTGCAAAATGCCCCAATCTGCCAAAACGGATGCGTAGAACAGGAAGAAGCCAAACAGAATCAGAGCAATTCCCAAAAGCATTTTTTTGATGGACTTCATAGATTTTTCCTTTCCGCCGCTCAGAGATGAACGACCTTATGTTTTATAAAGTCTGGGTTTTTCTATATTTTATCATCTTTCATCGAATCCCTCAAGACAGTCAGCCCTTCCGTCCGGTTTTGCCGGACGGAAGGGCTGAAATTTGGTCCGTTATCTGCTCATCTTTTCCAGAATGCGCACCAGTTCCTCGATCTTTCCCTGGGCATCCCCCTGTTCCACCGCCTGCTGCACACAGTGGCGCAGATGAGCGGTGAGTACCTCACGGTTGGCTTTGCGCAACAGCGCTTCCACCGCCAACAGCTGGTTGGAGATGTCCACGCAATACCGGTCCTCCTCCACCATCTTTAACAGTGCATCCAGCTGCCCCCGGGCCGTTTTCAATAAGCGGCTCACCTGAGCCTTATCCGCCTGCATCCGCGATCACCCAAGAAGGCCCTTTTTCAGCGTCACCGATACCGGTTCAAATCCGGCGTCGGTCACTGCCTTTTTCAGCGCTTCATCGCTGACCTCCCGATCCATACGGACGGTAGCAGTCTTTTTCTCCAAATTCACCTTTGCCTCAGTGACGCCCTCCACCTGGGACAACGCCTTCTCCACAGAGGCCTGGCAATGAGCACAGTGCATTCCCTCTACAACTACGATCTTTTTCATAACATTTTCCTCTCCTTGTGTTGGATTATCGATTTCATCTGTTGGTTGTTCCTGTATCTGGGGCGCAGGGGCAGGATCGGCGGCGGAAGAAGGTTTGGCCGTAAAAGAAGGTTTAAACCAGCGCAGCCGCAGCGCGTTGGTTACCACGCAAACCGAACTCATACTCATCGCTGCCGCTCCGAACATGGGATTAAGCTTCCATCCCAGAACCGAATAGAACACCCCCGCTGCCAGCGGGATGCCGATGCAGTTGTAGAAAAAAGCCCAAAACAGGTTCATCCGGATGTTGCGGATCACGGCACGGCTCAGGGAGATGGCGGTCACCGCATCCAGCAGATCGCTTTTCATCAGCACCACATCCGCCGACTCCATCGCCACATCGGTACCTGCGCCAATGGCAATGCCCACGTCCGCCCTGGCAAGGGCCGGGGCATCGTTGATACCATCGCCAATCATGGCAACCTTCTTTCCACTTTCCTGCAAAAGCCGGATCTCCCGCTCCTTATCCTGGGGCAGCACATCCGAAACGGTGCGGCTCACCCCAACCTGGCGGCCGATGGCCTGCGCGGTGCGCTGGTTATCGCCGGTCAGCATCACCACCTCGATCCCCATACGGGTCAGCTCCTCCACCGCCTGACGGCTGGTGGGTTTCACCACATCGGCCACGGCAATCAGTCCTGCGGCCTTTGCGCCGTAGGCAAAGTACAGCGGGGTTTTTCCGCCCAGCGACAAGGCTTCCCCCTGTTCTTCCAGATCTCCCAGCGCGATCCCGTTTTCTTTCATCATCGCGGCATTGCCAGCCAGACAGGGAACCCCGTCCACCGTCGCGGATATTCCACGGCCGGACACCGCCTGAAAATTTTCCACCGGGCGCACCGCAAGGGAGAGCTCTTTGGCCCGCTCCAGAATTGCTTCCGCCAACGGATGTTCCGAAGGCTGTTCCAGAGAAGCGGCAAGGGACAACAATCCCTGCTCCCCCGAGGCAAAATCCTTCGCTGCCACACACTCCGTCACCTTGGGTTTGCCCTGGGTGATGGTACCGGTCTTATCCAGCACCACCGTCTGAACGGTGTGGGCGTGCTCCAGCGCCTCCGCCGACTTAAACAGCACTCCGTACTCTGCCCCTTTTCCGGTACCCACCATAATGGCGACCGGCGTAGCAAGGCCCAGGGCACAGGGACAGGAGATCACCAGCACCGCAATGCCGATGGAGAGGGCAAACTCCAGCGTTTGGCCCAAAAGCAGCCAAACCACAAAGGCAATGAGGGCGATGGCCATCACCACCGGCACAAACACTCCGCTGATGCGGTCCGCCAACTTGGCGATGGGCGCCTTGGAATTGCCCGCTTCCTCCACCAAGCGGATGATCTGAGAGAGGGTGGTATCATCCCCTACCTTCTGGGCTTTGAAGGTGAAATAGCCGGCTTTGTTGACGGTGGCGGCAATGACGGCGTCCCCCGGCTGTTTTTCCACCGGGATGCTCTCGCCGGTGATGGCTGATTCATCCACCGAGGAGGAGCCGGATACAATCAGCCCATCCACCGGAATCCGCTGCCCTGGCCGCACTGCCAGCAGATCGTCCACCTTCACCTGTTCCACCGGGATTTCCCGTTCCACTCCATCCCGAATCACCGTTGCGGTTTTGGGGGCAAGATCCATCAGCCGGGCAATGGCTTCTCCGGTCTTTCCCTTGGAGCGGGTCTCCAAAAATTTACCCAGGGTAATCAGGGTCAAAATGGTGGCGGCAGACTCAAAATAGAGATCCATATGATACTGCGCTACCAAATCCCAATCCCCGTGGCCCATCCCGTATCCCATCCGATAGATGGCAAACACACCATAAATCACAGCGGCAGCGGAACCCACAGCGATCAGGGAATCCATATTGGGGGCGCGATGCCACAGCGCGCCAAACCCTTTTTGGTAATATTTGCGGTTTACATACATGACCGGCAGGCAGAGAAGAAGCTGGGTCAAACCGTAAGCGATGGCGTTTTCCATACCGCTGAGAAAGCCGGGCAAAGGCAGCCCCATCATATGTCCCATGGAAAGATAGAACAGCGGAAGGAAAAAGACAAATGAGACAACCAGCCGACGCTTCATCTGCTCAATCTCCTGTTGGGCAAGCTCGGCGGCGGACTCCCGTGCCGAAGGCTTTCCAACTGCTGCGCTCTCTTCGGTCAAGGCGCCGTATCCGGCGTTTTTTACCGAATCGATGATACACTGTTCTCCGGTGACATTTTCATCGTAATCCACCGTCATGGAATTGGAAAGCAAATTGACCTGTACCTGCGTTACTCCTTCTACCTGCTTTACCGCCTTTTCCACTCTGGCGGAACAGGCAGCGCAGCTCATACCGGTCACCTGAAATTTCTGATGCAAAACATTCCCTCCTTTGCGAAACTGCAAAGCAACTGTCGTACCCCCCCCTCCCCCCGGGGAGGGGGGGTACGACCATATTGTACAACACGACGGAAGGATTGTCAAGGCTCCAATATTTTCGTATCCGTGACGAAAAACCATTTTATCTCATCATCTTTGCGGCAGACAGAACCTTCTCACAGCCTTTGCAGAAAACGTTTCTTCTCATTTGGCCCCCGGAAGCCGCTCCATCCGGCGCAAGACCGATACCCTGCTCCGCCGCAAAACAAAAAGAGATCCAAAACCCTTCCAGGACGTCGCCACTGGAAAAGCTTTGGATCTCCTAAGATTCATGAAAAACGTCTATCGTATCGGTCCGGTCATTACCGGCTGAGCGCCATCGCAAGCTGCTGGGCATCATCACAAATCACATCCGCACCCTGCGCTTCCAACGCCTGCCGGGGACGAAACCCCCAGGAAACGCCCACCCCATAGACCCCTGCATTCTGCGCGGTCTGGATATCTGTTTGGGAATCCCCCACATAAGCGGTGGACGCTGGGGAAGCGCCCAGCTGCCGGATGGCATCCAAAAGGGCGGTGGGATCCGGTTTTTTGGGGATCCCGGCACGATCCCCCCACACCAGATCAAAGAGGCCGGGAAATAGCTCTTGACAGATGGTCACCGCCGCATCATGAGGTTTATTGGAGAGCACTCCCAAGGAAACACCGGAATTTTTCAGCGTTTGCAACATAGGGAGGATGCCGTCATACACTCGGGTTTTGACGGTGAGGCGCCGGGAATACTCCTGTTTATACAGCTGTAAAATACGCTCTGCTTCCTCTTCGGAGGCTTGAGGGGGAAGGTTGCGGGAGATCAGCAGCGCCGCCCCGTTTCCCACCGCCTGGCGGATCTGTTCCAGATTGCGCAGCGGATAGCTCTCCCGGGCAAACACGGCGTTGACGCTGTCCAGCATATCTTCCAAAGAATCGATCAAGGTGCCGTCCATATCAAAGATAACCGCCTGAAACCGCAAGATTTTCACCTTCCATCCCATTTTGAGATCCGAGCCAGACATATGCTCGCTTATTCCTTTCTGGCAAAAGCCAAAAACGCACGGTAGGTGCTGTAAAGATCGATCTTGGAAATCACTTCAAACGGTGCGTGCATCGAGAGCACCGGGACTCCCAGGTCCACCGTCTCCACATCCAGCTCGGCAATGAATTTGGCAACAGTACCGCCGCCGCCTACATCCACCTTGCCCAGCTCGCCGGTCTGCCAGAGCACCTCTTCCTCGTCCAGCATCGCCCGCACCCAAGCCATATATTCCGCGGAGGCGTCGTTGGTGCCATACTTTCCGCCGGAACCGGTATACTTGGTGATTACAACGCCGTGATTGAGCTGCGCGGTGTTATCTTTGGCCGTCACATCCGGATAGGTGGGATCAAAAGCGCAGTTGACGTCAGCGGAAAGACATTTGGAAGCAGAGAGCACCCGATGTCCC
The DNA here is from genome assembly GCA_002305685.1 of Ruminococcaceae bacterium UBA1405. GTDB lineage: Bacteria > Bacillota > Clostridia > Oscillospirales > Ruminococcaceae > UBA1405. Next base: position 14,038 of record DBQB01000063.1, read on the forward strand.
GGAATTCCAAAAGGCTGCGCCAGATCATCGATAAAGTAGCGCAAAAACGCCGACTTCATGCCGGTATTTCCGTCGCTTCCGATTTCCTCCTTGTCGGCGAAGATGGTGACGTGGGTGGTTTGTGGGGTGGGGGCGTCGATTGCCGCCATCATGGAGGTGTAGGCACAAACCTTATCGTCGTGGCCGTAACCGCCCAGCATACTGCCATCCAATCCCACCTCCCGAACCGGACCAGCGGGAACCATGGTCAATTCCGCAGAAAGGAAATCTCCCTCCGTAACACCGTACTTTTCAAAAAGCAGCCGCAACACATTGAGCTTCACCTTTTCACTGGCCTTGTCATCCTTAAAGGGCAAGGTTCCTACCAGGACGTTGAAGTTTTCTGCGTCAAAAGCCTTATGGGCCGGTTTGGTCTGCTGGGCATCGGCCAGATGGGGCAGCAGATCGGTGATACAGAATACCGGATCGGAGGCGTCCTCTCCGATGGTCACCTTTACGGTGCTGCCATCCTTACGGCAGATCACCCCGTGCAGAGCCAGCGGCACGGTAGGCCAGTGAAATTTTTTGATGCCACCGTAATAATGGGTTTTGAAAAGTGCAAAACCGCTGTCCTCCATCAGGGGATGGGGTTTGAGATCAATGCGGGGAGAATCCACATGGCTGGCCATGATATGTACGCCCTGTTGGATGGGATTTTTGCCGATGGTGGCAAAGACCAGCGCTTTTCCCCGGTTGTTCTGGTATACTTTGTCACCCGGTGCATACCGAATTCCCGGAACAAAGGGTTGATATCCTTTTTCCTGCAAAATCCGGACGGCAGCTTCCACAGCCTCCCGCTCCGTTTTGGCATGGCTGAGAAACTCCTTATATCCCACGGCGAAATCTTCCGCCTGCTGATACTGCTGATGAGAAAAACACTCAGCGCCATCCACCTGTTCATAACACAGCTGCTTGGAAAGCTGTTCTCCTTTGGTCAATTGTTCATCCTTCTGCATCGATAAAACTCCTTTCTGGATTGGAAAAACGATCAAAAATCAGATACTGGTACGGCAGAATTTTTTGACGGCAAAAATCTATTATCTCTAAACATGAAATTGCACAGACAAAGCGGGTTTTGTTGCCTTCTGCGCAGTATTGCCATGCAGGATTATCCCATAAATATGACGTTTCGTCAACCAAAGGCCTGTTTCACATCGATCAAAAAATTTTCAGGCGCTTTGATTGGATTCCTTTTTCAGAAATTTTTTCTTCTTTTCCTGAGCTTGCAGTTCACTGATAGACTGCTCCAGCTGCTGTAATTCCTCCCGAAGGGTGGTGATCTCAGCGGTATAACTGTTAAAATAACGCACATCCTCTGAGTTGATCTCCTGATTTTTATATAAACTCTCCACAATCGCGAATTCGGAACGACGACGCTTCTTTTCTATCTCTGTAATATTTTTCAACACAGTACTGCGTACCTTTTCCATCCGTTTCATTTTAAAAGATTTCATCGGCCATTCCCCCTCTCTTTTCTGGAGCAAATCACAGAGTCATAAATTTGCAGGGTTTCCCGGGTCACAACATCCCAACTGTAACGGCGGGATACAAAATCAATTTGACGGATGCGGTCATGCTCATCGGTATCATTGAGCGCCTGTTCGATCCGGTCCCTCAAAATTTCAATATTTCCTCTCTGAAAATGACGGGCATACTCTTTGGATGCTTCCACGTTCTCGGAAATATCGCTTACCAAACACCTAACACCATAACTCAGCGCTTCCAAAAGGCTGATGGCCATTCCCTCGATATCGCTGGGCAACACATACAAAAAGCAGTTGCTGAACAGTTCCTCCAACACCTGCCCGGTCACAAAATCGGTCATGAGAATCCGCGGATCCTCCTCGGCCATCTGACAAATTTTCCGCACATATTCGCTGTCACGGTTGATTTTTCCCGCAATCACCAAACGTTTATCGGTATTGATTTTTTTATAAGCTTCTATTAAATAATGCAGTCCTTTTTCAGGCACAATTCTGGCCAGAAAAAGAATATAGCTTTCCCGGCTAAGCCCCCAACGGGAAACGATCTGCTGCGGAGGACGATACGGTAGTATGTTTACACCATTCGGAACATAGATGGCTTCCCGTCCATAAGTATCCTTAAAATAGCGCTGGTTTCCCAAAGAAAGCACTAGCAATGCATCGGAATATTTGGCCGCGTTGCGCTCCCCAAGCAAAAGATATCGAGTGGCAAATCCGCCCCACTTGGCACGCTGCCAATCCAATCCATGAATGGTGGAAACCACAGGAATTCCCAACAGTTTGGGCAAAAAAGTCATGGCACAAGGGCCTTCCGCGTGAAAATGAATCACATCATAGCCCCCGAAAACTGCCCGGATGGTTGCCAAAACCGAATACACAAAAGCATTGAGCGTTTGATGCCGAAAGGTTGGAATCTGAATGAGCCGAACCCCTTTATATTCTTTGAGAGGTTTGGCTGCCCCTTTGGCAGGAAGATCCCACCGGTTGTAGCAGTCCACCTGATGTCCCAATGCCGCCATACGCACTGCCAATTCTTCCACAACGATTTCGACCCCTCCCTCTCTGGAGGGAACCCTTTTTTGACCAATCATTGCTATCTTCAACCAATATCCCTTCTTCCGAAGCGTCTTGGGAAAAATGCTCTACTCCTGTTTTTGCAGTTCACGCACTTTCTGTCGAAGTTCTCGAATGCTTTCCATATATTTATGATGATATTCCATATCTTCTTTGTCCGGCTCCTTGCCTACCAGCATCGCTTGCACGCAGGAGGATTGGGAACGGGAAAGCTTGGCTTCCAATTCCTCAATTTGACGCAGATATTGTTTGATTTTTCTTTTCCTTATCAGTTGCTTCAACATAAGGCCACCCCCCTTAGAAATACAAACAGAATATCCAAACTGCCGCCGAACACGGCACAGGCACCTTTGTGATAAATCGACCGGCCCAAAAAGCAATTGTTAGACGCATCATTTTTGGTGTTTGCCATATTTTCCAATTTTATGGAATTGTCACAGTTCAAACACCAACGGTCCAGTTTCCGGCTGCTGTTTCATGCACACGATAGCCACCGAACCAAAACCGATATGACAGCTTACACTCAGCGAAAGGGGATCCAACGATACCAAATATCCGGGAAAACGCTGAGAAATGGTTTCTTTCCACTGTTGTGCTGCTTCCTCGCTACAAGTATATGCTCCTTTGATCAGCACGGTACTGCCGGAGAAACGGTTTTCAATATCCTCCTGCACCGCCTGTAACATCTTTTCCTGGGCCTGTTTCATACCTCGAACCTTGGCATAGGCGTCCAGCTTCTCACCTTGAATCTGCAAAACAGGCTTGATATTCAGCACCGTACCAATCGCTGCTCCGGCCGCAGTAACCCGCCCTCCCTTTTTGAGGTATTTTAAGGTATCCACCGCGATATAGATGCTGGCGTCATAGGCGTGCTGTTCCAAAAATGCCTTGATGGAAGGAGCATCCCATCCCAGCTTTGCCAACTGCACCGCCTCAAGCACCGATTGCTTTTGGGAACAAGAAATGCGGTGATTATCCACCACCTGCACCTTGCCGTCGTAGGATTGAGCCAGCATCATAGCCGTATGGGCGGAACCGCTGAGCCCACCCGACATGGGAACATACAAAATCTGATCCGCCTCTTCCAGAAGGGCATCCCACTGCTGCATCAGTGCCTCAGGCATCGGCTGTGAGGTTTTCACATCCGCTCCCTGCTGTAGATAGCGGAAGAACTCCTCCCTGGTGATGGAAATATCTTCAAAATATTCGGTGCCGTCAATCAAAAACGGCATTGGCAGTACCGTAATACCGTGCTTTTTTCCCTGAGCCTGGGTAATGCCGCTATTGCTGTCGGTCATAACGGCTACACGAAGCTGATGCTTATCGTCCATGCTGAAAAAAGTCCTTTCGTCAAAATATAGAGATAGGAACGGTTTATCCCGTCCAAAAATACCACCGACGACAGCCGGTGATGTTTCAATCATTTTTCCTATTTGGAGCGGGCATCATCTTTATCATTCTCTGGGCATCTGCCATAGCGGCGGTAAAAATCAGAGATTTCCTCAGCGGTGCGCACCAGTTGGGAATACCGAAGTTGTCTGGAAACCGGATCATAAAAACCAATTTCGGTCTCTCCGGTACAGATGCTGGAACGGGTACGTATCTGCAAATTTTCACATCCTGGCGGTATTTGCGACGAAGACTGATGTTTGCGATGAAACCATCCCATAGCGCAAAAATCCTTCCAAATAGATAATTTTGATGAAACAGCCCCAGCCACAGCGGCCGAGGCTGTTCCATATCATTTTCCTTAAGCCTTGATCATTTCCGCATAAGCCATGATATAGGGGCCAGTCCCTTTCCCCTCATCTACCTTATACCAATCCAGCTTCTCATAGTTGTTCAGTCCGGAAGCGGAAGCCATCAGATAAATGTCTTTCAAAGCGTTGTTATTGAGCTTTTCTTCCGCCATATAACAGAAGGATTTTTGAGCCGCCGCCTTGTAAGCACCATCTGGATCTTCCAGCCAGCCCATTCGGATGGCTTTGAGAATACAGTAGATGATCATGGCGGTACCACTGGTCTCGGTCAGATTGGTCTCGGTCAGCGGCTGATCCACCAGGTTGAGCCACATACCGGATTTGTCCTGGTAGCGAAGCATGGCGTCAATAAAGCGTTTGAGATCCTTCTTCATCTCCTCCACGTGTTCAGGAGCCAGGTATTCCATCACATTGACCTGGGCCATGGCGTACCAACCAATGGCTCTGAGCCAGAAGAAAGGACATACATCATCCTTACTGTTGGCTGCATGGAAATAAAGGCCGGTCTTGGGATCTACCATATTGTCGGCTACCCAGCGGAAACGCCGGTAGATTTTCTCCAACTGTTCCTGATCGTGAGATTTGTAGGCATACTTGGCCAAAAACGGCTGCGCCATATAGATGCCGTCCAACCATACCTTGTAACGCGGAGCCTTCTCCCCGTGCCAGGAATGCCAATAGTTGCCGCCCAGCGCTTCCTCGGTATGGCAGGAATTGACCACCACCAGATCGTGGTACAGGGTAGACGCCGCCTGACAGTACTGGCTGTCGGTGGGGGTGCCGTCCGGGTTAAACTCAGCATAATCGGTCAGCAAACTGGCGGTCTTATAGCAATCCAGCCCATGATAGGGGACATATCCGGCGTGCTCATTGAGTTGACCGTCGGTGATCATCGAATCGATAAACTCTTTGATATAAGGCGGATACTCCGGGTCACCGGTTTTTTCATAAATATATTCCAAACCCTCAAAGATAACGCCGTTATAGTAGCTCCAGGAATACAGATACGGTTTTCCGTTTTCCTTGCTGCGGTGTTCGTTATCCCAGGAGAAGAAACGATTCCCGCTGGTGACAATGGGACCGGGACGGTTCACTGCGGAGTGTACCGTCAACTCCTCAATAAAAACCTTGGACTTTGCCAAGGCAGCTTCCACTCTGGCTGCTAAACTCTGTTCCATAGTGATGATGTCCTCCTTGTTCTTTGGTGGGTCTATTTATACTATACACGAAAATGCATGTTATGACAAATGGTTTTTGCTGTATTTTGATAATTTTTCCAAATTTCAGCCGCCAATGGTACTGTTTCATAGAAAACAAAAAACAAATCGGTCCCCTACCAGGACATCGTCCTGACAGAGGACCGATTCGGTCATTTTTTTACCCAGCCGTAACGTTGACGGAATAGCCATCTGCACCAGGCAAAACCAATATATCTTTCGACGACATATCTTCCGGCAGAACCGATTGCATCGCTTCGCTTTGCATCACCGCGCCATACGCTCCATCGGAAAGCAGCTGCTGCGCAGCACCCTCAAGTTGATCCTGCGCTACATCCGTAAAATCCAGATAGATTTTGCTGTCAAACAGTTCCAGCGCACTCTGCTCCCCATAGGTGAAACCGTTGGGAGAAATTACATCGGAGACCGACACCACCACCGAGAGGGATGCGTCATATTCTGCCAGGGAATCCTGAAGAGTCTGGGAAAACGCTCCAAGAAGCTGGCTTTTGGAAACGCCGTCGGTATCCCCAAAATCAATATATTCCAGCTGATATCCAGTAGGGAAATGCAATCCCGCCATCCAGATCTGTTCAAATCCCAGCCCCGCTGCCTCCTGCGCAAGTTGGATTAGATACTGCTGGGCCTGAGGATGATAGGGGTTAAGCCATGGTTGGCCACCATCTGAAGGACTGTTATCATACCAAAGGTATTCGCTTCCGGCATACCATACCGCCATTTCCCTGAGCTGATAGGAAACCGTATGATCCTCAAAGCCATAAATAGACGCCGCAGGAATCATATCGTATTCCCGTATCGTCTGGACAACCTGGGCGAGATCCACTGCCTGAGGGGATATCGCAAACCCTTCCACTGCGGCGCTTACCGAGGAAGTATGGTATACCATTCCCTGCTCATCTTTATATTCTACAACCACCGTATTGGCGCCCATTGCCTTTGTTGCACGCAGGAACTGATCCCACTGCTCCGCATCGGAATATACCGTATGGGAAGCATAGATCGCTCTAATCACCTCCGGCGCTTCCGGCTCCGGTTGGGATGCCGCCGACTGCTCAACCGGCTGCGAGACGGAAGAAGAACTGAAAGCGGAGGACGGATCGCTTTGGGAGGGGCTGGAAGGTCTCTGTTCGATGTAGTCCATCACCGTCTGATACAGGGAAAAACCGATGGCTACCAGCACAGCCAACACCAACAGCCATACCAAAATCAGCAGCAGCGTGGCCCACGGACTTCTTCGATTGCGATAGATACCATTGTACCTTTTGATTTTTATCTTTTTTGCCACACGACCCACCTCTTTTCGATGCTCGCCGTCAAATCGGAAGCTGATGTCCGGTCAATCCATAAAAAGCCAGCGATAAAATACCAATATACATCACCGTTGCCGGAAACCCTCGGAAGGCTTTGGGAACGCTGGACAACTCACTGCGCCGCCGCCCTTCCACCACAAGAAGATACGCCACTGTAAACCCAACGCCGGTTCCAAATCCAAAACCGGTAAACTGTGCAAAATCATATGCTTGAAAGGAGCAGAGCATAACCGAGCCGAAAGCCGCACAGTTGAAAAACGCCAGAGGAAGAAAACCGCTGGTCATCGCAGCAATCCGTTGCGGCAGCAGCCGCATAAAAAACAGAAACACGACATAGAGCGCACACAGCACAACCAAAAACAGCAGAGAACGGTAATACCCGCCCCAAGCCCGCACCGCGCTCAGCTGGGAAAGGGGACTGCACAGAGCGGACGCCAATGTAGTGGTAAAGGTTACCATACCGCCATAGATCAGAATCTGGCGGGTGGATTTCACCGTGAACATCGACTTTCCAATCCCCAAAGCACGAGTAAAGATCGCATTTTCAATGGACAACGCTGTCAGCGCCATCATCATAAATTCAACGAAAAATTCCAACTTATCCTCCAATCCCTGTCACAGCTCGCCCCAATGGTCGCGGCATCCTTTTTGCCGGAAAGAGTTTCTATCCTCATTTTGCCCTTGGAAGCGTGCTGTTACAACCCATATCTGTAAAAACGGCAACCTTTATATTTTTCCAGCGGAGGCACTGCCGGAGGAGGGTTCGGATTTTTTGTGCTTTTTCCCTTTCGTTTTGCGGGGGGAAACCTCTCCTTCATCCACCTTAGCTTCCGGGTACTCCCGAGAAGAAACCGTCTGTAAATTTTTCTTTTCCTTGTGATTGTTGCTCCAAACCCGAAGATAACGAAATACCCGTTCCAACAACTGGTAAAGCGCCGCAAAATACCCCAAAAGGAAAAAGCCTCCAAAAGAGTACTGAATTGGTGACAGTCTCACCGGCAGATTCACCGGGTGTCCCCAGAAAGTACCGCTTCCCAGCGGTTCCCGCACAAGCGCGATCCCGAACAACACCAGTGCAAAGCCCAAAGAATAACACAATCCCCGAAGTGCGGAAAGCCAGGGTTTATCTTCTATTACCCGGCGGGAGAGAGCGGGCATCAGCAGCGCTGGATTGAGGGCCATCAGCGCAAAGTAAATACCCAGAGAATCATCCAGCGCCGGATTGATTCTGTACGCCAGGATTCTGGCAGGAAAAAGCATCACCGACGCCATCAGAATATAGGCGACAATCCGTAAGGCCTGAGGAATGTATTTGGCGACAAGGGACGCCAGCAGATACACCGGTATTGCCGTAAGCAGCATCGCAAGGGAGACCACCGCAGCGTTTTTCAGCGAAGTGGTACAGATCACCGCAAAGGGAACCCCCAATCCCAAAGCCAACACCGGGTTTTCCCACAGAATGCCGTCAAACCAGTGGAGAATATTATTTACGTTTGAGGATTTCACCCAAAACCCTCCTTCCATACTGGGTAAACGCGATCAGCATCCGATCAATGGTATAGGAAAAAGCGTTGAGCAGCAGCAGTGCAAACATGCCGCCTTGCTCAAATCCGCCATAATACCGAAACAGCATCGTACCAATCCCCGCGCAGGCCCCATAAATCACCCGTCCCGCACCGGTTTTGGGCGCAGTCACCGGATCGCTGACCATATATACCGAGCAGAACATGACCGAACCGGAAAAAAGCTCAAAGCACAGCGAATTGAGCGGCGAGGTAGGGATGCGGGCAAAGAAGAAAGCAAAACAGGCCGCCGTGGCCAGAAAGCTCACCGGAAGCCGCCAATCCACCGTTTTGCGCCCCAGCAGGAATATCAGACAGGTCACCATGAGTAAAATATGAGTGGCTCCCATAGGTCCGGCATAGTTGCCCAACACCAGCTCCTCCCACTCGATGGAAGGAATTCCTCCCAGTTTGAGGGTATAAGCGGATCCCTCCATTAGACGAGCCGATACCTGGCTGGTCAGTTCCAACCTCTCAAGCGGCTGCGGATAGCGGAAAATCTGCTGCGGCCAACAGATGGCAACAAACGCAAAGCCTGCCGCAGCGGGATTAAAAAGATTTTGGCCTGTCCCGCCAAACGGCTGCTTGACAACCAAAATTGCGAACAATCCCGCAATCACACAAATATAATAAGGAACCGAGGCCGGCAGCAGCATGGCGATCAAAAGCCCGGTCACCACCGGGGAAAGATCTGTCAGCATCGCTCCCCGGCCCGAAATCAGATTACCAAAAACATCCGCCAATTTGCAGGCGAGCACCGTATAAAAAGAGACCACCAGCGGTCTGAACCCATAAAAATAACAAGCCATCACCAGCAGAGGGATCACCGCAATCACCATATCCCCCATCATGGTGGCACTGCTCTCCCGCGCCAGCATTGGAAGCGGTTTGCGAGATCTTAGAGGCTTGGGCGGCAAAGAATTTTGCATCATTGTGCAGACACCTCCTGTCCGTCTTGGGGAAGATCCTGCGCCTTCACATCGCCGGAAATCATCTGAGCCACCTGCTCCCGGCGCTTGCGCACCATCTCATAGCCCTGCATCAGCACAGGAACAATATTAAGCCGCGAGGGACAGACATAGGAACAGGCGCCGCACTCAAGACAAGGGATGGCGTCCATCCTGCGAAGCACCGAAAGTTGCTTATGCACGCTGGCCTGGTACAGATAAAACACCGGCAACCGCTGAGGGCACACCTGCATACACCGTCCACAGCCAATACACGGCTTAGCATCCACACGATCGTAGCTGTGAAAAGCCAGAATGGCTCTGGTGGAGGGGGTCACAAAGGTTTTTTCTGGATCCAGCACGGGTTCGCCGGTCATCGAACCTCCAAAACAGATGTAAGTAGGGTTCTCGGCAAGGCCGCAAAACTCCAACGCCCGCTGAAACGGCATATCCAACGGAAGTTCTGCATTAAAGGGATTGGAAACACAGTTTCCCGCCAGCGTCACAAAGGCAGTGGTCTGCCGGCGCATCTCATAGACGGCACGGTGCAGATGTACCAGCGCACCGGTGCCCAGATACAGAATCCCGTTTTCTTCTCCTTTCTGCCGCAGCGGCAGATCCACCGGGTATTTGCCGCCATAGCGTTTGAGGGGGACTTCCTGTTCTTCCGCGATCTTGGGCAGAAAATACAACATCGGCTGATATACGGCAACGGAAAGGGCGCTGTCCGGCAGCCCCAACGCTTTGCCGCACAGCCGAAGTCCTGAAATCACCTCGTCCCGAAGCTGCGCAAACACCGACAAACGGCTGGAAAGATAGGGTTCATCGTCCAGCGCATCGGCAACCACCGCTTTGTATCCGCGATCCAGTGCCTGCTGCAATTTCTGCTGTAGAGGAAGGCCGTCCAACTCGTCATATACTTCCCCCAAACCGGCAATCTCAAGGATCTGTTGGGGGGATACCTCCTGGATGGAATGGATTTCCGGGATCAACCGGCTTTGAGCAGTATTTTCATGGAACCGCTTGATTTCCCGGCTGACGGCGGGTTCCTTTTTCTGCTCCGGCTTAACGCCTGCGCGAAATATAGATATCATAACGGCTATAAAAGTCTCCTTTAATTCATTCATTTGGCAAATGGCTCTCTGTTCCCAATCATCAAGAGCGATCGTCAATCGTAAGGGGGTATGCGGGTGCGTTTTGAAAAGTTTGGCGCCAATCTGGAAAAAATAAAAATCACCCTGTCGCCTCATGATATGAACAGTCTTCAGATTACCTACCGGCAGATGGATTACAGTGACCAGCAAACCCGCACGGTACTGCAAAAACTGCTGGAGTTGGCACAACAAAAAACCGGATTTTCCTGCCCGGACCACGGCAAACTGCTCATTGAGCTGTTTCCGGTAGCCGAAGGGGGATGTACCGTAATCTTTACAGTGATCTCCACAGAAGAGATGGAATGTATCGTTTTCTCCTTTTCTCAGCTGGAAACGATGATACAGGCCGCCGTCAAAGCGGTGGAACAGGGGTACTGTCCTCACCCCGACGGATGCTGCTGTTCCCTTTACCGGCTCAGCAGCGAGTACCGGATTGTATGCCGGCCGCTCCGAGCCCCCTCCCCCTGCGCTCCCATACTGGCGGAATATGGCAGAAATGCAGGAACCGGCGAACTGGCTCAGGCTTTCACCGCCGAGCACGGCAGATTGCTTTTAAGCCCCAACGCCTTGCAGCGTTTGGCAAAAGATTTGGGATGAAGCGAAAAGCTCCATCATCCAAGTTCGCAACTGCGCCGCAGCTGTAACACAGCCTGGGAATAGTCCGGTTTTCCAAACAGAGTGGAACCTGCAACCAACACATTGGCGCCGTTTTCCACCGCAACCGGGGCGGTTGCGGCATCAATCCCACCATCCACCTGCAAATCCAACGAAAGCTGATGCTCTTTTTGGTAGGTCCGGAGCAGGCGAAGCTTTTCCATCATATCGGGCATGAATCTCTGACCGCCAAACCCAGGTTCCACCGTCATCACCAGCACCATCTCCAGCTGCTGCAGATACGGCAAAACCGCCTGTGCCGGGGTACCCGGCTTGATGGAGATGCCTGCTTTTTTGCCCAGACGATGGATTTCCTCCACCGTCGCGCTGGGGTCGCTCTCCGATTCCAGATGAAAGGTAATCAGATCGGCGCCGGCTGCTGCAAAATCCCCTACATACCGCAGCGGATCGGAGATCATCAGATGAACGTCAAAAACCATGGAGGTATGCGGCCGCAAACTTTTGATCACCGGAAGCCCAAAGGAAATGTTGGGCACAAAATGGCCGTCCATAACATCGATATGGAGCATATCGGCGCCGGCCTGCTCCATTTTCAAAACTTCCTGTCCCAAACAGGAAAAATCGGCGGCCAAAATAGAAGGAGAAATTTTTATCATAAGGCTGAGCGCTCCTGTTGCTGTCAAAATTGCATTACAGCCCCACATTTCTCTCATACACACTGAGATAGGTGCACTGCAATACATCTAATATATTTTATACCAATCCAAAAAAAAGGTCAACACTTGTCAAAAAAGTTCACAGCGTAGTCACAAGACCACCTTTTCATCGGGAGAATCGGTAATTTTGCTTCCCATAAACACCGCGGCCTAAATCATTCTTTCCCTTCTCCCCTGCACATATTTGACATTCTGTAATCTTCATCGATTTTCCTGCGGGGCAATCCATCCCATTTTGTCCCAAGCACCCCGAAAGGCCGACCCGCATATGATGCAATGACCCTCCAAAATTCGCGGGAGGCCCCGAAAGGCGATGCGCCGCTGCGCATCCACAGAACTACCGGACGGATACGGTCACCGCTGAAATACGGGTATCTCCCTGCACACGGGGATACCCGATGGAAGGCCGTTTTGTGTGAAATGCATTCCCATGGAGCACAAAAACCAAACCGGGTCCGGCAGAGACATTTGTCCCTGTCGGGCCCAGTTTTTGCTGCGTATCCATCGGATCAACTGTTAAAACTGCCGTCCCAAGACGGCATATTGGAGATATACCGCTGCTCCACCGCCGGGACATAGTAGGCGCCGTAGGTTTTCATCTCTCCCCACTGCTCCTGGGGAATCTCCACATAAAAGCGGTAGTAGGGCATAAAGTACAGATCAGAGCCGGTGCGATAGGTCAGCTCCACCTTGCGGATGTATTCCTCCCCCGGCATCTCGTAGGGAACGCTGGTGACGTAGCTACCCTGGATCAGCAGCTGTCTGGCCTGCTCCGATGTGATCACCGGATAATCCCCTACCTTGGACAGGTCGGGATAGGAGGCTCGAATCAAAAACAGTTTTCCCTCATCGTCACAGCAAAATTCCGTCTGCCCGAAATTGTAGGAGAGGATCTGCTGAATATCGCTGCCGCTTGCATCAAAGAAGGAGATGGAATAGCTCTGCTGCTGATAGATATTATACTCCCCGCCGGAAACATTCAAGGCGGTACGCTCACCCAACAACGAGACGTAGGTCTCTTGCAGATACTGTGCCGTCTCCAGGCATTGCTCATAGGTTGCGTAGTGCTCAAAGACATAAGGCTCCGGGAGGGAGACTGCCGGCGAAAATTCCACCCGAACGGTCAGGCTCAAATCCACCTCAATTCGAATTCCCTCCGCCTGTGCAATCAAACGGTCAGGATCAAAATACCCCGGCGGCAACGAACCGCCGGTGAGGGTCATCTTCTCGGTGATCTGCCGACGGGTTTCTTCATCGGGAGTATTGTCGGTGATCTCCAGAGAATCAGTGTCAAGCCCAAGATTCTTCGCAGTTTCCAGCAAAACCTGCTCCATCGTTTCAAAATCTCCCCCATGGGCAATGTGGTTTTCATCATAGCGCAGCGGATTTTCAAACACCGGCAGCAGCGTCCCCTCAGCGGTATCCTGCCAAGGGTTGGCGCTGACCAGCTGGGAAATATCATAGGCCCAGTATCCCTCAAAGCCCATCCCACCGAAATCCTGGGAAATGGTCAGCATGGGAAGCGCGCTGCGATCCTCCCGGAATAACCCGCTGAGTCCTCCATAGCCCACCAGCACCAGCGCCGCAGCGGCGGCGACCCATCGAATCCAGCCTCTGCGTCTCGCTGGATGGCTGCGCAGCGCGGCGGTTTCCTCAATGATATTGTCGTCTAACAGATTGAACGCATCGCTGAGCGTCTCTCTTTTCATAACTCATATCCCTCCTGCTGCAGATAGCGCTTAAGCCCCTGGCGTGTCCGGTACAATAGGCTTTTGACCTTCGCCTCGCTCATACCATAATAACCGGCAACCTCCTTCAGGGAATCCATAAAAAAGTACCGGCCCAAAAAGGTATTGCGCGCCTGAGGCGGCAGAGTGGAGAGATACCGCTGGATCGCCTGCGCCAGCTCCTGCAGCTGAAAGTCCTGTTGGGTGATATCCCCTCCGGAAACGCACTCCTCCAGCTCTGTCAGAGAAACGGCATATACCGAGCTCTTTCGTTTCTCCCGTTCCCGCCCGCGAAAGAGATCGATGGCCCGCTGTCGGGTGATCTTTCCCAGATAGGCGCAAAGTTTTACCGGCTTGTGGGGCGGCATCGAGTTCCAGGCCTTCCAGTAGGTATCGTTGACGCTCTCCTCGCTGTCCTGCCGGTCTGCCAAAATGCCAAAGGCGATTTTCATCAGATACCCTCCATATTTTTGCTGCGTTTGCCCAATGGCGGATTCATCCCGCTTCCAGTACAGCAAAACAATCTGTTCGTCCTGCATAGGCACACCTCCTTTGTTTTTCCTTCACCCATCTATACGACATTTCATACCGTCCGGTTTCGCTTGGATCGGACAGAAAGAAAAAAGGCACATGGAAAATCCCATGTGCCCCAACCCGTTCCATGCAGCAAAGTGAAAAAAGATACCGCTCCAAATCAGTCCCGTACAATCCCCACCGTCTGGCCGCCTTCGACGACATAATCCCGATCCAGAACACGAATCCAGACGGCGGTACAGCTGGGATTGTAGATCAGCATTCCGTCGGCAGAGTATTGCAGCATAGACGCCGCTTCCAGATAGGATGCAATCTCCAGGTTGGTGGCATACCAGACATCCGCCTGACCGGAGATGCGGTCCAAAAATGCCTCGATCACATTCCAGTTATCGTTGTTGTCAAATTCATAGGCATGGCCCCAGAGATAAAACAGCTTCACCCGCCGGTTGCCGTTGGGCTCATGTTGTAAAAATTGCTCTGCCAGCTCCATCAAACGCGGGTCATCGTGATGACAGGTGGGATTCCATTCCAGAAAATCCTCGGGAAGCGCAAAGGAATGGGTACTCTTGACGGTGCGGGCATAGGCAATCCCGGCGCTGTGCAAAAGTTCCATCACCGAAGCGTTATAGGTGCCAAAAGGATAGGCGTGACCCCGCACCAGCTTGCCGGTGAGCTGCTCCAACTTTTGCCGGTCCGCCAATACCTCATACAGCACGGTACCGGAGGGAAGCTGGGACAAATCCGGATGGGTAACAGTGTGGGTAGCCACTTCCATATTGGAGTACAGCTCCGATACCTGGTCTTGCAGGATTTTTTGATGTTTTACCCGAAGATGGCTGTATTGATCTACCTGCCCAAAGGCGCCGGAATTGAGGTTAAAGGTTCCTTTCACCCCGTGAGATTCCATCAGGTCAATCAGCCTTCTGTCCTGAATCACCCCATCGTCATAACTCATCGTAAAAGCTCTGGTCTTTCCCTGTGGAAAACGGAGAATATCGTGGCGCAGCTTCATGCTGTTTTCCTCCTTTTAGATCCCATCGACTGTCATTTGATTTTTTTCAGCACCCGTCCGCCCCGGCGCAGTCCCCAGACCGAACCATCCTTCTTGCGGAAGAAGAGTTTAACGTCCCCATCCACCATCCGATCGCGAAACACCAGTACATCCGGCGCCAACATCTTCATCGGCAACACCGTATCACCCGAAACAATGCCGATACCATTTTCATAGGGTACCAGTTCAGCGGTAGTACCCTCGTCGCATTCATAACTTCCGCACGCAGCCCGCACCGTCTCCTCATCCCAGGGACGCTCCCGATAAGCCGGCTGTTCCACCGGAGGAAGATCCGCCAGCATTCGCATAGCCGCCTGCGCCACCGCAGAAACCGGAACTCCACTGGTATTGCACAGCACCACCACGCCCTTTTGCAGCTGGGGGGACCACAAAAACTGTGAGGATACGCCCGGCAGGCTGCCTCCATGCCCAAGGAGCTGCCAATCCTCCAGCCGGGAAATGGCAAGTCCGAAACCATATTTGGAGCCGTAGCGATAATTCACCCGAGGAATCACCATCTGCCCGATGGATTCGCTCTGTATGATCTGCTCCATCTCTCCCCAACCGTTGAGCAGATACATTCTCACATACTTTTCCATCTCCGTGATGGTGGATTTGAGAGAACCGCCGCCCATCAAAACAAAGGCATGATCGTAAAAATCCCTGGTAGCACGCAGTTCACCGTCCTGGTGATAGTAGAGCGTCGCCGTGTTGGGATCCTGAGCTACCTTGAGAAAATCACAGCAGCTGCGTTCCATCCCCAGCGGGTCCAAAAGATTCTTTTTGATATATTCCGCATAGGAGCGCTGCCCGCCATACCGCCGGATGATATCCGCAAGCAGACCATAACTGTCGTTGGAATAGCTGAGGAATTCGCCGGGATCGGCAATGCGTTCGGTCTGATTATCCAGATTTTCCGCCACACGGCGGATTCCCTCCTGCGCCAGCTTTTCGCTGTAGGCCAGATCTTCCTGATACGGATCCAATCCCAACGCCTGGGCCACCGGTTTGACACAGAGACGTTTTTGAGGATAGAACCCTGCCGAATGGCTCATCAAATGGTATACCCGTACCGTTTTACCGTTTTTGTTGGTAAACTCAGGGATATATTTGGAAACAGGATCATTTATGTCAATGATTCTCTTTTCGTATAGCTGCATAATCGCAAGGCAGGTGAAGGACTTGGTCACCGAAGCCAGCCCAAAAAGCGTATCTTCATTGATAGGCTGCTGCCGTTGTATATCTGCCCAGCCGAAAAAGCGGCGGTAAAGCGTCTTTTGGGCGTCAATGGCAGTAACCGCCATTCCCACCGCGCCATAGGTTTCCATAATCGTTTTCACATATGCTTCAAAGGCGTTTTGGAATGCTGCTTTCATGTTGGCACGCTCCTTTCCCGGATGTTTTTTGCGGAGGGATTCCACAAGGCACCTGATCTAAAAAACAGCGAAAGGCAACGAAGCGTCCTGAAAAGGCGCTTTGTTGCCTTTCATATTATGATTGCTTCATGGATGCCGCCATTGCCAGCGCAACCGAGCGCTGCAGTGCAGCAATGACCATATCCACCGTTTCAGGCGGCACGCCCATAGGGCGCTTCAAAATGGCCTGACCTTTGGCCAACGCTTCCGTCGCGTCTTTTCGCTGCTGTTCGGACAATTTGTTCGGATCATATCGGGTCAGCTGCCGGGTCAGCGCGGCCAGCTGATCCAGCCGGGCAAGGGTCTCATGTTCCCGGGTTAATTCTCCGATCAGCTGCTGCATACTCCAGCTCTGGTTGTGTACCGTCAAAACAGCCTTAAAGGGCACCGAAATACCCGCCGTCTTGATCCGGGACAACATCAGATTCAGCCGTCCCCGCTCAAAACCGGAGAAGAAGATGGCTTCCTGAACCGCCTGAGGTACAGGCGCCGCATCCTCCACCCTGGGATATTCCTCCATGCCAAACAAGGCGCCCAATGTTTGGCCGCTGTCCGCCTCCCCGGCGGTACAGACGGCAACCGAATATCCTTCCAGAATTCTTGTTATCTTCTGAGCTTTTTCCTCTTCCATACAGTACAGCAGCGCAGTTTCCCGCTGCCGTCCTTTCATCGTTCTGATATGTGCTTTCATCTTTTTATAATCATTCCTTTGGATTGGTCTATCTCAGTGCTGGGACCGGTTAAAATTTCCCCGGGAAGGCTTTTTTCATTTCCTTTGCCACCAGATAGGCGATAGCAATCGCTCCCTGCTGACAAAAATGGGTGTCGTCGTCATGACCTTCAGGATATCCCGGGAACTCTCCGGGTTTGGTCTTGGTGAAAAGGGTTTTGGAATCCTCCTCCCCCATCTCGTCCATCAGCTGCTGGCTCAGCGCCGAAAGATCGATACAAACAACATTTTCCTGCTGCGCCAAAGCGCGAACCGCCTCAGGATATGCGCCGTGGGTATTGACGGTGTGGCCGTTTTCAAAACGTCTGCGCGCCACCGGCGTGATCAAAACCGGGGTTGCCCCATGACTTTTCGCCAGGTCGATGTACCGGCGCAGATATTGCGGGAACGTCTCCTCCGGCGTGGTATAGCGCGCAGGATCCTCCGACTTCTCATCGTTATGACCAAACTGAATCAACAGATAATCCCCCTGGGAAATCCGTTCTTCAATCAGACGGAACCATCCCTCATCAATGAAGCTTTTGGAACTGCGCCCACACTGTGCCAGATTTACCACACAGACGCCCGAAAGAAAATAATCGATCACCTGGCCCCAGCCCATCATCGGAAACATCCCCGAGTAATAGCTGGCGGCGGTAGAATCCCCTGCGATAAACAGTTTCGGATACTGGGTTACCTCATTGTGGAGCGCTTCACACATATTTGATTCCTTCCCATCCATACAAAATTTTCCTGAGTCAACCACGATACTGTGATTTGGGCCTGACAGCATATGAATCATGGTACCAAACCGAAAAGAATAAGCAAATATTATAAATTTTTCAAATAATATTATAACAACTTAACTTTTGGTCAGAATCGCCCGAGATACCGATACTATAGTATAACAAATATAGGAAAATTGTCAAGAATCACCCATACGAAGGCTGTCTGTCCTGACATTTTCCGGCAGCTGTAGCAGCTGCCGGCGATGGCACTCAAAAATTATCGTAGCTCAACTTTTTCACGGAATCTTACCCCACACCCAGCGTATTCTTCTGGGCTCTGCCATTGACAAGGAACCCTCATGTCGATATAATGACGGTAATAAAATCTGGATTGGAGATGGGAAGATGCGAAAGTAATCTGCCTGAACAATGCAAAAACGCTGACTTCCACTGCGCAAAAGGGCGCAGCGGTATTTTGTTGTGGTTTTTGCCGGCAGATTGCGGAGCGTTTTCCTGATACCGCCTGTAAAGGTGCAATTGTCTTTACAGCGTCATGAAAACAGCGGCCGTATTGTCCTACGGCCGTATTTTTTATCCGTTTTTTTCTTGCCGGCAGGTAAGGAGGTTCTCCGTAGTATGGCTTCTATCTCAATTTCCAATCTATCCTTTACCTATGAAGGGAGCAGCGAAGCAGTATTCTCTTCTCTGACCTTACAGCTGGACAGCGACTGGCGTCTGGGGCTGATCGGACGCAACGGAAGAGGAAAAACCACCCTGCTTCAACTGCTGACCGGGATACTACACCCCCAACAAGGGACAATACATTGCCAGATCCCCACAGATTACTTTCCGTTTTCGGTCTCTCAGCCGCAAAAAACCGCTGAAGAGATTGCCGTTACCGTCAGCAGCATAGACCCGGAAACCGAACGGTGGCGTCTTGAGCGGGAGATTGCCCTGCTGGAGCTGTCCGAAAACCTATTGGCCCGTCCCTTTGATACACTCAGTGGTGGGGAACAGACCAAATTGCTGCTCTGCGCCCTGTTTCTCAGAGAAAACCATTTCCTGCTCATCGACGAGCCAACCAACCACCTGGATCTGGAAGGGCGCCAGCTGGTCAGCCGTTATCTGCAAAAGAAAAGGGGCTTTATTCTGGTTTCCCATGACCGGGATTTCCTGGACGGCTGCATCGATCATGTGCTCTCCATCAACCGCTCCGATGTTGAACTGCAAAAAGGCAACTATTCCAGCTGGCTGCAAAACCGGGAGCGGCAGGATCAATTTGAATCCTCAGAAAGCGAAAGGCTCAAAAGGGATATCCGCCGCTTGGAACAATCGGCCCGGCGCAGCGCCGGCTGGAGCGAACAGGCCGAAAGGGGGAAATACCATAGCCATGCCACAGGCGGCGAACCGGCATCTACCGACCGGGGATATGTGGGTCATAAAGCTGCAAAAATGATGAAACGCGCCAAATCCATCCAGGCCAGACGGGAAAAGGCACTGGAGGAAAAGCAGACACTGTTAAAGAATATAGAACTTTCCCAGGTAGGTGAGCTCTCCGTCTCACCGCTGCGCCACCACAGAGATAAATTGGTTGAATGCAGAAACCTGTCGATTGCGTATCACGGCAAACCCGTCTTTCATCCTATATCCTTCTCCCTTCAGCAGGGAGAATGCCTGGTGCTGCGGGGAAAGAATGGCTGTGGAAAATCCTCTCTGCTGAAACTGCTGGCAGGACATCCTCTGGAATACATCGGATCTTTTCAGATGCCGGGAGGACTGGTTTTATCGGTGGTTCCCCAAGGATGCGAAACCGTTACCGGCAGCCTACAGGATTTTGCCCGAACCCATCAGCTGGATTTCACCAAATTTCTCACCATCCTGCGCAAATTTGGCTTTACCCGAGAGCAATTCGAAGTGCAAACCCAACACTACAGCACCGGACAAAAACGAAAGGTACTGCTATCCGCCAGCCTATGCAAACCTGCTCATCTCTATCTGTGGGACGAACCTCTCAACTATCTGGATATCCTTTCCCGTCAACAGCTGGAAGCACTGCTGGTGGAATACAGGCCTTCCATGCTGCTGGTAGAACATGACCGTGCGTTTTGCCGCCATGTAGCAACAGGGGAACAGATTTTGCTTCCCTATCCACGATGAACTTCTACAAAAACACAAAAAACTTGCAGATATTTCTGTCTCTTTCCATTCACAATGTCCAATTTGTATGGTAAAATGAAGGGCAGAAATCTTCGGTGTACGGCATAGCTCCCTCTGCACCGTCAGTTCACTTGAGAAAGGATGTTGACAGATGAAACGCGACATTACCAAACATCTCGAAAATGTCAAAAAAATCATTGACGCTCACCAGCTGGGCAGAAAAGGCGCTTACTGCCGCTGGCTATGGCAGCCTGAGGATCCATCCAAACCACGGCGTCAGCTGGGAATCAACGAGTATGGCTGTGCCGACGCTGCCAATACGCTGTATATGATCGGCGCTTTTCCCTCCGAACCTTCAGAGCGGGACGAATGGGTGCGTACCCTCCAGTCCCTCCAACATCCCGGCACCGGACTTTTTGTGGAGGAAACCCATCACACCATCCACACCACCGCTCACTGTATCGCTGCGCTGGAACTTTTTGATGCCAAGGCGCTCTATCCGCTGACCGCACTGCACCAATACCTGGACAAAGATGCGCTGTATCAGCTGCTGGATCATTTGGAGTGGGATTCCAATCCATGGCTTGCCTCCCACCAGGGAGCCGGACTGTTTGCCGCGCTGGTCTTGCAGGGAGAGGCGGACAGCCAGTGGCGTCAGTGGTATTTTGATTGGTTTTGGAATGAGGCAGATCCAGAAACCGGGTTCTGGCGCAAAGGATCGGTTGTCCCGCTGAGCCATGGGGACTCCTTCTCCGGTGCGCTCCCCTTCCCCACCATTTTCCCTCACCTGGCGGGCTCCTTCCACTATCTGTTTAACCACGAATATGCCCATATGCCGCTGCGCTATCCGGAAAAGATGATTGATACCTGCCTGGACATCCTGGAAAACAATCGCTGGGTTACTCTGGGGAAAGCCGTCTCCTTTGCGGAGATCGACTGGGTATACTGCCTGACCCGTTCCATGCGGCAAACTCCACACCGGTTTGCCGAGGGCAAAGCGGCGCTGCGTAAATTTGCCCAGAGATATCTGGATTATCTGGAATCCCTCAATCCTGCCACCGACGACGGACTCAACGATCTGCATACCCTATTTGGTTCAGTATGTGCGCTGGCAGAGCTGCAGTCTGCTTTGCCGGGTGAAATCTTCAGCGAAAAGCCTCTGAAGCTGGTGCTGGATCGCAGACCGTTTATTTGATGTAAAACCAAACTTATCCGGTAAATAGTACATATCACAGACAAAAATCCCCTTGATGTCGATTTGCTTTCTACATCAAGGGGAAATTTTTATGCTCTATTTTGCATAACTCATCTTATGAAGTGATTGCCTTGCCGCCAGGCCCTCCTCTATCTGCGCATACAACTGGCAAAATTCAGTTATTTCAGCGAACGATGAAAAGGACATCCGCTGCATTTCTGTCAAAACGGGACAACCTGAATACCAGGACAAAGGAAATACCATCCTTACCAGTTGTGATGTCATCCATTATCTGGTTAAATTGTGTACGCCCTTCCACTGATTTACCGGATTTTCCCACGTCCTCATATTTGTAAGCAATCTCATAATCATTGAATTCGGCGAAGGTTTTCATGCGAGGTTTCTGGACCTCCAGCAAGTAGCCATCAATGTTTGTGCAGTCTCGCCACAGCTTGGCATCGGCCTGCTGCTTTCAGGTTGTTTCTTGGGTCGCTTTCTTTAGAGATCGCTCCACCAAATCAGAAAAATCCGAACCTTTTTCCTGTAGGAGAAGGGTTCGGATTTTTCGTTTTCTTAGGATCTTGAAGCAGGACGATTCATCCTGTTTTGTGCAGATGCAGTTTCCAGCAGGGCAGCCCTTGTAGAACTCCACCAACGAGAACGCCCCCGTCGGCCTCCTCCAAGGAAGCTGACGGGGGCTCTGTCTTTTTGTCTATATCATTCCTGCCGCAGCCGGTCCACCACCGAGGCCCGCTGGGCGGCTTGGCTGCTTACAAGGGGAATCAGTATCCCCAGCGCCACAAAGAGCGGCAGCAGCAGCCCCACCGGCCAGAGGGTAAACCGGTAGCTGAAAAACCAGATCAGCCGGTTGAGGGCAGAGCCCAAAAAGGGCGCGCTGCTGAGGATCAGGCAGAGAGCTAGGGCCAGCGCCCCGGCGGTGTAAAGCAGCCCCTCCATAGCCAGCATGGCCCGCAGCTGACGGGTGGTCATCCCGATGGACTGGAGCACCGCTAGTTCCCTGCGGCGGGCGGCGATGCCGGTGAGGATGGCGTTGGCAAAGTTCAGCACTCCCACCAGACCCACAATAAAGCTCAGCGTCCCGCCCAGCAGCAGGAACATCCCCCGCACGCTCTCGAATTCCCCCGCATAGGTAGCCTTGCTCTCATAATCGAACTGGGGGTTCACATTTTCGGTGTAATCTCGGAGAAAAGCCTCCATGGCGGCGTTGGCTTCCTCCGTGGTGTTGAATACATAGTACATCACATCGGCGGTGCCGCTGTCCCGAATAAAAGTCTGGTCATTGAGGATGAAAGCGTCATCCCCGTAGTAGCGGTAGCTTAGGGCCCAGGGCACCGTCACCAGGGCGGCTACCGTGTAATCTACATCCCGGTAGGTTTTGGCATAAGAGGTGATGCTGTGGCCTTCCGCATAAGCAGCACCCACCTGGTCCAGGGGAAGCAGTTCGTCTGTGGTATTGTCATAATATTCGAACTCCTTTATATAGCGGATAGTCACCGTGTTCCCAAGTTTGGCCCAGTTGGTATCTTCTCTCGGGTCGCCGTAGTCGTCCTCTCGGTAGACGGCGGCAATGGTGTTCCTACCGGGCTCTTTAAGTTTGCCCAGGTCTCCCTCCAGCACCGTCAGCTGGTCCAGGGCAAAGGCCTCCATGCCGCACAGCTGGACGAAGTCCGCCAAAAACCCGGCGTCATTGCGCTGGGTCCGATCCATCAGCCGCTGGAGGGAATGCTCCGAATAATATGGACTGTTCCTGGCGAGGAACTGTTCTTCCGGGATAAATTCCCTCATTCCCATGGACTGGCCATAGACCCGGGCGCTCTTGGTGATGCCTCCCTGGGCGTTGAGGGCAGCGACGATATCCTCCCCCACCGCCATATCACCGTTGAAGCCTGTGATGCTCACCTGCAGCTTGCCAGCATCGGCCACGATGAAATCGGTGGCGGTGAAATGGGCGATATACTTGTCCATGTCAAATCCGGCAGTGAATGTGACTGTAAAGGTCAGCAGCACCACCGCCAGGGAGAGGGACAAGATGGTAATGCCTGTTTTGCCCCGGCTGCGGCCCAGGTTAGCCCAGGCCATGGAGAAAAGAGAGACTCCTTTTTCCTTCCGGCGGGCTTTGGGACGGATGGCCTTGCCCTCGGCGTACCGCACCGCCTCCACCGGGGATACCCGGCCCGCCAGTCGTCCGGGGCGGCGGCAGGAAATCAGGACGGTGATAAGTGCAAAGAGTGCCGAAACTGCGAACAGCACTGGGCTGACCGATACGGTTACAACAACATCATTGAGCTGGGCTGTGATGACCGGGGTCAGCACCCCGCCCACCAGCCAGCCAAGAACAAGGCCCGCTGGGATGCCCACCGCCGAGAGGGCCAGCGCCTGGATGCGGATGATCCGCCGGATCTGCCGCGGGGTGGTACCGATGGTTTTCAGCAGGCCATAAAACCGGATGTCCCCGGCCACCGAGATCTGGAACACGTTATAGATAATCAGGTAGCCGGTAAAGAGGATCAGAGTTAGTATGGCCACCAGCAGGAGGATGGTGGCCGGGTCGAGCTGGTCGGACAGCTGGGCCCCGGTATAGCCCCAGTTGACACCGGTGGAAATATAGTTTTCTGCTGCGGCGTCCTGGGTCTGGTAGCCGTTGTCCGTCAGGATCTGGTCGAGGTCGGCGGCAATGGACCAGGCGCCGTGTTTCAGCATCAGATCCAGGTTCCAGCTGCCGGTCATCCCGTCCCGGCCCGGAGGAGTGACCCCCACCTCCTCCAAAATTGAATCCACCCGGCTCTCAGGGATCAGAACGTGATTGGCTACTACTGCCTCGTCGTACTCCCACCAGCCGCAGAGGGTGAAAGTCTGGGTAGTTTCATGACCGTCCACCTCAAAGGTCAAGGTAAACTCCGTCCCCAGCTCCGGGGTGACGCCCAGCAGCTCCAAAACATGGGTGTCGGTGGCGGCCTCATAGGTACCCTCGGCAGGCAAGCGGCCCTCCACCGGGTCGCAGTAGATCCAATGGGCTTCATTTGGGTCGGAATAGCCTACCTCCACATGGGACTTATTGAAGGGAATGTCGGTGGGCATCCCCACAAAACGGCGCAGGCCCCACTGCTGAATGAGGGGATGTTCTTTCAGTTGGTGGAACTGTTCCTCGGTGAGATATTTGAAACCGCCGTGGGCATACCCGCCCGCCTGGCGGAAGTTGTTCTGCTGGATGCCCTCGTTGATGGAGAGGGCAATGGTAAAAAGGGAGGTAAACAGCACCGCCGTCAGGGCGATGGCCAGTACCGCCACCAGATTACGAGTGCGGTTTGCAAGAAGACTTTTCAGACTCAGGCGGCGGATGCAGCCGCGGTTTGCTACATGCATGGTGTTCGCCCCCTTATCGTGTCACGATCCGCCCGTCCTCAATGCGGACGATACGGTCGGCCATCTGAGCGATCTCCTCATTGTGGGTGATCATCACCATGGTCTGGGTGAACTTCTGTCCCGTCACCTTCATGAGGCCCAGCACATCCTGGCTTGTTTTGCTGTCCAGGTTGCCGGTGGGCTCGTCGGCCAGAAGGATGGCTGGCTTGGTGGCCAAGGCCCGGGCGATGGCTACCCGCTGCTGCTGGCCGCCGGAGAGCTGGTTGGGGAGGTTCTGAAGTTTCTTCTCCAGCCCCAGGGTGGCGATGACCTCCTGGATATAGGCTTCATCCACCTTGGCCCCATCCAGCTGAATGGGCAGAACGATGTTCTCCCACACACTGAGCACCGGCACCAGATTGTAGGACTGGAATACGAAGCCGATCTTCCTCCGGCGGAAGATGGTCAGGGCCTCGTCCTTCAGGGCGAAGATGTCCTTGCCGTCCACGGTAACGGTGCCGGAGGTGGGCCGGTCCAACCCGCCCAGCATATGGAGCAGGGTGGACTTGCCGGAGCCGGAGGTACCCACGATGGCCACAAACTCCCCCTGCTCAATCTTCAAATTCACGCCATCCAGAGCTTTGACCTGGGTATCCCCGGTGCCATAGTATTTTTTCAGATCACGAGTCTCAAGAATTGTCATACGATATTCCTCCAAAGAAAAAGTCTGTACCGTCCTTTGACAATACAGACTTTAGCATGGAAATCTGTCCTGGTACTTTCGAGAATGTGACAGTTTTGAAAGATGTCCCTCAGGATCGCGGAAGAAACAGGGAAAATGTGCTTTCCTTCCCGACTATGCTCTCCACCTTCACATAACCGCCCTGCTTCTCCGCGATCTGCCGGGTGAGGTAGAGGCCGATGCCCACACCCTCTGCCTGATAAGCGCTGGGGGCGCGGTAGAATCGCCCAAAAATCTTGGCCTGCTCCTCCTCGGGAATGCCCGGCCCGGTATCGGTCACCCGGATGGCGGAGAACAGTTCATAGTTTTTGACCTCCACCGTCACAGTGCCGCCGGAGGGGGTGTACTTCACGGCGTTGTCCAACAGGTTGCATACCGCTTCCTCCGTCCACTTGGGGTCAAAGACGGCGGAACCCTCTGTACGCCGTGTGGTCAGGACGATGCCTTTTTCCGTGGCTTTGGGCGCATACTGGGCGACAGAGCGCTCCAACATCGGAGCGATCTGGCCGGGCTGGGGGTGGAGGGCCAGAATCCCCGTCTCCAGGCGGGAGGTCTTGACCAGGGCTTCGATAAGGGTCTGGAGCTTATCCGCCTGGGCGGAAATGGCGGCAGTGCAGTCCTTCCCCTGGGGCGTGAGGGGCTGCTCCGAGAGCAGCTGGGCGTAAAGCTGGAGATTGGCCACCGGCGTCTTGGTCTGGTGGGAGATGTCAGAAATGAGGGCGCTGATCTGGTCCTTCTGCTCCCGCACATTCCGCTCAGACAGGGCGCTGGCCGTCAGATACCGGGCCAACCGGCTCTCCAAGGCGGAGAGCCGGCTCTCATCAAAGTTTTGTTCGGAAAAGCTGCCGTCCATGGCGGCGGTGAGCATATCGTCCAGCCGCCGGATGGTGCGGGCGGTACGCCAGCGGTCATAGGCGACAATCACCAGGGCCGCCGTCAGGGCGGCTACCGCGATCACATACCCGGTCATCGCTTCACCGCCCAGGTGTAGCCGATGCCGTACACCGTTTTTAGATAGTCCGGCTTGGCCGGATCAGCCTCCAGCTTGCTCCGCAGCCGCTTGACCGTTACGGACAGGGCGTTTTCCTCCACAAATTCCGCTCCATCCGTCCATACCCGGTCCACCAGGGTGGCCCGGGACACAGCGTGTCCTCGATTTTCCACCAGCACCCGCAGGAGACGCTGCTCTGTCTTGCTCAGTTCCACGGCAGCCCCGTCCCGGCGGAAATCCATTCGGTCAAAATCGAAGGTGAAGGGGCCGATGGACAGGGTTCGGGAAACCGAGGGAGCACCCCGACGGAGCTGAGCGTTCACTCTGGCCCGGAGTACCGCCAGGGAAAAGGGCTTGGTGATGTAGTCGTCCGCCCCGGCCTCCAGTCCGGTGACCTCGTCC
This sequence comes from Ruminococcaceae bacterium UBA1405, assembly GCA_002305685.1. Classification (GTDB taxonomy): domain Bacteria; phylum Bacillota; class Clostridia; order Oscillospirales; family Ruminococcaceae; genus UBA1405. Next base: position 40,951 of record DBQB01000063.1, read on the forward strand.
AGTTCCAGATCGTTGGCTGTGAGCAGGATCACTGGCGTGGCGGTGCCCTCCGAGCGCACCTGACGCAGTAGGTCCAGGCCACTGCCATCGGGGAGGTTGATGTCCAGGATCAGCAAATCGAACGGATTTGTCACCATTGTTTCCCGTGCTTCGGCCAAAGTAGAACAGCAAAAAACAGACGCTTCCGGCCCTGTAAGCGCCATTGTGATCCCTTTCCCCAATGTATGGTCATCCTCCAAAAGTAAAATGTTTTTCATATACTATCTCCATCATCTTTTCAAAGCACTCCACATTATGGAATCTACTATATCACGGAAGATATCCATTGACAAATCAACCGGATAGAAATGAAATTTCACAATAAGTAACAAAGTATAACACTAACGCCTATGGATGCAACTCGGTCACATCCATAGGCGTTTCTCGCCCGCAGGATTTTTCCACAGGAGACAGTGCAATCCGTTCTCAAAAGGCTTATATACGGTTACCGTTTTCAGATACTTCGCAGCATCGCCGCTTCCTTTTCGGGCGGGCATTTCGGCTGCCTGGAATTTTCGGCTTTTGGCTTGTTGTAGTTCTCCCGCTCGATAAAGCCATACTTCTGCTTTACCTGGACGATGTATAAGTGACTGGCTTTCAGCCCGGTATGTTTCAGCACATACTTTTCGATCTCCTCATAGATAGCCTTCTTCTCCGCAGTAGTCAACTCCAACTAGTCCAAAATTACTCTTCAACGATATGTTGCTTGGTATTAAGTTTGGACAAAAGTACTACCGTCTCCACATGACTGGTAAAAGGAAACATATCCACCGGCTGAATATGCTTAACCTGATATCCCTTTCGGGTTATCGATTTCAAATCTCTGGCGAGGGTTTCCGGATTACAGGAGATGTATACCACCTTTTCCGGACGCAGCGTTGCAACAGATTGTAAAAAGGCTTCGTCGCTGCCCGCTCTGGGTGGATCCATAAATACCACGTCCACTTTTTGCCGATTCTGAGCCATCTGTACCATAAAATCGCCTGCATCATCACAGAAAAAGCGGATATTTTGTATCTGGTTGCATTTCGCATTGGATATGGCATCCCGCACCGCGTCACGATTCAGTTCTACCCCTATCACCTGCCCGGCTTTACTCGAAGCAATCAAACCTATAGTACCAATACCGCAATAGGCATCCAGTACCGTTTCGTTGCCGGTGAGCTCTGCCAAAGAGATGGCGGAAGAATACAACCGTTGGGTCTGCACTGGATTGATTTGATAAAAGGATTTGGCGCTGATGCGGAAACGACAGCCGCAAAGAATGTCCTCAATATATCCTTTACCGTATAGGATCTTTTCCTGTTCCCCCAAAACCATACTGGTAAATCCGCTGTTGATGTTCTGCACAACGGTCACAATCTCCGGGTGTTTTTCCCGCAGTGCCTGCACAAAACGATTTTTGGCAGGAAAAATAGGGGAAGCAGTGACCAACACAACCATCACTTCTCCAGTAGCAAATCCCCGCTTAATCAGTACATGGCGTAAAAGTCCATACTCTCTATACTCATTGTATGGCTCAATTCGAAAACTTTTCAGCAGTTTGCGGATGGTTACAATAATCTCATCTGCAATCTGGTCCTCAATCATACAGCGGTCCACCGGGACGATCCGATGGGTGCTGGACTGATACACTCCGGAAATGGTACGTCCATTGCGATCGGTAGAAAAGGCGGCGGAAACCTTATTGCGGTAATGCAGCGGATTCTCCATGCCGATGATAGGCTGCACCGGCCCGTATCCCCGCAACAGCTTCTCCACCAAATGTTGTTTATAAGATAACTGTTGTGGATAATCCAGGTTTTGCAGCTGGCATCCGCCGCACTTTTTATAATATGGACACTGCTGTTGCGGTTTCACCGTCTGCTGCGTACGATACCGCTGAGAGGAACGTTTCTCCTGCTCGGTTTTTTTAGATACGTTAGCTGCCGGACGTTTTGAGCCTTTCCCGGAACCTTCCAAAGGACGGAAGTCGGACTTGTTTTGCTTAATAGATCTGAATCGATTGCTTTTCTCCAATTTTATTTCTCCTACCGTTTTCCCATAGAGAAACGCGGCGGCCGGAAGGGCATAATCGATATGCTTTTTCCCAGCTGCCGCAATCTCCATCTTATGACAATTCCTGTAGCTTCATTTTATCAAAAAACCTGAAAAATACAACCTGGATTTTTCAATTCGACACCTTGGAACGGGCGTAGGAAGCCAAACAAAGACTACGCCATTTTCCGCTGAGATAACGCCACACAAAGCAGATAATTCGAAAAGCCCAGTCCAGCAGCATTGCAATCCATACACCGATGGCGCCCAATCCAAAATGTACCCCGATAATATAACTAAAGAGGATACGGAAGGTCCACATGGAAAAGATAGAGACAATCATGGTAAAGCGCACATCGTTGCAGGCGCGCAGCACATTGGGCAACGTAAAGGAGAGCGGCCACATCAGCATGGCAAAACCGTCATGAATGAAGATCAAAATGGTCGAAAGCCGCATCGTTTCCGGTGACAAATTATAAATTTTCAGCGTCATGGAAAGGGTGGAGAGCAAAACTACATTCAACAGTATCTCAAACAGATATGCATAACCCATAAGCTTTTTGGTATAGTAGCGGATTTGTTGTTCATCCTGCGCCCCCACACACTGTCCAATCACTGTGATCACAGCCAGATTGATCGCCTGCGACGGAATACAACCGATCCCATCAAAGTTGTTGGCCACCGCATTGGCGGCAATTTGGACGGTGCCAAAGGTGGCAATAATACTGACCACCAGCACCCTTCCCAGAGAAAACAGGCTGTTTTCCAATCCATTGGGGATGCCTATGCGCAGGATACGGCGAATCAATCCCATATCGGGGCGGAAACCACTGTGAAATTCCAGCCTTACCGCGCCGTGACTGCGCAGCAGTAGCCATAAAATTCCCACAGCAGCTACCCCTCTGGAGATCAGAGAAGGTACCGCCACACCGGCGATCCCCATTCCCATACCGTACACGCAGATTGCATTGCCCACAATGTTGATGCCGTTCATCAAAAGGGAGATGGCCATAGAAATTTTGGAATTCCCCATGGAGCGAAACAATGCGGCGCCGGAATTGTATACCGCCAAAAAGGGATAGGACAGCGCTGAGATGAACAGATAGGTCAAGGCATTTTGCATAACGTCGTCGTCAATGGAGCCGAAAAGCAGGCGCAGCATGGGACGCTGCCAGAGAATCACTGCTCCCATAATCACCAGACCGGTAAGCAGCGTGACAAACAACAACTGCTTGGCGGAATCGTTGGCCTTGTGATGATCCTGGGCGCCGATGAGCTGGGAGGTTACCACAGCGCCTCCGGTAGCCAGCGCCGAAAAAACATTGATGAACAGACTATTGAGCATATCCACCAGCGAAACGCCGGAAACCGCGTTCTCTCCCACCGAGGATACCATTACCACATCCGCCAAACCCACAGTGAGAGCCAGCACCTGTTCAATAACAAGTGGTATAATTAGTTTCCTCAAATCCTTGTTGGAAAATAATCTGGGACGGTTTTGTATCGCCGTATCCATCCAATTTCCTTCCTTTCTTTGTGACATACCAATAAATATACTTGGGACATTTTAGCACTGACGCACAAATTTGTAAAGGAAAAAGGTTGACAATCTTGAGGCCCAGATTTATAATAAGTTTTGTTTGCTAATAGTTCGAAAGCGAAATGTTTGGAGGAGAAAATATTGCGTCAACCCATCGGGATCCTGATCCATCAGATTAAGCAGATTCACGCTCGGATCTTTGAGCGGGTGCTTCGCCGCCACACCAATCTGGATATCAGTGGTCCCCAGTGCAACGTCCTATATCAGTTGTGGAGGGAGGAGGGAATTACCATCAGCAAGCTCAGCCAGCGCACCCAACTCACCAACGCAACCCTCACCAGTATGCTGGACCGCCTGGAGGCCCAACATCTGCTGCGGCGGCACATCAATCCGGAAAATCGTCGGGAAGTTTTGGTTTTTCTTACCGAACAAGCCAAATCCCTGCAAATCCTTTATCAGGAATGTTATCGGGAGATGAGCGACATCAATTTTAAAGGCTTCACCCCTGAGGAACGATGCCAATTTGAGGAATACCTGCAACGTTTTTATCACAACCTTACCGCCTATGAAGCGCAGCAGAAGGATGAAATTTTTTAAAATATCCGTTTAGAAAGGAAGCTATTGTCATGGATACCAAACAGGAACAGCAAATGCGCAGCGGCCGGCTGGTCCCGCTGATCTTAAATCTAGCCATCCCGGCTGTCATTGCACAGCTGATCAATGTCCTTTACAACATTGTGGACCGGATGTATATTGGTCATATTCCCGAGATCGGCGCCCAGGCGCTGACTGGGCTGGGAGTTACCTTTCCCATTATTATGATTGTATCCGCTTTCAGCTCCTTTGCAGGAGCAGGCGGTGCACCTCTTGCCTCTATTGAGCTGGGACGGGGCAACCGGGAAGGTGCGGAAAAGATTTTGGGCAATGCAGTTACCATGCTGCTGTTTTTTTCGGTAGTCCTCACCCTGTTTTTCCAGATCACCAAACGACCCTTGCTGTATCTATTTGGCGCCAGCGACAATACCATCGAATACGCCTGCCAGTATCTGAGCATCTATCTGATGGGTACCATTTTTGTGCAACTGACTTTGGGACTGAATATGTTTATCACCTCCCAGGGAAGGGCCAAAATCGCTATGCTCTCAGTACTCATCGGCGCTGTCACCAACATCGTTTTGGATCCCATCTTTATTTTTGTATGCAATATGGGGGTGCGGGGCGCCGCACTGGCCACCATCCTCTCCCAGGCTCTCAGCACCCTTTGGGTACTTCGCTTTCTCACAGGCCCTCAAACCGCCATCCGCATACGCCTGGAAAATCTGATTCCGTCCCGGCGAATTGTGCTGCGCGTAGCTGCGCTGGGCATCTCTCCTTTCATTATGCAGGCCACCGAAAGCCTGATCACCATCGTCTTTAATTCCGGTCTACAGTTTTATGGCGGAGACCTCTATGTAGGTTCCATGACGGTAATGCAGAGTGTCATGCAGCTGGTTGTGGTGCCGGTACAGGGATTTACCCAAGGATGCCAGCCCATCATCAGTTTTAACTATGGCGCCGGTCAAAATGACCGGGTACGCAGCACCTATCGCATTGTCATCCTCACAACGCTGATCATCACCTCGGTGTGTACCTTACTGGTCATCTGTTTTCCTGGATTCTTTGGGGGTATGTTCTCTGACAACCCTGAGCTGATTGCGCTGGTAGAGAGATGTATGCCCATCTATATGTTCGGTATGTTTATCTTTGGCCTTCAGATGGGTTGTCAATCCGCCTTTATGGGACTGGGACAGGCGAAAATCTCCCTGTTTCTGGCGCTTCTGCGCAAAGTGATTTTGCTGGTTCCGCTTGCCATTATTCTGCCGCGGTTTTTCGGCGTCATCGGCATTTACTACGCTGAACCGGTAGCAGACATTCTCTCTGCTGTCACTGCCGGCACGCTGTTCCTGATCAATATCCCAAAAATTTTGAAAAAACGCCCCAATCAGGTGTAATGCAATGGAAATCCTCCTCCGGAGAAGAATGCACGCCATTCTTCTCCTTTTTTTGTAAAAAAATACAATTTATTTTGCATCAACTCGAAAAAATGTCCAAGGATAAAGCAACGGTCATAAGGGTATCCTATCATCGACCAAAGAAGCGTCCGCCTGCTTTGCTGTCCCATTCAGGCTTCCTGGCTTGACACATTCTTTACAAAACTGTGTCTGTGGATATAAAATGTTCATAATTTTCACTTATCTTACTATGTTATTTTAACGAAAATTCATTTTATCCTCACAAACTTGCCGTATAATGAAATCACTTTCAGGAACAGAGTTCCCTGAAAGCAGGGTGATTTTTCAAATAAAAATTTTCATCCTTGTGTATATCAATTCACGAGAAAGGAGATGCTTCCCACTACGGGAGCATGTACAAAAACATGAAAAAAACAATTTTGATCGCTTTGACCGCTGCTTTGGCAGTTGCGCTGGTAGGATGCGGCAGCGACGATAACAGTTCTTCTTCCAGCAGTTCCAGCAGCTCCAGTGTTTCTTCTTCTGTTTCCTCCTCTGTCTCCTCCTCCGAGAGCAGCAGTTCCCAGGAAACCTCTTCCTCTGAAACTTCTTCCGTTCCCGACGGCGATGTTTCTGATGAAGTGACCGGCGATGAGAGCTCTTCGGCTGCGCAGGATGAAAGCGCTGCTTCCAGCGAAGCTTCCTCCGAGACTTCTGATGCTTCTTCCTCTGAGGCTTCTGACACCTCTTCTTCCGATTCTTCTTCTGAGGCAGATGCTTCCTCCGACGCTTCCGCTTCCTCTGAGGCTGAGTCTTCCTCTGAATCCCTCGCTGCTCAGGCTGAAGCTTCCGAGGCTGTTGAGGCTGACGCTACTTTAAGCGCCAGCACTGCAGCGTAATCGATTTTCCGTTCTTTTTCGCCGGTGGAAATCCACCGGCGAATTTTTTATAGAAAGTACTCCAGCGCGGACCCGAGTAAAATGACGAATTACTATCCTCCACTAATTTCATTTCTCTTGCCAATTATCCCGGTTGAGAGTATAATCAGATTATAAAAAACAGGTTGTAAAACCGGCCGGCAGAGAAAGCTTGCCGACAACCCGGAAAGGATGTATCCGCCATGAAAGATTCCAACTGCATGTACTGTACGGAAAACGAAAAGCTCCACTCTCTGATGATCTATATCACAGACCTGCCCACCTCCAAGCTGTATCTGTTCAAAGAGCAGACCTACTATGGTAGAGTGGTTTTGGCCTACAAAGATCACGTCAACCATCTCACCGATCTGACCGACGAACAGGCCTCCGCTTTTATGAAGGATATTACCACCGTTGGCAAGGCCTTGATGAAAGCTGTTCATCCCGCTAAGGTCAATTACGGTATGTTCAGCGACACCCTTCCCCATCTCCACTGCCATATTGTTCCCAAACAGGAGGGCGGACATACCTTCGGCGGTACCTTTGAGATGAACGTCAATCCTCCCAAATACCTCAGCGAAGAGGAGTATCAGAAGATCATCGACACCATTAAGCAGAATCTGTAATCAGAAAATTTTTCCCGTGTTTACAATCCAAAAAGAGCTGTGTGCGACAATAAGACGTACTCAGCTCATTTTTTTCATATTTTGGAAGATACTAACCGGGGAAACGCTTTGCAGATATCGCTTTCCCCTTGCGTGTGAAAAAGGAGTAAACAGAATGTACGAACACATTCATCCATTGCAGCGCATTGATTTTCACAAATGCGCTAACATCTGGGATATCGAAAAGAATCCCGCTTTCACTGCGCATTTTGTCAGAGAATTGGAAAACGGAAACCGTACCACCTATATCTATGACCTGGACGGTGCGTTTGTCGGGGAGATCTCGCTGGTGCGGGATATGCAGGACCCGGATTACACAGTTGCCAACCAGAGGGTCTATCTCTCCAGACTGGTTGTCAAGGATACCTACCGCCGCAGAGGCATCGGCAGAGAACTGGTCTCCTTTGCCTGCAAAACTGCAAAAGATCTCGGCTATCGGGAGATCTCAGTGGGGGTAGATCTGGACAACTATGGCGCGCTGCGTCTCTATGCCATCTCTGGATTTCATACTATCCTCTTTGTGGGAGAGGACAGCGACGGACAGTATCTAAAACTGCTCAAGCATCTGTGACGCCGTCTTTTGCAAAAACCCAACCGACACACCCTAGACGCCAACAAAAAATTTATAAAAAAGGATGTGAGAACGCCATGTGTACCGCCTTCACCTTTTCCCAAGATCCCATGTATTTTGGAAGGAACATGGATATCGAATACTCGTTCGGAGAATCGGTGGTCATCACCCCGCGGGATTTTCCCATCTCCACCCATTTCGCCGGTACCCTTTCACACCACTATGCCATGATCGGCATGGCAAATGCAGCCCAGGGTTATCCCCTGTACGCGGAGGCGGCCAATGAGAAAGGACTCTGTATGGCAGGGCTTAATTTTCCTGACAACGCCTACTACCTTCCCGTCGATGCCGTCGCACAGCTCAAACAGCAGGGGAAAATCCCGCTGGCGCCCTATGAATTGATTCCTGTCATTTTGGGCCGCTGTGAAAATCTATCCCAGGCAAAGGAACTGCTTTCCCAGGTGGAACTGGTGCAAAAACCTTTTCTCCCGGCTCTCCCTTTGGCGCCGCTGCACTGGATTGTTTCGGAGCGCTGCGGCAGCCTGACGGTGGAGCGTACCGAGGCAGGCCTACAGATTTACGATAACCCTTACGGTGTATTGACCAACAACCCACCCTTCCCCTTCCATCTGGAAAATGTACGTCAGTATCTGCATCTCTCCGCCCAGTATCCGGAAAACCGGCTCTGCCATGGTGCGTCCCTTACCCCATTTGGACAAGGGATGGGAGCCCTGGGGATTCCCGGCGATTTCTCTCCCGCTTCCCGTTTTATCAAAACCGTATTTTGCAAGTTTAACAGTCTGTGTGAAACCGATGAGTACGCCTGTGTTTCCCAGGTATTTCATATTCTGGACGCCGTCGCAATGGTGCGCGGCACCGTCATCACCCCGGAAGAAAGGCCGGACATCACCACCTACAGCTGCTGCATCAACGCCCAGAAGGGCAGCTACTACTATAAAACTTACGAAAACAACCAAATCATCCAGATCCCCATGACCGACTCCCGCCGGGAGGGGACCCATCTGATGGTGTTTGCTCTGGAAACACAGCCACAGATCGCCGTCCGCTGATTTTGCAGCAAAACATAGCGCTACTCGTCCAGACGTCGGGTTAGGCTTATTGTTTACACCAAAAAACGCTCCGTATGCAGCCGTTTTGACTGCATACGGAGCGTTTTTTGCAGCAGCTACAATGGCCTTCGCAGCTTTACAATCGTAAGATTGATCTCGCCATCCCTAGCATTGGCCGAACCGCTGTAAGTTAGGGTAAAAACGGTGGGAGCCGGGGCCCGCACAATGAGAAATGCTGAACCACAGGCGCTGGAGCCGTCTGCACTGGTGGCAAAATAGATTCCCGTTTCCAGATGGGAAGTCCCATTGTAAGAGGGAGTAATCTGCATATAATTGGGGGTACGAAAAATAGCTGAAACTTTATAGGAGATCAGATAGTATCCCGCCGCCAGCGTGATATGCTCAGGATCGGTAGCAACAATGGCGCCGGTGGGGTCGGTGACGTCCGGGAAAAGTGAAATTAGAGTGTTCTGCGTCAGTGGATACTGATAATTCACAAAGGACGCAAAAACATCATCTGGAACGGCACCGGTTGGGCCGGTAGCTCCCGTCGCTCCTGTGGGGCCGGTGGCTCCGATAGCACCATCGGCTCCCGTCGCTCCTGTGGGGCCAGTGGCTCCGGTAGCACCGTCGGCTCCTGTTGCTCCCGTGGGGCCGGTAGCTCCGGTAACACCATCGGCTCCTGTCGCTCCTGTGGGGCCGGTGGCT
>DBQB01000063.1:50581-59486 GCA_002305685.1 Ruminococcaceae bacterium UBA1405
CGCTCCTGTGGGGCCGGTGGCTCCTGTAACACCGTCAGCTCCCGTCGCTCCTGTAGGACCGGTGGCTCCTGTAACACCATCGGCTCCCGTCGCCCCCGTAGGACCGGTGGCTCCTGTAACACCATCGGCTCCCGTCGCTCCTGTAGGACCGGTGGCTCCTGTCGCTCCCGTGGGGCCGGTGGCTCCGGTGGGACCGGTAGCTCCGGTCGCTCCCGTGGGGCCGATGTTTTTACATTGCCCACACAGGCAGTATAAAGGACATATTTTCCACTGTCCGCCATATGGGTAATAGGGAAGCAATGTGGGTTCCCCGCTTTCATAAAAAAATAGATTCACAACATGGTATGCACCTTGGTGTTTCGACGTTCCTCATTTCCATATGATCTTAGTTTTCAAACGCTCAGCCACATTGCTATCCAATTCCATTGTATGAATACAGCAAAAACCACTCCTATCCCACCGTTCAATCCGATTGGATCTTTGGAAAACCGCCAAACCTTCTGATAGTATCGCTGTGAGGCTGTAAGGAGGACAAAAGAAGTGTTGAGAAAATACGGATGGCGCTGGATGGGGTTGGGAATCGTCGTACTGTTGGTGATTTCCGTGATATGGACGAAATCTGCAGAGAATACCGTTCGCTGGGTCCCCTCCTATCCCCAAGCGGATATCCTTCCTGTTTTGCAGCAAACCCAATGGTCCGATGAAGACTATGAGATTTTGCTGACGCAAACCGGCCTGGGACGATTGGCCATCATCAATTTGTTGGAACAGGGGCAATTTCAGCAGATTCTCCAAATCCAGCAGGCTTTTTTTGATACACCGGAAATTTCCTGTACCCCCAACAGCATTATTTCCAGAGAGGAACACACGGTGGACTCCCAAGGTGATATTGTGGCAGCGGCTGTATTGGCTCCGTTGGAGGATGGGGATATCCTCATTTCACCCAATTCTCATACTTTGGGTTGGCGCAACGGTCATGCCGCCATTGTCATCGACGCCCAAGCGGGCCTTACGCTGGAATCGGTGGTATTGGGAGAACAATCCACCATTCAGTCCACAGAAAAGTGGAAAAGCTACCCCAGCTTTCTGGTGTTGCGGGTATCAGGATTATCTGCACTGCAGAGGAAAGAGGCTGCACGAACAGCGGCAGAGCGTTTGGCTGGGGTTCCTTATGGACTGACCATCGGAATCTTTTCTGAGAAATATACCGACGGACTCCTTGCACAAACCCACTGCGCCCATCTGGTCTGGGCGGCATACCAGGCGACTGGAATTGACCTGGACAGCAACGGAGGAAGGATTGTAACCCCCAGGCAGCTGGCCAACAGTCCGTCGCTGGAACTGATACAGGTGTACGGAATGGACCCTAAAAAGCTCTGGAAATAAAATCGGGAGAGATTCCATCCATCTCTCCTGATTTTATTCATCATAAACAGGAACTTACTCCACAATAGAGATTTGGGTCAGGGGCCAAACCACCACCCGGACCACTCCCAGCAGATCTTCCGTATGAATATATGGATCCACCCAGAACCGGGCGTCCTCTGAATTTTCCCGGTTATCTCCCAAAAACAGGTAGCAATCCTCCGGAACCGTGAAGGTATCGGAGCGCTGATCGGCATGGATCACATAGGGCTCCTCCAAAACCGTTCCGTCCACCGAAACTACCCCATCCTCAATGGTTACCGTTTCCCCCGGAAGCCCAATCACCCGTTTGACCAATTTTTTTCCGTACTCCTGCGACCAAAAAATCACCACATCGCCACGCTCCACCGTTTTATCCCCGTGAAGATAACTGGCTACCGTCACACCGCCCTCAGGAAGTGTGGGAACCATGGAAGAGCTGGGAATATAGGCAAAAAATATTAGATAATAGAAAATAATCCACAAAACAGCAAGCTCCAACGCAAAACAAAGCACCGTACGCCAAAGGCTTTTTTTCTTGGACGGCTGTTCTTTTTCTTTTTGTTGCAAATCCAATCCTCCTATCAAGAGAGCGCAGCAACAGCCGCTGCAATGATGTCGCTGCCAAAACGCCGATTTTCTTTTATCATACTATACGAAAATGAATATTGCATGAATATTTGTAGACAGACAGCATTTTTTTGCGACCAGCCTCCAGAATTGATCATATTTTTCAAAAATCGCAGACGGAAACTAGAGGCCATGACCATCCAGCAGAAAATTGTCCTGTATCGGTAAATATGGTATAATACATCTATCACCACCATGAGATGCGATCATCTCACATCACCAGAACAACAGGAGGAGACAGTATGGAATTTCAAATGCCAACCATCATAAAACCCGTTTTTCCAGACAGAAAGATGGATATCCGAGATTTTGGAGCGGTTGCCGACGGTATCACCATAAACACCGACGCCATCAACAACGCCATCACAGCTTGCAGCGAAGCGGGCGGCGGCACCGTCCTGATTCCGGCAGGATTTTGGAAAACCGCAACCATCCACCTGAAAAATGGGGTACGGCTGGACACCGCCGCAGGCGCGTTTATCAAATTTTCAGACGACTATCGGGATTATCCGCTGATCCCGTCCCATTACGAGGGACTCCCCACCCTACGCTGCATCTCCCCCATCTACGCCAAGGATGCTGAGAATATCGCCATCACCGGGGACGGCATCTTTGACGGAGCCGGCGAAGCCTGGCGGGTCTGCAAAAAATGGAAATTTACCGCCCGTCAGTGGGAGGATTTGGCCCAAAAAGAGGGCGCCTATCTGGTGGAAAAGGGAGAGGAAAGCTTGATCTATCCCTCCGAGGCCATCGCTCTGGGCAGCGCATACAACAATCAGCATGGCGGTATGGTAGACAATTTGGAGGAAGCCAAAGCATATCACCACTTCTTCCGTCCGGTGTTGGTCAACCTTGTAGGCTGTAAACATATTTTGCTCCAGGGAATTACCTTCCAAAATTCCCCCGCCTGGTGTCTGCATCCGAGGATGTGCGAGCACTTGACTATGGACCGGGTGAGTATGCGCAATCCCTGGTACGCCCAAAATGGAGACGCCCTGGACCTGGAAGCCTGTCAGAATGTGGAGATTACCCATTGCAGCTTTGACGCAGGCGACGATGGCATCTGTGTGAAATCCGGCAAAAATAAGCCTGGGCGGGATACCGAGCGGGCCACCGCCAACGTATGGATTCACGACTGCGTGGTATACCACGGCCATGGCGGATTTGTCATTGGCAGCGAAATGTCCTGCGGCGTCCACAATGTACTGGTGGAAAACTGCACCTTTATCGGCACCGATGTGGGACTGCGGTTTAAGAGCTGTCTGGGCAGAGGCGGCACAGTGCGGGATATCTGGATCCGTAATATCCGTATGGACAACATTAAGGAACAGGCTGTGGTCATGAATATGGGTTACAGTTCCGCCATCGGCAGCGAACGGGACGTGGAAAAACGGTATCCTGAGGAGGATATCCCGGAATTCTGCCATATTCATATGTCGGATATCCTCTGCATAGGCGCCAAAAAAGCGGTGGACATCTGCGGATTGGCGCAGCGCCCCATCCACGATATTACTCTGGAACGCTCTTCCATCCACGCACAGCAGGGCGTTCAGTGCCGCTACGCCCAAAACATTCGACTCAAGGACGTAACCGTCACCTCCCAGCAAAATCCCTCTCAGGTACTGACCTATGGGGATGAGACGGTGGGAGACGGATATCGCTCTGCATTCTGATTTTATCCTTTCTTTACCTAAGATCAACCCCCGAATCGGCTGAACCGATTCGGGGGTTTGTATTTACTGGTCAATTCCCTGGTAAGAGAACCAGTCAAAGTCCGCAAAATTGTCGGAGGGCTGTCCGCTGGAGGTGGCATACATCCCCAGGAAGGTGCCGGTAAAACGGTTGGCTTCCAGGGTACTGTACGGCAGCAGATCCACCTGCTGCGCCAGTATCTGCCAGCTTCCGGCAAAACCGCTGGAATCTATCTGGGCAACCGTGAAGGTACAGCACTGCTCCACCGATTCCATCTTCAGCACCAGTGCCTGAGCGGGACAATCCAGCAGCGCCTCCACCTGTTCCTTTCCCGCAATGCAGGAAACCAGACGCAGTACCGGCCTGTTTTCTATAAGTCCCCGCTCCATACGAAGCTGGTATCCGGCGCTCATCAGCATCACTATTCCCGCCCATTCTCCCGGCCGCTTGGGAGAAAAGTGCATCCGGGCGGACGCCACAAAGGAGAGATGCTGCTGCCGTCTCCCCACAAAAGCGGGACAACTGCACTCAGTCAACATCTGAGGACGGGTGTACAGCCGCAGATAACCGGGATGAGCCGTGAGGGAATAGGGGGGATTCTCCAGATCCGGTGTGCGCACCAAAGAAAAGGAGAGAGGCAGTTGCGGCATATCAAAATGTTCGCAGCTTTGCTGTGCCGGCCAGCGTTGAGATGGAAGCTGGGGCGCCGGGAAGGTAAATTCCATCCGCCCGGTATCGGGGCTGAAGACCGGCCAATCCTCCTCCCAAATCACCGGAAGGGCGTAGGTTTCCCGCCCAAGGCAGCGGTAATTTCCTCCATCCGGGCGGGAAGCCAGCATCACCGCCCACCATTCTCCGTTTTGGGTTTCCACCAAATCGGCATGGCCGGTGCTGTTGATGGCGCTGTTTCTGGAGAGATTTCGATGGGTAAATACCGGGTTGCGGGGATTCCCTTCATACGGCCCGGTAACGCACCGGCTGCGGAATACCGTCACTGCATGATCCTTGGAGGTACCACCCTCAGCAATCAGCAGATAGTAATACTCTCCCACATGGTAGAGATGGGGGCCCTCCGGAGCATGGGCATGATAGAGCGCTCCATCGGTAAGCAGAATCCGCCGCTCCCCCGTGAGTTTCCCGGTAGAAATGTCCAGCGTTTGCAACCAAATATAGCGGGAACCACCCGCACTGTCCGGATCTGGGCGCATATTACCCAGATAATAGGCCTGATCCCCGTCAAAAAACAAAGTGGGATCGATGCCGTCGGCCCCTTCCACCACCACCGGCTCAGACCAGGGACCGGCAGGATCCTTTGCGGTGACATAGAAATTGACGTTGTGATCGTACTGCTCATCCCGCACCAGAGTGGTAATCATATAAAACGTCCCCTGATGGTATCGAAGAGTAGGAGCGTAGATTCCCTTGGATGGCAGCGTACCGTACAAAGGTAACTGAGAAGGGCGGGTCAGGCAGTGACCGATCTGATGCCAGTGGACCAGATCCCGGGAATGGAATATGGGAACCCCGGGAAAATACTCAAACGTAGAGGTCACCAGATAGTAATCCTCCCCCACACGGCAGATGGAGGGATCGGGATAAAATCCGGGCAGCAGTGGATTGCGAAGAAGATTCATAGCAAAACCTCCATTTCAAGAATATTTTGTATCGCCTTCATCTGTCCACCAGTATGACAGAATTTCCCGCTTTCGGCAAGAGACAAATCGCTGCAACACCCGGATAAAAGAAAAGAGGTACCACGCAAAAGCATGGTACCTCTTAAAGAATCGGTAGGAAAGGTAAAATTATTTAACCTCAACCTTAGCGCCGGCATCTTCCAGCTTCTTCTTGATGTCCTCAGCGTCAGCCTTGGAAACCTTCTCTTTGATGGGCTTGGGAGCGCCGTCAACCAGAGCCTTGGACTCTTTCAGGCCCAGACCGGTGATGTCTTTAACAACCTTGATAACGCCCATCTTGGAAGCACCAGCGTCAACCAGGATAACGTCGAACTCGCTCTTCTCCTCCTCAGCGGGAGCAGCAGCAGCACCGCCAGCAACCACTACGGGAGCAGCAGCAGAAACACCAAACTCTTCCTCGATCGCCTTAACCAGCTCATTGAGCTCGAGAACGGTGAGGGTCTTAATCTCTTCTACGAATTTCAGAATCTTCTCAGAAGCCATTATAGTTTACCTCCTGTTAATTGTTTTCATTATTCGGCAGCTGCTGTTTCTTCAGCAGGTTCAGCCTTCTGTTCGGCAATGGCATTGAGGGCGCAAGCAAGGCCTCTCAGGTTACCATTCAGGACGCTAAGCAACTGGCAGAGCAGCTGTTCCTTGCTGGGCAGCTTGCCGAGCTCTGCAACCTTGGCGGCGTCAATATATCCGCCATCCACAAAACCAGCCTTTACCACAAACTTGCCCTTGGAATCATCGGCAAATTTGGTCAGGATCTTGGCGGCAGCAACGGGATCGCTCTCGGAGAAAGCGATGGCGCTGGTACCGTTGAGATGCTGTGTCAGCTCAGAATAACCATTGGCCTCGGCAGCGAACTTGAGCAGGGTGTTTTTCACAACCATATACTCCACGCCAGCCTCACGCAGATCTTTTCTCAGCTTGGTATCGTCCGCAACGGTAATGCCCTTATAGTCCACCAGAACACCGGCGACAGCCTTGGACATCTTTGCGTTGAGGGCTTCCACAACAGCTTTCTTTTCCACTAAAGCTTTTTCACTTGGCAAATCGGTTCACCTCCTGGAATTATTTGCATCAAATCATTTGTTCGTTGCAGCGGTTCTTTTATCGCAGGACAAAACCGCAATAAAAAAACTCCTTCTGCAAACCACAGAAAGAGTTATATTATCCCATGATTTCAAACCGAAACCTTCGATAATCTCCTCCTCGGCAGGCAGAACCCTACGGTTCATTTCATCCGTTGTATTGGAAACGAAACCTGCTGTCTATGGATTTGACAGCTTTATTATTATAAGCTGTAACTTTTCGATTGTCAAGGGGTTTTTTTCGTATTTTGGGC
The DNA here is from genome assembly GCA_002305685.1 of Ruminococcaceae bacterium UBA1405. Lineage (GTDB taxonomy): Bacteria > Bacillota > Clostridia > Oscillospirales > Ruminococcaceae > UBA1405. Next base: position 57,335 of record DBQB01000063.1, read on the forward strand.
TTTTTGGAAAGTATAATCGCTATTTTGGATGTATGGTATATTTTGCCTGTGTCTTTGCACCATTTATTGCAAAGTTTCCACAAAAATGATACAATTATCACAAAGATTCTCATCCTGCTGCTCTCCACCAGATACCCAAACTCAAAAGATATAGGAGTGCTTTTATGGCAAACAAAGAACAACAAATCCAACACGCTGGACAGCTTCTCCAAAAATTGGAGGCAATGGCCCAAACGCTGAGAAAACTTCCCGGCATGGTCCAGCATGAAAAAACCTTCACCCCCGAACAGTTCGGATACACGGGAAGCGGAAAAGCAACCGATTTTCTCCAAAAGGCCATTGACGCCGCAGCGGAAAAGGGCGGCACCGTCAAATTGGAACATGGAGACTATCTCAGCGGCACCCTGGTGCTGCGTTCCAACGTCACCTTATTTGTGGACAAAGGCGCCCGACTGCTGGGCAGCACCGACCTAAAGGATTATCCGGAGCACGTCGCCAAGCGCAGAACAGTCATGGATACCAATATGGGAATGAACCAGTCTCTGATTTTTGCGGAAGGCTGTGAAAACATCGCCATCTGCGGCGAGGGAACGATCTGCGGCCAGGGTTCTCAGAAAAACTTCCCCGGCGAGGAAACCGCCACCGGCACTCCCGGACGTCCCTTCATGATGCGGATCATTGACTGTAAGCGCGTTCACGTTAAGGATATCACCCTTATGGATGCTGCCTGCTGGATGCAGAATTATCTCAACTGCGATCAGGTGATTCTGGAGAACATCCATGTGGAAAACCAGGCCAACTACAACAATGACGGCATCGATGTGGACGGCTGCCGGGATGTCTGGATTCATCACTGCACCATCAGCTCCGGGGACGACGCCATGTGCTTCAAGGGCGCTTCCCAGCGCACCTGTGAGCGGGTGCTGATTGAGGATTGTACCTTCATCAGCTCCTGCAATTCCCTGAAAATCGGAACCGATACCCAGGGAGATTTCCGCAACATTCTGGTGCAAAACTGCAAACTGGGAGGTATGACCCAGGAAATGCGGCGCATTAAAAACCTCTGCTCCGATTCCGGCATCTCGCTGGAAATGCTGGACGGCGCCACCGTGGAGGATATTTACATTCGCAACATTGAGATGTCCGACTGCATGAGTCCCATCTTCCTGCGCCTGGATAACCGGGGACGGGTAAAACCCGAGGATCCCCGCCCCGGCATCGGCAATCTGCAAAACATCGTCATCGAAAACGTCAAAGGCGTCCAGTGTGGTCCCAGAGGCTCCTACATTGCCGGAATTCCGGAGAAAAGCATCGAAAATATCCTGCTCAAAGACATTGTCATCCACCAGAAAGCTTCCCAAAAACCGGTGACCAAGGAAAGCGACTTCAGCCCCATGTATGGCATCTATCCCGATGCGCATATGATCGACGACATCGGCGACGCACCGGCTTACGGTTTATGGGTGCGGTATGCCCAAGGAATTCTGCTGCATCACTACGAGGTGATTCCAGACGGCGTCGAACAGCGTCCCAGAATCCTGGCGGAAAATCACGCACAGGTCATAGAACTGGACTGAAACCCGACCTACTGATCCTTCTCTTCTATACGCAATAGACAATAGACTCTTGACAGAGAAACTGCGACGCTTGTAGACCCTGGCCTGGCAAGCGCCGCAATTTTTATTCCTTCTCCGGCAGCGCTATGGCGCGGATGGCCTCCAAAACCTCCACATCCGCCGGACAAAAAACATATCCATCGATCTGCTGCGGTGTAATCCACTGAATGTCGTTGTGTTCCAGTTTTTGAGGGATACCCTGCAAAATTTGGGAATGGAACAGGGTCAGATGTACCGTCATATCGGGATAGGTGTGTTCCACCTCCATGAAGATATCTCCCACCGCAATTTCCACTCCCAGCTCCTCCCGGCACTCTCTTGCCAGGGCAGCCTTGCGGGATTCTCCCGGTTCCACCTTTCCCCCGACAAATTCCCAGAGCAGTCCTCTGGCTTTGTGGGCCGGGCGCTGGCATATGAGAAAACGAGGGCCGTCCCAAATCAGCGCGGCCACCACCTGCGTCGCCATCATCCTTCACTCCCCTTTCTTTCTATAAAAAAAGCGCCGCGAATCTTGAACCGCCCCCCGTCAAGTAGAC
>DBQB01000052.1 GCA_002305685.1 Ruminococcaceae bacterium UBA1405
ATATACCTAACGGAAGGGCCGGAAGGCTTTGCAGTAGAGCGACGTGGCCGTGGAAGTAAGGGTCGTCCCAAGAAACTGCCGACAGCCGTTTCCAAAGGACCGCAACGGCAATAGAACCGCCGATCAATGAGGGCAGATAATATGCAGCTCGATAAAAACTGGTCAATCTTGTTTGTTTCACTAAAATAAGGGCAACAATCAGTGCAAAAATCAATCGCAGTGGTACCGCAACGACAACATATTTGATTGTCACAAAAAAGGATTTCCAAAATTTGGGGTCATCTGTGAACATTTCTATGTAATTTTTCAGTCCAACAAATTGAGCTGGGCTTAAGATATCATATTCGGTAAAGGAAAGGTAGAGCGAACTCACCATTGGGACCAAGGTAAATGTCAAAAAGCCGATGATAAACGGAGCGAGAAATACATACCCACAAAATAGATCGCTACCAACCAATTTCTGCCTTAGGGTTTTGCGCACAGATCTCCCTGATATGTTTTGCTTTTTTTGCATCAAAAGAGGTCACCTCCTGAAAATCCCGGCTTTGCAGTTAATGATAACCTTCGCAAAGCCGGGAACCGTTCCATTCAGATAAAAAACGAAAAGAAATGATTAGTTCTTCTCAGCAAGTATTTTATTGGCACCATCGATGATTTTTTCAGCAGCTTGAGCAGGGGTGATCATGCCATAGTACATTTCCGCCAAGCAATCGTTGATATGGGTGGTAACCTCATCGGAACCGTTGGGAGATCGGAATTTGTAGGAGACACTCTGCAAACCGGAAACCTTATCTACAAAGGAAAATACATCTTTGGTGATTTGGGTAGCATCCTCCGCTTCGGAAAGCATGGTGCGGATATCCGGATTGATCGAGACGCCCCGCTCGCTTCCCAGCACCTGATTGCATTCTTCAGAGTTGACAACCCAGTTTACAAAGGCAACGCTTTCATCAGGACTTGCTGTATTTGCATTGATGGCCCAGTTCATCGAACCACGAATATACAAGGGGTTTTGAGAACCGTTGGATGCAATGGGACAGGAGAAGATTTTAATATCTCTTCCCGCATAGCCAACAGCTGCCTCCAGTTCGTTAGACCAGTGGATACGCAGCCAAGTTTCTCCTTTGGAAAAAGGATCATCTCCCCACACTTCACCTACATAACTATCATAGGTAGGAGTCAGCCCATCCTGCATCAACCGGTAATCCATCTCCAGCAGCGGCTGTAGCTGTTCTGCGGTCATAAGGAAGGATTTCATGTCATCGGTATATGTCTGCGTTCCAAAATTGCGTACATAGGAATACATTATAATCGTTTCTCCATTGACCAATAGATCCGCTTTTTTCCCAGTTTTGGCATAGACATCCCGTACAACCTGCTCATAGTCTTCATAAGTCCAAGTAGTATCGTCCACGGTAACGCCCGATTCTTCCAAAACCGCAGGATCATAGTGAATTCCCAGGGCGTTTGATCCAGCATTGATGCCATAGATCAAACCATTATCATCGCGCGTATAATCGCCAAAAGTATTCATTGCGGATTCGTGTACATAGAGTGCGCCGCTGTCAATATAGTCGTTCAAAGGCAGCAGCAGGTCTCTAGCCGCATATTCCTGGGTTCTTGCTTCATTAAACTGCATCACATCGGCCAATGTGCCGACAGCCGCTTGGGTAGCCAGCTTTTCCCAATAGGCGTCGAACTGTAAAAATTCCGGCTCGATGGTGATATTGGGATGCTCGCTCATGTACATTTCGATAATCTCTGAGGTTTGAGTATTTCGCACATCGTTTCCCCACCAGGCAAAGCGCGAAGTGTTACAGAGGAGTCCGTTGACGCAGATGAGGATTCTGCGGACGCCTGTGTGCTGGAAGAGGATGCACTTGTCTCTGCATTGGATGTGGACGATGCTGCAGACGAAGAGGAGGATGACGTAGCATTGGAACAAGCGGATGCTGAAATCAACATGGAAAAAGCCAAAACGCCGCTGATCAGTTTTTTCATTTCTTTCTCTCCTTTTACGATGATTTTTTAAGAAAATCAAGCGAAAAATGGGAGATCCAAATTTCTCATAGATACTATAGCATTTATAAATATGACCTAACAGTGAAAAAAGCCACTTGTTCATCAAAAAAAGTTACTTTAGGTGAATAAAATTATACAAATTATCCAAAAGGGTTGAGGCTTATCTATACCGCTTGAGAACGGTGATAGACAAATTTTTGTTGCATCTAACTTCTGTCATGTTTTTCCCCCAAGCATTTTTTGTTGTTTTGGGGAGAAAGTTGACCTTCCCATGCAGCTATGCTACAATAAAAATAATGTCTTTACAGGAAAATCCAATGTTTCCGATGGACTGATTTTATTACATAAAGGAGGACTATTCTTATGGACTTTAAGGCAATGGCACAGGCCGTACAGGAAGATGTAGTAGCGTTCCGCCGCGATCTTCATGCATACCCTGAGGCAAGCTTTCAGGAATTCCGCACTACCGATCAGATTGCGAAGGAAATGGACAAACTGGGGATTCCCTACCGCCGGTTCGATCCTACCGGCCTTATCGCAGAGATCAAAGGCGGGAAGCCTGGCAAGACCATCGCCCTTCGGGCGGATATCGATGCGCTGAGCATCACCGAAAAAACCGATCTTCCCTTTGCTTCCAAAAATGAGGGCTTTATGCACGCTTGCGGTCATGACACCCATGCCGCGATGCTGGTAGGCGCCGCCAAGGTGCTGATGCAGATCAAGGATCAGCTTTGCGGTACCGTAAAGCTGTTGTTCCAGCCCGCCGAGGAAGTAGGCGGCGGCGCCAAGATGGTGGTTGCGCAGCATGGAATGGACGGTGTGGATTTTGTGTTCGGAATTCATATTGGCGCTCCCATGGAGGTTGGTACCGTTTCGATGATGGCGGGAGCCAGCTCTGCTGCTACCGACCGGATTGTCATCAAGGTAACCGGCAAAGCTACCCACGGCGCACGGCCTGAAAATGGTGTGGATGCTACCGTTGCTGCCGCAGCTATTGTTATGAACCTTCAGACGATTGTCAGCCGGGAGGTTCCCGCTGCCACACCGCTGGTGGTTACCATCGGAAGTTTCCACTCGGGTTCTCGTTTTAACATTGTTTCCGGCGAAGCGGTATTGGAGGGAACCATCCGCAGCTATGACGTAGAGCTGCATCATCAGCTGCCGTCCATTGTGGAGCGGGTGGTTAAGAATACCGCTGCTGCTTACCGCTGCGAGGCGCAGGTGCAGTATGATATGCTCACCGAGGTGCTGGTCAACGACGCCGAGAGCATTGATCTGGTTCGCAAATCTGCCGCCAAGGTTGTAGACGATCCCTCTCTGGTCAGACAGGGACAGCCCGGTATGGGCGGAGAGGACTTCTCTGAATATACCGTTTTGACCAAAGGCGCCTTTGCCCGTCTGGGCGGCGGCGGTCCTTTCCCCAACCACAGTGATTATGTGGTGTTTGATGAGAGCAGCTTCCCCACCGGGGTGGCGCTGCACTGCCAGGTTGTCTGGGATTTCCTCAACGGGGAAAACGCTTAAGCTCTGTGCCGTATGATACGGTTGGTTTGATATTGGTGTAAATTGGATGATTGCGCACCCTTCCGGCAGCTGCTGCGGGGAGGGTGCGCTTTTTGGATGGAACCAGAGGCGGAAAAGGCTGAACAGAAGAAAGCGTTTGCGTTTTTCCTATATTTCTCTTATAATATAAGATACTGAGAAATTGTCTTGTCAGGCGAACTGCAACGGCGGCTCGTCAGCGGATGACCAAATGAAAGATACAGGTGAATGCTATGAGGAAAGAGAAGCGTCTGTCCGACAGTGTAGCGGATGATATTTTGACGATGATCACCATCGAAAAGCGTTTCCGGCCGGGAGATAAGCTGCCCAATGAAAATGAACTCTCTCAAGCGCTGGAGATCAGCCGTACCACTTTGCGGGAAGCCATACGTATTTTGGCGACCAACGGCATTTTGGAGATACAGCGCGGCAGAGGAACCTTTGTCTCCAAGACGCTGGATACCACCCAAGCAAAGACGCTGGAACCTCTGGCAGCGGCTAAGATGACTGCCAAGGATTTGTATGAGATGCGCCTGATCTTTGAGCCGGAAGCCGCTTATCTGGCAACCCTCCGGGCAAGCGAGCTGGAGCGCAAACGGATTGTAAGTCTGGGAAAACAGGTGGAGGCCAAAATTCTCAGCGGCGCCGACCGCACCAATGTGGAGCAGGCATTCCATAAATCCATCGCCAAGGCTACCCACAATGAGTTTATGAATCAGCTGATGCCGGTGATCTATAAAGCCATCGACAAGGGTGTAATTCTTTCGGAAAGCAATCCTCAGGTTGCCCAATCTACCCTCACCGATCATCGTACCATCATGGAATTTCTGGAGGCGGGAAATGCTGAAGGAGCACGCAGCGCCATGAAGATTCATATTCTTCACGCCATCCAGCAGCTGGGATTGCTGGACGGTTGAGCCGATGCAAATCAAAAGAGCTGGCAGCCATTGCACTGCCAGCTCTTTTGATTGTCGTAAGCTTTATCTCTGCTGGAGATATTCCAGCGCCTGGGTGGGATTCAGATCGGGTTTCACCTTTTCCCAGGCCTGTTCGATGACGCCGTTGGCGTCAATGACGTAGGTGGAACGAACCACTCCCATGCTGACCTTGCCATACATTTTCTTTTCTTTCCAGACGTCGTAGGCTTTGATGACATCACGCTGGGGATCGGAGAGCAGCAGGAAGGTTAACCCATATTTTTCCGCAAAACGGGTATGGGAGGCCACCGAGTCGGCGCTGATTCCCAGTATCACAGCGCCCTGGGCTGCAATGGCCTGCTGGAGCTCCTGAAAGGAGCAGGCCTGACGGGTACATCCCGGAGTGTTGTCCCGGGGATAAAAATACAGCACCACCCGTTTCCCAGAAAACTGGGAGAGGGAAACGTCATCCCCATTTTGATTTTTCAGCGTAAAGTCCGGAGCCTTGGTTCCGATAGACAACATAACAGATCTTCCTTTCCACGTTTGGTTTATTGCGGTGTCGCTTTGCCCTGACGCAGCAGTCGATGCAGCGAGAGGTAGAACACCGTCATCAAAATCACTTCCGCGCCCAACCAGGCCAGTATCTCGGCAAAGTAGATGCCTTTTTGCCCGATGATCTGGGGCAGGATTATGGCGGCCCCCACCCGCATGATAAGTTCCGCAATGCCAGAGATCATCGGCACGATGGTGTTGCCCAGCCCCTGAAGGGCGGAGCGATAGACATACAGCAGATACAGCACAAAGAGCATGGAGCACATATAGCACAAATAGGTGTAGGCGATGGTGAGCACCTGTTCTACCTCCGACGGGGTGCCGGAGATAAACAGCATCAGCACATTGCGCCCGAAAAGAATCATGACTGCTGAGATGGTCAGAGCGGTGGCAATGGCCATGATGACGGCGCTGCGGGCGCCGGTTTTGATTCGCTCATACTTTTTGGCTCCGTAGTTTTGTCCGGTATAGGTGGCCATGGAGAAACCGAAGGAGGTTGCAGCCACTTCCAACACACCGTAAAGTTTGTTGGTGGCGGTGAAACCGGCGACAAACAGGATACCAAAACCGTTGACCACATACTGTACCGCCAGCCCTCCTACCGAGATGATGACGTTTTGAAAACAGATGGGGATACCCATGGTAAAGAGCTGCCGGGCGGTACGTTTTTCCACCCGCCAATCCTCCCGATTCATCTGCAATACTGGTATCCGGCGCAGCGCCAGAATACAGAACCCGAAGGAACAGGCCTGGGCGATTACGGTGGCTACTGCTGCTCCTATAACCCCCCAGTGAAACACCACTACAAACAACAGATCCAGCACAATATTGACAAAGGACGCTACAATCATGGCAAACAGAGGGGTACGGCTGTCTCCCATGGCCCGAAGGATAGCTGCTGCGGTGTTGTAGGCGGTATAGGCGATCAGTCCTCCGAACAAAACCCGCATATAACTCAGGGAAAGCCCCATGATGTTTTGCGGGGTATTGAGCAGTATGAGCAGCGGTTTGACGCCCAGCAGGCTGATACCGGTTACCACCGCCGCGATCAACAGAGCCAGCAGTGCGGACATACTCACCGATTTGCGCAGTTCGTCCCAATTTTCGGCCCCGAACCGCTGGGAAATGATGATGGAAAATCCCTGGGTAAAGCCGGTAACGGTTCCCTGCACCAGCCAGTTGATCCATTCACAGACGCCCAGGGCGGCCAACGCTTCCACCTCTACCACCTGTCCCACGATGATGGTGTCCACCATGGTGTACATCTGCTGGAACACGTTTCCCAGCATCAGCGGCAGGGCAAAGAAAAAGATGAGTCCCGCCGGTTTGCCGGAAGTCATCTCACGTACACGCGCTGCCATTGTAAAACCTCCTTTGCGCATGGTATAATATTTCTATCCCTATGGGCGCAATCTGTTTTAAATGCGCCAGGGGAAGTAGCAACCGTTGTTCCATCCAAAAGCAATATCATCATAACATATTTCGTACTGGATTCCTAGGGGGATACAGAATACATTCCTACGGCTGAACGGGAAAGCCGGAAAGCCTGGAGGAATGCGCGGATCAAAGCAGAAAGGAATGGAAGATGGCAAGTTGGAATCCCTGGCATGGATGCCATAAAATCAGCGCTGGCTGCGTCAACTGCTATGTCTACCGGATGGACCTCAACCATGACAGGGACAGCAGCCTGGTGCGAAAGAACAGCGATTTTGCGCTGCCGTTGCGCAAAGACCGCACAGGAAGATATCTTATAGCCCCGGGAGAGACGGTGTACACCTGTTTTACCTCCGATTTCTTTTTGGAAGATGCGGATCTATGGCGGGAGGAAGCCTGGAATATGATCCGCCTGCGCTCGGATCTACGGTTTTTTATTGTGACCAAGCGCATTCACCGGCTGGCAGATACGGTGCCGCCGGATTGGGGAAGAGGATATGAGAACGTCACCATCTGCTGTACGGTGGAGAACCAGCAGATGGCCGATTACCGGCTTCCCATCTTTCTGGAATCCCCGGTGCGCCATAAGCAGATTATCTGTGAACCGCTTTTGGAGGAAATCTCTCTTTCCCGGTATCTGGGGGGATGGATTGAGGGCCTGAGCGCTGGAGGGGAGTCGGGCGCGGGAGCCCGCTGCTGCCGGTATGACTGGGTGCTTTCGCTGCGCCAGCAATGTTTGCGCTGCGGGGTTCCCTTTTCTTTTCATCAGACCGGCGCCCGGTTTGAGAAGGACGGGAAACTTTACCATATTCCCCGGTCTTTACAGCACCAGCAGGCCAAACGGGCGGGGATCGATCTTCCCGCGGCGGAGAGATGATGGGGCCGAGTACCGCCCTGTAAAGACGATCAAGTTTTTCACATCAGGAAAGGAAGAAGCAAGATGCAAAGAGTTGCACAGTTTGAAAAGGTAAGCCCTTCCCGTTTTATCGAGGATTGGATGGATACCTTTGGTGGTAGTCCCAGTCAGGCCCTGGAGATTTACAGTGGCCTTATACTTCCACGGCGTGCCACTGCCGGTTCCGCCGGATATGATTTTTTTGCCCCTGCCCCTTTTACCCTTGGGCCGGGGGAGAGTATCAAAATACCCACCGGAATCCGGGTAAGGATGGAGCAGGGATGGGTGCTGAGCTGTTATCCGCGCAGTGGGCTGGGGTTTCGCTACCGCTTACAGCTCAACAACACGGTGGGGATCATTGACAGCGACTACTACGATTCGGACAACGAAGGACATATCTTCTGTAAGCTTACCAACGACACCCGGGAGGGGAAAACGCTGCGGCTGGCTGCCGGGGAAGGATATATGCAGGGAATTTTTCTGCCGTTTGGCATTACCCAGGACGACGAGGCAACCCAAAAGCGCAACGGCGGTTTTGGAAGCACCAACCAGCGGGGTTAAAAAACGGTTTCCAAAAAAAGGTTTCCTTTGCGGGCTGTCATGGTGACGCCGCAAAGGAAACCTCTTTTTATTTGTAAATCTCATCGGGAAATCGACCAGAAGGATTGAGGGCTGTTTTTGCCTGGAAGATTTATCCTCTTGCGTTCCACCAGAATGCAAAGAGGGTGAGTATCACCAAAACCGCCACATTGACCAGAGTAAACCAGAGCATATATTTCTTTGCGCTTTGCGGCGCGCCGGTGTCGCAGGGGGGAGCCTGACGGATCTGACGCATATAGGCTTTATAGGAAATCAGGCTGGCCAGCGAGGCGATGAGGGTTCCCAGCCCTCCGATGTTGGTGGACCAGAGCAGAGCGCCGGTCTGATCGGTGAATCCCGAAAGCAGGATTGCCGCAGGGACGTTGCTGATGATCTGACTGCTGAGAATTCCTACAATCAGTTCGTTGCCGGCGATCAGCTGGCTGAGAAGTTGGGAGACTGAGGGGATGGCCTTCATGTTGCCGATAAAGACAAAAAAGCAGACAAAGGTCAGCAGCAGCAGATAATCCACCTGCCGGAAAACCCGGCGGTCAAATACGGCCACAAACGCCACAATGATTCCCAACAAGAGGTATTCGGAGAGAAATCCGGCTACCGTGACGATGCACAGCAGGAAGAGAAGGATATAGAGCCGTCCGATTGGTTCCCGCCTTCCTTCCGGAATTTTTGCCTCCAGCGGTACCTTTTTGAGCGGCAGGGTGGAGAGTGTGACCACCGCCAGTGAGAGCAGCCAAAGCGGAAGCATATGTAGCACAAACTGGGCAAACCCCATCCCGGAGATCCCGTAAAGATATAGGTTTTGGGGATTTCCTACCGGCAGCAGAATACTTCCCAGATTGGCGGCTACCGTTTGCAGCACCACCACAGGGATAAACATATCTGAGCGCCCCACTGCGGTGAGCACATAGAGGGCAAGAGGCACAAAGGTGATCAGGGAAACGTCGTTGGTGATGAGCATCGAACAGAAAAAAGAGAGAAAGATCAGAATCTGCGCCAGTTGACGGGTATTTTTGGCGTATTGCAGCAGTTTGCCCGCCAACCAGTGAAAGATTCCGGCGATTTGCAGTCCCGCAACCACCGCCATCAGACAAAACAGCAAAATCAGTGTGTGAAAGTCCAGGTATGACAGATAGCTGAGGCTGGGGGGGACCGCCAGCATGGAACACAGCGCCAGCAGCCCTGCGGCGCAAAGGACAAACTCATTTTTAATAAACTCTTTGATTTTCAGCATAAATAGACAGCGTCACTCTTTTCCATGATTCTGTTTTTTTGGAGGGAAAGATATCTTATCCTGCCCAGTCGGTGAACTGGCGGCGGAAAAAGATTCCCGCAATGCAGTAGGCCGCGGCGGAAAAACCCATCATGCAGACGGCCGGAAGGAAAGGAAACAGCTGCCCATACAAAAAGGTGCAGGTGGAGTTGGCCGCGTTGATCAGCACCATACGAAACGGCGTGATGATGGGAAGATCCTCGGTGCGGGTGGAGCGGACCACTCCAACCGGTACCAGCTGCCCCACAATGGTGGCGGCCACCTGCTGGAGAAAATAGACCGCAAAGAAGATCAGATGGTTGGAGTTGAGGGTGGTCACCAGCAGCATGGCGCTGGAGAGCAGAATACCATACTGCACCACCTTCCCGGTTTTGACGTCCATGCGGATGGCGCGGGTGAAGATCAGACACCCCAGCACATTTCCCGACACCGCAACCGATACCAGCAGGGAATTTTCCAGCGGGGAGAGGGTGATGCGCTGCAGTGAGACGTAGATGAAATAATAACATCCGGCTTCCCCAATTCCCCGAAGAAAATGGGGAAACATTTGATAGAACAGCTGCCGGTTCCACTTGATTTTGGCCTTTTCCTTCTTTTCGGAGGTGCCCTTTTCCTCCAGGGGAGAGGAGAGGCGGTACATAGGCGCCAACAGGGCGGAAAGCAGAAAGAGAACGGTTCCTGCTGTGAAAAAGCAGATGTATCCCAGCCGGGCTTCGATCCGGCTCAGCAGTGCTCCCGCAATCAGACTCAGTACCGTGGTCAGTATCCCGCCGATGATCCCGGAACGCCCCTGCAGGAGGCCGTAGTCTTTGCGGGGAAAGAGCATGGGGACCATACAGTTCAGGCACGCAAAAGCTCTGGCGTTGGTAAAGCCGGAGATGCTTGCCGCCAGGCACATAGCGCCCAGCATCAGCGGTACATTTCCTGCGAAAATCCCGGCGGAAAGCAGCAGCAGCGGATAGAACGCATACAGCACCCGCCCGGTAATATACCCTCCCAGATAACCGCCCTTTGGCTGATGAAAGGCAAAGAGCAGATAGGCGGCCACCGAGGCGATCTGTGAGAGTGAACCGTACAACCCGATGCTCGCCGAGCTGAGTCCGCTCTGCAGCAGATAGGCCTGTACATACCCTTGTGCGCAAAGTCCGGAACCCACCGTCTGCATCAGTGCCGAGACCAGAAAAATCAGCTGGTTTCGGCCCTCCCGTGCCCACGGTATCCTGGCGCCAATCATCCGGGTAAACATACAGATTCCTCCAGCATTGTAGTATTGCCGATGAACATCGACATACCAATAATACTCGAGAATTGGACAGATAACAATAGAATTCTTTCTAAAAAACGTTCAAAAAATTGAGGTCTGCCGTACCGTTTGGGCGAATCCCCCCGGTTATTCCCGATAAATTTTTCTCTATTGTATACGGAATGTTTATAATTATAATAAATATTGGTTACAAATCCAATGGATATTGTGCAAATAGCACAATAGAGAAAGACGCTTTTCTATCACCATCTTTCCACTTTTCCCGCCTTTCCCCCTTGATTCTTCCACTGATTATAGGTATAATTACACTATATTGATAAATTGTTCATCCGCGTTTTATAGCAAAACTGCCAAATTTATCAAGCAGAATACCCAATATCGCTCTATCATGCCGCCTTATTGAGGATGAACAGGCGGCAAATTTCGTATACAAGTGGTAGTTGCTTTTGTTCTTTTCGCCATGGCGGAGGGCGGCGGCACGACCCGGAAGGAGAGAGGAAACCATGAGACAGTATCTTGCAGGCAAAATCAGAAACATTGCGGTAGCCGGACACGGCAGCGCAGGAAAGACCTCCCTTGTCGAGGCTCTTTTGTTTAAGGCCAACGCCAGCGAGCGTTTGGGCAAGGTCACCGACGGAAATACCGTCAGCGATTTTGATCCTGAGGAGATCAAGCGGAAGGTTTCTATTTCTTCTTCTGTCATCCCCTTTAACTGGGGCAGCGCAAAGCTGAACCTCATCGATACCCCTGGACTCTTTGATTTTGCCGCCGGCATGGAGGAAGGGATCATGGCCGCCGAGAGCGTGCTGATCACCGTTTCCGGACGTTCCGGTGTGTCGGTTGGTACTGAAAAAGCATACAAGGCGGCGGTGAAGAGCGGCAAGGCCCGGATGTTCTTTGTTTCCAAGCTGGACCGCGAACACGCTGATTTCTATAAAGTTTTGGAAGGGATGAAGGCCAGCTTCGGTCCTTCCATCTGTCCCATCGTGGTTCCCTATATGGTGGATTCCCAGGTGGAAAGCTACATCAACCTGATTGATATGAAAGCCTATCAGTATGACGAAAATGGCAACGCCAAAGAGGTTGCGATGCCGGATTACGGCCATCGCATCGACGGCCTGATCGAGGCTGTGGGCGAGGCGGTTGCGGAGACCGATGAGGCGCTCTTTGAAAAATTCTTCTCCGGTGAGAAATTTACCCGCGACGAGATGATCAAAGGAATCCATGACGGTGTAAAGGCGGGTACCATTACACCGGTATTCTGCGGCTCGGCGGTTACTTTGGCCGGTGTGGATATGCTGCTGGACGCTATGGTGGACCTGCTGCCCTCCGCATGGGAGAGCCTGAAACTGAATGCCACCGACGCCGACGGCAATGTAATTGAGGTGGAATGCGACGATGAACCGCCCATGTCCGCTTTGGTTTTCAAGACCATCGCCGACCCGTTTATTGGAAAACTTTCTTTTGTCAAGGTGATCACCGGCCAGCTTTCTGGCGATATCGTTCCGGTGAATTCCCGTACCGGACAGCCGGATAAATTCGGCAAGGTAGTGATTGTCACCGGAAAGAAACAGGGCGATACCTCCTATATCACTGCCGGCGACATCGGCGCTGTTACCAAACTTTCCGATACCAGAACCGGCGATACCCTCTGCGATCCCAAGCGGATCCTGACCTATGAGTCGCCGGTGTTCCCCAAGCCCACCTATACCATGGCCATCAAGCCGAAAAATAAGGGCGATGAGGGTAAGATTGCCGGTTCCATCCAGCGTTTGATGGAGGAGGATCCCACCATCGGTTACGAGCAGAATCCGGAAACCAAACAGCAGCTGCTCTCCGGTTTGGGTGAACAGCATCTGGATGTAATCCTCTCCAAGCTGAAGAGCAAATTTGGCGTGGAGGTTACCATGGAGAAACCCAGGGTTGCCTATCGCGAGGCGATCCGCAAAAAGGTGAAGGTGGAAGGCAAACACAAAAAACAGACCGGCGGTCACGGTCAGTATGGACATATTGTGGTGGAGATGGAACCTTGGGAAGGCAGCGAGCTGAAGTTTGAGGAGAACGTGTTCGGCGGTTCGGTTCCCAAGAACTATTTCCCCGCCATCGAAAAAGGGTTCCAGGACTGTGTACAGAAGGGCGTGTTGGCCGGTTATCCTCTGGTGGGGCTGAAGGTTACCCTGCTGGACGGTTCCTACCATCCGGTGGATTCCTCCGAAATGGCCTTTAAGATGGCTGCCGCGCTGGCTTACCGCGCCGGTATCCCTCAGGCTTCCCCGGTTATTTTGGAGCCCATCGGCAATCTGAAGGTCCTCATTCCCGACAGCAACACCGGCGACATTATGGGCGACGTGAACAAACGCCGCGGCCGGGTATTGGGCATGAATCCTGAGGAGGATGGTATGCAGCTGATCGAGGCGGAGGTTCCCATGAGCGAGATGCAGGATTTCACCACCGTCATCCGCTCCATCACCCAGGGCAGAGGTTCCTTTGAGCTGACCTTCGACCATTATGAGCAGCTTCCTCCGGCACTGGAAGCAGGGGTCATTGAAGAGGCAAAAGCACTTGGCGAATAAAACAATCATTGCGGCCAGCCCGGTATGGGTTGGCCGTTTTGCTGTCTCAAAGACGCACCTCCGAAAGGATGCTGCAAGAGGATATTCTTGGGCGCCTTCCCACAAAGTTCATATCATCTGCGCCTGCTATAATGATTGTATAACAGAAGTTTAAGGAGTAATGTTATGCCAGTTCAGCAAATCATAATCCGGTCTTTGAGTGGGTACCTTTTTGTAATTCCGATGCTTATTTTCTATTGGATAGCTTTGTTTCGCTCTGGAAACAAACAAAGTTTGCTTCGCATTTTAGCGATCTTGGCGTTTGGTTATTACCTGATTGGCGTTTTGACCGTCACAGGCATTCATGAACTGAAAGCATTCTCTCCCAGGCTGGTTTTGGTTCCTTTCCTGGACATGATCCGCGGCCCGATGGATACGGTGCTCAACATCATCCTTTTTCTTCCCTTTGGCTTTTTCCTGCCTTTGTTGTACAGAAAATATAACCGCGCCATACAGGTTGTTTTCGCGGGATTCCTGCTCTCTTTGTCCATCGAGGTTCTTCAGATGTTTGGGATGGGTACAACGGATATCAACGATCTGATTACCAATACCATCGGCGCTTTCCTTGGGTATGGTATTTATACAGTGTTGTCAAACGTAACCCCACAGGGGGTTTGCGGCAGATTTTATGCCGCTGCCGACCACGAGCAAAAGGAACTGCTGCTTTTGGTTGTATATTCGTTTGCCATTATGGTAACCGTTCAGCCCGTTGTGGTAAGCAGGCTGTTCGGGCTGGGTTGATGGTTGGTAAAGTAAAACGGCTTCCCCGTCTTTGCAGGAGAAGCCGTTTTTATAACCCGATCAAATTGCAGCTTACGCCTTCAGGAACCGATCCATCCAGGCGGTGATTTCTGCCAGACGTTTTTCCCGGTTGTCGGGTTTGCCGGAACGGGAAAGCTCATGGTTTTCTCCGTGGAAGAGAATCATGCGGCTTTCCACCCCGAAGCGCTGCAAAGCGGAGAAGATCTGATATCCCTCCACATCCGGGCAGCGGTGATCCTGATCGGAATGCAGAACCAGGGTAGGAGTTTTGGCGTTGTTGAGGTATTTGAGCGGAGAGTGGAACCAGAGTTTTTCCGGATCGGTCCAGTTGTCCGCCGCCTGCTGATCCGGCCCAAAATAGTAGCCGATGTCGCTGATATAGTTAAAGCCCAGCCAGTTGGCGATGGAGCGCTGGGTGGCCGCCGCCGCAAAGCGGTGGGTATGCCCGATGATCCAGTTGGTCATAAAGCCGCCGTAGCTTCCGCCGGTGACGCCCAGACGAGCGGGATCGATGGCGGGATAGCTTTCCAGCATTTTGTCCACAAAGAGCATAATATCCTCGTAATCGATGGTGCCGTATTTGCCGCGCACGTCGGCGAAAACATTGCCTTTTCCATCGCCGCCGCGGGGATTGCAGAACAGAACAAAGTATCCTTCGCTGGCCCAGTACTGCATCTCATGGAAGTAGACGTTTCCAAACAGGCTCTTGGGACCGCCGTGGATATCCAGAATGGCGGGGTATTTTTTGCTGGGATCGTAGTCCTGAGGCAGCAGTACCCATCCGTCGATGGATACCCCGTCCTCATCCACAAAGGGATGATATACCGGGGTTTTGATATCCTTCTTCTCAAAGAATTCGTTGTTGAATCCGGAAAGGCGCTCCGCCTCTCCGTCCGCAATGCGGTAGACTTCCTGGAGACGGTCGCCGCAGAAAGCCACCGCCAGGATGGAATCGCCGTATTTTGTAAACTGGTCGATGGAACCGATGTCGCCGCATACCATCTGGATGCAGCCGGTATTGGCGTCCAGCCGGTACAGGTTGCTGTAGAATCCTACCACCGAGGTAAAATACAGGGTGTCGTCCTGCAGGATAAAGCTCTCGCCCCCGCCCAGACGGCAGTCGGAACCAACCCCGGAGCAGACAGAATGGTCATACTGGGCCAGCAGAGATACCTCCCCGGTGCGCAGGTCGCACAGATAGAAGCAGGGATTTTCGTTGTTTCCAAAGTGCAGGCAGAGGGATCCGGTGAAGATAATCTTTCCGTTTTTCCAGAAGGCGAAATGGGAGATCCGGTAGCTGTCCTTGAGGATTACCTTGGTTTCACCGGTCTCGATGTTGTAAAGATATAAGGTGTTCTTCAGGGGCATCAGGTGCTGATATTCCTTGGCGGTGTAGGCGATGTATTTGCCGCAGGAGGAAGGATGAGCTTCCATCACATCGGCCATCGGAGCGCTGACAGGGGTGAGCTGCTGGCTTTCGATGTCAAACAGATACAGACGATGGCGCAGCTTATTGGTGAAGTGGCGCCCGTTGCTCCAGTAGGGCAGCTCGTCAATGACCTGCCAGGCTTTCTTTTCCTTTTCATATTGGGCGATGAGGCGGGCCTTTTCCTCGTCGGTTTTGCCGGAGAGGTCGGGTCGGGCGTTGTCCACGGTGGCGGTGAGCAGATACAGGGTGTCCTTGATGGGTTTCAGGGAGTTTACCTTCAGCGGGACGGTAAACATCTCGACAGCTTCCCCGCCATCCACCGGGATGCGGTAAAAGCTGGTCAGCTCCTCGCCCTGCTCCGCCTGCTTTTTCTTTTTGGAATCCCGCTGGGAGACAAACAAAATGGTGTTGGAATCCAGCCACAGCAGGTTTTTCTCTTTTCCCTGAGCGGTGAGCTGGGAAAAGCCGGTTTGCGGGCGATATACCCAGATGCAGGAGTCATAGCCGTTTTCCTCGTTGGCCTGAGAGACTACCATCGCGGCCGCGCTTCCGTCGGGGGCATATTTGAGCTCCGACAGGAAACGATAAGATCGAAAATCGTTGAGAAGGACCTTTTCCTTGGACATATGGACACACTCCTTTGCAGATGATGGGCGGGGAGGGAAGCGCTCCCGCTCCATTCTCCGCCATTTTGGTACTGTATTTAGAGTACCATGTTTTTCCGGTTTTGCAAAGGGGCTTCTCACCGGCTTCATTTTTCTTTCCACAAAATTTGTCCGGCCGGGAGCGAGGTTTGTCTCCGCTCATTTTTGAAGGACAGCAGGACGGCGCCATCGTTTTGCGGAAATTATGGAAAGACCCCAAATCCGGCGGACGATTGATGCCGCAATTTGCCAGATTGACCATAGAGAAAATACGGGGAAAAATTGCAAAAATTTGGTGGATTATTTTCAGGGGCTTTCTCTTGCTTTTTGTCGCAAAGGTTGGTATCATATAATCGTTATAAGATGAGTTAGCTTATGCTAACGATTAGTGTTTTCCACCACCATTTTTTAGGAGGTAAAATATGGTTCATTTTGAGCAGTGGGACGGTTTTGAAGGCCGTCTGTGGAAAGAAGAGATCAACACCCGCGATTTTATTCAGAAAAACTATAAACCCTATGATGGGGATTCCTCCTTCCTGGCCGGTCCGACCGAGGCAACCAACCGGCTCTGGGGTATTCTGCAACAGCTGCAGAAAGAGGAGCGCGCCAAGGGCGGCGTGTTGGATATGGATACCGAGATTGTCTCCACCCTGACCTCCCATGGCCCTGGCTATATCAGCGAGGAAACCAAAGATCTGGAAAAGATCGTAGGACTTCAGACCGATAAACCCCTCAAGCGTGCGTTTATGCCCTTTGGCGGCATCAAGATGGCGGAGGAAGCCTGCAGAACCTACGGATATACCCCCAGCCCGGAGCTGCATAAGATCTTCACCGAGTACAGCCGCACCCATAACCAGGGCGTATTTGACGCCTACACCCCCGAGATGAAGAGAGCCCGTCACAATAAGATCATCACCGGTCTGCCCGATACCTATGGCCGTGGACGTATTGTGGGGGACTACCGCCGGGTGGCGCTGTACGGCATTGATTTCCTGATGCAGGAGAAGGCAAAGGATTTTGCCAACTGTGGCGATGGAACCATGACCGATGATGTGATTCGTCTGCGGGAGGAGATTTCCCTGCAGTATCAGGCTCTGGCGCAGATGAAGGAGATGGCCAAAATCTATGGCTACGATATCTCCAAGCCTGCCGCCAATGCCAAAGAGGCGGTACAGTGGCTTTATTTTGGCTATCTGGCTGCCATTAAGACCCAGAACGGCGCCGCTATGAGCGTGGGACGTATCTCCACCTTCCTGGATATCTATATCCAGCGGGATATGGAGAAGGGAATCCTCACCGAGAGCGAGGCACAGGAGCTGATCGACCATCTGGTGATGAAGTTCCGTATGGTCAAGTTTGCCCGTATTCCTTCCTATAACCAGCTGTTCTCCGGCGACCCGGTGTGGGCGACGCTGGAGGTGGGCGGCATTGGCGTGGACGGACGCTCCATGGTGACCAAGACCGATTTCCGTTTCCTGCATACGCTGGAAAATATGGGTCCTTCCCCCGAGCCCAATCTGACGGTGCTGTACTCCTCCGCGCTGCCGGAAAACTTCAAGAGATATTCTGCGGAGATCTCCATCCGCACCAGCTCCATCCAGTATGAAAACGACGATGTGATGAAGCCTGTATGGGGGGACGATTACTCCATCTGCTGCTGCGTTTCCGCTACCCAGACTGGCAAAGAGATGCAGTTCTTCGGTGCCCGCGCCAATCTGGCCAAGTGCCTGCTGTACGCCATCAACGGCGGTGTGGACGTTAAGACCAGAGAGCAGGTCGCACCCGCTTATAAACCCATCACTTCCGAATATCTGGACTACGACGAGGTGGTTTCCAAATATTTGGTGATGATGGACTGGCTGGCGGGGCTATATGTCAACGTTCTCAATCTGATCCAGTATATGCATGACAAATATTATTATGAGGCAGCGGAGATGGCGCTGATCGATACCGATGTGCGCCGTACCTTTGCCACCGGTATCGCCGGATTCTCCCATGTGGTTGACTCGCTGAGCGCCATCAAATACGCCAAGGTCAAGACGGTGCGGGATGAGACCGGCATTGTGGTGGACTATGTCACCGAGGGAGATTTCCCCCGCTACGGCAACGACGATGACCGTGCTGATGATATCGCGGTTTGGCTGCTCAAGACCTTCCTGGAGAAGATCAAGAAACACCACACCTACCGCAATTCCGAGCCCACCACCTCCATTTTGACCATCACCTCCAACGTGGTGTACGGCAAAGCCACCGGCGCAATGCCCGATGGACGCAAGGCCGGCGAGCCTCTGTCCCCCGGCGCCAACCCCAGCTATGGAGCGGAGCGCAATGGACTGTTGGCTTCCCTCAACTCGGTTGCCAAGCTGCCCTACGGCTGGGCGCTGGACGGCATTTCCAATACCCAGACCATCAATCCCGATGCCTTGGGCCACAGCGAAGCGGAGCGCACCACCAATCTGGTACAGGTGCTGGACGGATACTTTGACCAGGGAGCCCATCATCTCAACGTCAACGTCTTTGGCCGCGAGAAGCTGGAGGACGCCATGGAGCATCCGGAGAAGGAAGAATACGCCAACTTCACCATCCGCGTTTCCGGGTATGCGGTGAAGTTTATCGACCTGACCAGAGAACAGCAGCTGGATGTGATTTCCCGTACCTGCCACACCTCTATGTAATTGCAGAAAAACAACCAAATTGTGGGAGTGGTGTAAAAGCTATGGAGCCAAACAAGGAAATTACCGGAAGGGTTCATTCGCTGGAAAGCTTTGGGCTGGTGGATGGTCCCGGCGTTCGGTTTGTGGTGTTTTTGCAGGGCTGCCGGATGCGCTGTCAGTACTGCCACAATCCGGAAACCTGGGACAGAACCGGAGGCGAAGTCTGGACAGCGGACAAACTCTTTGAGCGGGTATACCGGTATCGCCGTTACTGGGGCAAAAACGGCGGCCTGACGGTCAGCGGCGGCGAACCGCTGCTGCAGATGGAGTTTGTCACCGAGCTGTTTCGTCTGGCCAAAGCCCATGGGGTGCATACGGCCCTGGACACCAGCGGCAACTGCTTTTCCACCGATCCCGCCTTTCTGGAGCCGTTCCGGGCGCTGATGGCGGTGACCGATCTGGTGATACTGGATCTCAAGGAGATGGATGAGGAGAAGCATCGGGCGCTGACCGGCTGGTCGTCGGAGAATATCCTTGCCCTTTCCCGATATCTCTCCGAGAACGGACACGATATGTGGATTCGCCATGTATTGGTGCCGGGTCTCACCGATGACCCCGAGGGACTGGAGCAGCTGAGCCGGTGGATTCAAAGTCTTGAGACGGTGCGCCGGGTGGAGGTGCTGCCCTACCACACCCTGGGTGTGTTCAAATGGAAGCAGCTGGGAATCTCCTATCCGCTGGAAGGGGTGCGTACCCCGACCCGGGAGGAGGTTGCGCAGGCTGCGCGCATCCTGCTGACCGATCAATATCAGTGACGCCATCCCCTGAAATGATTTTGCATAGATCCGTGGAATTTTCCGCAGCTTAAGAGATTGCGGGAAATCCCCGGATCTATTTTTGTCGGTATTCAGAGCTTTTGCCAAAGGGCACCGTCCCCATTTGCCAGCGAAGGATTTCGGGGATCTCGAGGACTTGGATGTTGCGGGAGCAGGACTGAGCTGAGCAGTTCCGGTTGCATCCCACGGTGGTTTCCACTATAATGAACTCAAAACAACGGAAAGAAGGATGAGACCATGAAACGGGTGGATCTGAACTGTGATCTGGGGGAGAGCTTTGGCAACTACCGCATTGGGATGGATGAAGCGGTGATCCCCCATATTTCCTCCGCCAATATTGCCTGCGGCTGGCATGGCGGTGATCCTATGGTGCTACGGCATACGATGGAGCTGGCAAAACAGGCGGGGATCGGGGTGGGAGCCCATCCGGGATTTCCCGATCTTCTGGGGTTTGGACGCAGAACCATCCAGATCACCCCTCAGGAAGCCTACAGCTACACCCTTTATCAGCTGGGGGCGCTTTATGGCTTTGCCAGGGCGGCAGGGCTTTCGGTGCAGCACCTCAAACCTCATGGGGCGCTGTACAATATGGCGGCCAAAGATCTGGCGCTGTCCACCGCCATCTGTCAGGCCATTCGGGATTTTGATCCCCATATCATCCTGCTGGCTCTCTCCGGCAGCAAGATGCTGCAAGCGGCGCAGGAGGTGGGAATCCTATCCGCCTGCGAGGTGTTTGCCGACCGGGCTTACAATGAGGACGGCTCCTTGGTTTCCCGCAGCCTTCCTGGGGCGGTGATTCACGATACCCAGGAGTGTGTGCGCCGGGTATCCCAGATGGTGCGGGAGGGGACGGTGACGGCGATTACCGGCAAAACGGTGCCGATCCGGTGCGATTCCATCTGCGTACATGGGGACAACGAGAGTGCAGTGGCGTTTGTCAAGGCCATCCGGGAGCGGCTTAATGCGGACGGGGTGGAGATTGTGCCGCTGCGCCGTGTGGTGGAAGGATAAGGAGGAAAAACCATGGAAGCCATGCAAACTCGCCTGGTGTTCTGCGGTGACAGCGCTGTGACGTTGCAGTTTCCCCAGCAGATCAGCCAGGAGATCAACCGGCAGATCCGTTGGTTTTGCCGGGAACTGGAAAGCCGGCCGGTTCCCGGTATCGTTGAGCTGGTGCCCACCTACTGTGCGGTTACGGTGCATTATAATCCGATGGTGCTCTCCTGTGAAGCGCTGCAGGGATATATGAAGGAGATCCTGAGCGAAATAGAGCTCCAGAAGGATTGTGCTGCCGCGCTGCCCCAGGGACGGCTGGTGGAGATACCAGTGGTGTACGGCGGGGAGTACGGTCCGGATCTGGAGCAGCTGGCAGCTTCCCATCATATGACCGCTGAGGAGGTAATCCGGCTCCATGCGGGGCGGGAATACCTGGTATATATGCTGGGGTTTACCCCTGGATTTCCCTATTTGGGCGGGATGGACAGCCGGATCGCAACCCCCAGGCTGAAGGTTCCGCGCACCCGGATACCGGCGGGTTCGGTGGGAATTGCCGGAGAGCAGACGGGGATCTATCCCATGGATTCACCCGGCGGCTGGCAACTGATCGGGCGCACCCCTTTGCTGCTGTTTGATCCCAACCGGCCGGGGGAGGAGTTTCTGCTGCAGGCGGGGGACCGTCTGCGGTTTTGTCCAGTGGAACCCCGGCAGTTTGAAACCATCCGGCAGCAGGGATGGCGAAAGATCAAGTAGGAGGGGAAGAAAAAGGATATGTACAGCATCACGGTTTTACAGCCCGGAATGTATACCACCATCCAGGATGGGGGGAGATTTGGATATCAGCGGTTTGGCGTGCCGGTGGCCGGAGCGATGGATCCTTTTGCCTATCGACTGTCCAACCTTTTGGCAGGGAATCCTCCAGGGGCGGCGGCGCTGGAGCTGACGGCAACCGGCCCCACCCTGCGCTTTGAGCAAAACGTGGTGTTTGCCCTTGCAGGAGCTGATTTTTCCGCCAAACTCGATGGCATTTCCCTTCGGCCCAACAGCGCCCATTTTGCCCCGGCAGGCAGCGTCCTTTCCATGGGTGGAGCTGTGGGGGGATTTCGCAGTTATCTGGCGGTGTACGGGGGGCTGGATGGGCAGCAGGTGATGGGCAGCCGCTCCACCTACGTCAAGGCCGGCTTGGGCGGATATCAGGGGCGCCCGCTGCAAAAAGGGGACCGACTTTGCCTGCTTTCTCCATCCCAGGGTATGCCGACGATGCCTGCGGGTTTGCCGGCGCGGTATCTGCTGCAAGAAAATTTGCCGGAGTGTTACCGAAATCCTTCCACAGCCCGGGAGGCGGTGGTTCGGGTGCTGCTGGGCGCGCAGCAGGAATATTTTTCGAAGCAGGGACTGGATAGATTCTTTCAGGAAAGTTACACCGTTACCGGGGAGAGTGACCGGATGGGATACCGCTTGCAGGGTCCCCGTGTGGATCGGGCTATCGGTATGGAAGGGAATATCCTTTCCGACGGGGTGGCCTTCGGCTCCATACAGATTCCCGACAACGGGCAGCCCATCGTGATGATGGCGGACCGGCAGACCACCGGAGGATATCCAAAGCTGGGAGCGGTGATCACCGCCGATTTGCCGGTGATGGCGCAGCTGCGCGCGGGGGAGAAGCTGCGGTTTCTGCCGGTAACCCTGGAGCAAGCCCATAAGGCGTTGCGGGAGCAGCAGGCGTTTTTTCACAGCTTGGAAGAAACGTTCTGCGCCGCGTCGGAGCCCCAAAAGCGGGAATTCAAGATTTTATTGGGCGCTGAGGAATATACAGTTGAGGTGTTTTCCTATCCGCAAACAGGGGAGAAGAAAGGCGCATCGATTGGATGATGCCGGGAAATCCGAAGATTTGAAAGGATTTTGAGGGAAGAAATGCGAAAAGAAGGAAACGGCCTGGAATTTATTTCAAAAGGAAGACGGCGCCGGAATGAAAAATTTGATTTTGCAACTTTCGTCCCGTTCTTCCGGCAAAAAAACAGAATGTTGCACGGAAGCCCTAAAAGCCTGATCCTGCAAGGAAAATTCCGACCTGCGTCTCATGCTGGAGGCCCTCTGTATAATCCACAGATTTCCCTTGAAAAAGAATCGTCAAATCGTCAAGGTTGCAAAAAAGCAAATTCCTTGAACAATTTATGTTGACAATATGAGCGAAGTATTATATAATCATGATGAAATCAGAAACAACCAAAGTTTCATATCGGGAAGAAAAGCAAGATGTTTGCTGAATATTCCTCCATATGGGAACCGGTTGGGAAAACACAGCAATATTGTGTAGAATGATGGATTCTAAAGTGAACAAAGCAAAATAGCAATGGTGCTATAGATTTTCAAAACTATAGCACCATTTTTGTATTATCATCGAGAAAAATGGCAAAAAAGTCGAATTTGCCAAGACGATGTGGAAAACTATTTGTCATATTTCACATAGCTCTCGGCAAAGGCAAATGGAAGTTTTTTTAAAATAAGTTTCATTTTCCTGTCTGACCAACAGGATTTTCCTAAATGCAGGAGGAGCAAATTTTCCTCCACTTTTACAGCGCAACCCCATAGGAAGCAAACAGATATCAATGTGGCCATAAGGCCGGGGAGGATGAAGGAGAGAAAAAGACGGTAATGCAAATGAGAGAAAGGTTTTCGTATCAAAGGCTCAAGAAGTACCTTTGGGTCGCTCCTATCATGGCGGGGCTGGCCATCTGGTACAGCAAAGGAAAACCGTTGACGTACCGGATTTCGGATGTCCTGTTTTTGGTGGGAGCTTGGTTTCTCATCTGCGGGCTCTGGAAGCTGGCCAACAATCTGGGACTGTTCCATTCGGTGAGGTATGGTTCCAAACGGTTTTTCCAGGTGATTTTGGAACACACTGCTTTCGCCGAAAAGCTCCCAAAGACAGGGGATTATCTCTCCTATCTCAGAGCGTTTGTGCCGGACGACACCTATCCGGCGCTGCTGATCATTGGCGGCGGGCTGCTGCTGGCCTCACTGGTGTTCAGTTTGTTCTAGGTGTTTTCGGGTTCTCCTTTCGGAAGAGTATTATTCGCAGTAAAACGGCCGGCTGCGGTAATATATTGGCATTTGCGGATGCTTTTGTTGTGTCTGTCAGATGTCGGAGCGTAACTACTCTATTTTGGAACATAATAAGGAGGAAAGTACCATGAAAACGAGAAAAATTGTTGCTGCATCGCTAGCGTTGGCGATCGGAATCTCCATGTTTTCCGGTTGCTCCAGCACTGCGACCTCCAGCGGCACTTCTTCCCCTTCGGACAGTACTGGTTCCAGCTCTTCCGCATCTACTTCCAGTGCTACAGGTGAAAAAATCTATTATACCTGCACCAGTTTGGCCGCCGCAAACATCAATCCTCACGGCGCCACCTCTTCCTTTGACAGCGAAATTATTCAGTTTGCTACCGCCAACCTTTACCGTTATGTCCCCACTGAGGACAGAAAGTCCTGTGTGTTGGCTCCTGATCTAGCTGATGGCCTACCGGAACAGATCGACGATTATACTTGGCATATCAAGATTTCTCCGGAAGCCTGCTGGTCGGACGGAACGCCCATCACGGCGGATACCTTCATCCAGTCCTGGAAATGGGGCCTTGATCCCAAGATGCTTTGGGAGACCGGAACCAACCTGGCATCCAGCCCCTTCCTGGTGGTGGAAAACGCCATGGCCTATTATACCCAGGGCGACACCAACAGCGTAGCCTGGGAGGATGTGGGCTTTAAGAAGGTGGATGATCTCACCGTCGAGGTGACCACCGAACAGAGATTTACCCAGCAAAACGTGATGCGCTTTTTCTCCACCAACGTTACCGGACCGGTGAAAACCGACCTCTATGAAAGCCTGATGGATGAAAACGGCCTTACCACCCAGTATGGCACCGATGCAGATAAATTTGCCTGCTGCGGTCCGTTTGTGCTCACCAGTTGGATCAAAGGATCCGAGCGCGTCTTTGAAAAGAATGAAAATTACCTCCACGCCGACGAGATCAAATTGGACGGCGTCAATGTGAAGGTTGTCAACGATACCGGTACCCAGATGCAGATGTTTGAGTCGGGCCAGGTGGATTATATCTCCCTTTCGGCCGACGGTTACGCCAAGTACGAGGAAGATCCCCGTACCGTGGTTTACGGTTCCCGTGTCGTCCGCCAGATTGAGATCAACCGCTCCAGCACCGAAAAACCGATTCTGGGCAACCAGAAATTCCGTCAAGCGTTATATTACGCAACAGACCGCGAGACGTTGGCCAATTTGGGCAAACACCTTCCCGCTCCCTATTACTGCTCAACCTCGCTGGTAGCCCTTGCCGATGGTACCCTCTTCAGAGATCTCCCGGAGAGCCAGGCGTATCTGCCGGAAAACAACGGCTACGATCCCGAAAAGGCAAAACAGCTCTTTGACGAAGCTTGCGCCGAGGAAGGGGTTACCGGGAAGCTGACCCTTCAGATGAACTATTACGATTCCCGCGAGGATGTCAAGATGATGGCCGAATATATTCAGAAGGCGTGGCCGGAAATCTTTGGCACCGATAAGTTTGAGATTGTTCTGCAGGCTCTGCCCTCCGATGCCTTGTTTGACACCATGAGCGCCTGCCAGACTGATCCCAACTCTTATGAGCTATCCTGGGGTTCCTGGAGCTGGAGTTCCGCCGACTTCTGTCCGGTAAGAAACTTTGAACCGTTCCAGAGCGATTATTCCAGAAGAAATGCCAACTACGGCAACGCCGAATTGGATGCGCTGTACGAGGAGTCGATGCAGGAAGAGGTTCGTTTGGACGAGAACCGCCTGGTAGAGCTGGCACAGGAAATCGAACAGATCTACATCGAGGATGTTCTGGCAATTCCCGTTTTCGAGGTTGTCAATAAGTGTATGTTCTCCGATCGGGTGATTACCCCTGTAGATACCTACGTCAGCGGCCTCGGTTGGGGTGAAAAATATTTCGATATCGCTTAACCCTTTCAGATTGCGCGGTATGTATGCGCTGCGATGATTCCTCCCCGGCGTTCGGTATTGGAGATTCCTTGGAATACCGGGGAGGATCTCGGGCGCAGCTTTCCAACCGGCTTTGCGGCGATTCGCGCCGCGGTACCCGTCCAAAACAGGATGAAAGAGAATGCGGGGATCCGGTGGAAACGATTCATAGGGAAACGAATTTGATATGTTTGTAACAGTGATCCTCGGCGCTTACGATCGTTGATCGCTGTTTCTCCCCGGCGGTTTTGCACCGCTTCAGGGAATATTTATATGGCAAAGGAGACAACAAACCATGAAAAAGACATTGGCACTTGCTCTGGCTGTGGTAATGGCCATGGGCACAATGGCTGGTTGCTCTTCCGGAACGACCTCCTCTGAGGCGTCGTCCGGTACGTCTTCCAGCGCTGGCACCAGCGGGACAGAATCCACCAGCGGTTCTAAGATTTACTATACTTCCTCCACCACCGCTGCTTCCAACATCAGCCCCCATGATGCTACCAGCACCTACGACAGCGAAATCACCGATCTGACCACGGCATATCTGTATCGCTATGTGGCCACCGAAGACCGTCAGTCCGCTGTGATCGTTCCGGATCTGGCTGCGGATCTTCCGGTTCAGATTGACGACTACACTTGGCAGATTACCCTGGACGAGAACGCTTGCTGGTCCGACGGTGAGCCTATCACTGCCGAAACTATGGTACAGTCCTGGAAATACGCCATCGACCCCATCATGATGCATGAGGGTGGCGCCAACGTAGCTCAGGGTACCATCAACATTAAAAACGCACAGGCTTACTACACCCAGGGCGACAGCAACAGCGTTGCTTGGGAGGATGTGGGCATCAAGGTTGTGGACGATCTGACCTTTGAGATCACTACCGAGCAGAAATATTCTCAGCAGGAAGTGATGCGTTTCACCATTTCCCAGTACGCTTGCCCGGTTCGGGTAGATATGTACGAAGAACTGATGAACGATACCAAGACCGCCACCCTGTACGGCACTGAGGCAGATAAATTTATGTGCTGTGGTCCGTTTATTCTCACCAGCTGGGTGAAGGGTTCCGAGCGTGTGTTCGAGAAGAACCCCAACTATCTGCATGCGGACGAGATCAAACTGGACGGCATCAACGTAAAGATCATCAACGATCCCGGTACACAGCTGCAGATGTTTGAGTCCGGCCAGCTGGATTACCTCTCTCTCTCCGCTGAGGGTTACAAGAAGTACGAAGAGGATCCCAGAGTGATTGCCTACGGTACCCGTTCTGTTCGTCAGATCGAGATCAACCGTTCCAACACCGAGAAACCCATCCTTGGAAATCAGAAATTCCGTCAGGCGCTCTATTATGCCACCGACCGTACCACCTTGGCCGATCTGGGTGAGCATGTAGCGGCTCCCTTCTATATCACCGATTTCTGCGTGGCTTATGCCGACGGCACCAAGTTCAGAGATCTGCCTGAGAGCCAGGCTTACGTTCCCGAGAACAATGGTTACGATCCTGAAAAGGCCAAACAGCTCTTTGATGAGGCTTGTGCCGAGGAAGGCGTGACCGGTAAGCTGACCCTTCAGATGAACTACTACGATTCCCGCGAGGACGTCAAGATGATGGCCGAATATCTGCAAAAGGCATGGCCGGAAATCTTTGGCACCGATAAGTTTGAGATCGTTCTGCAGGCACTTCCTTCTGCATCCTTGTTTGACACCATGAAGGCTTGTCAGGATGACCCCAATTCCTATGAATTGTCCTGGGGTTCCTGGAGCTGGGGTTCTGCGGACTTCGATCCTTCCAGAATCTTTGAGCCCTTCCAGAGTGATTACTCCAGAAGAAACTCCAACTACAACAACGCGGAGTTGGATGCTCTGTATCAGCAAGGCAGAACCGACGAGATCAGAACCGACGAGGTGAAGAATGCCGAGATCGCCCAGCAGATGGAGCAGATCTACATCAACGACGTGCTGGCTCTGCCGGTGTTCCAGGTTGTAGAGAAGGCCATCTTCTCCGACCGTCTGGTAACTCCTGTTGATACCTACGTCAGCGGCCTTGGTTGGGGCGTTCGTTACTTCGATATCGTCGAGGAGTAAAAGTGATCCCTTTGGGACATTCGTTGTTTGAAAACAAAACCGTTTCTCCCAGTCGGAAGAAACGGAGATAGCGGTAAACAAAGAGGTTTGCAACGGGGCTGCGGCGGAATATTTCCGCAGCAGTCCCAATGTTGCAGATGTTTTTTGATTTATGCTGTGAAGTTACCGGGCTTGTAGAGTTGCATCCACCAAGTCCGGAAATGGAGCGGCAAATCCTGTTTTCCAATTCGGCATCCCAGTTTGCTTGGACAGCTTAACGGCTGTCGGGGCAAAGGCGATTGCTGAATTGATTAAGGATAGCACCGGTCCCTATGCGGTCAGAGGGGCGTTCGGTGCCGCGGTACTGGCTTAAGCCGGTGCTATATTTAGTCGGTTCAGTAATCCGGTAATTGTGACAGGAGAGAAGAAGCGGCTTTCTCCACTGTCAAAATAAAACCAACAAGACAGGAGAATGTGATGTATGACCAGATATATTATTGAGCGTATTATAGCGATGTTTATCACGCTGTTTATCATTGTCACAATCGCTTTCTGTGTCGTTCGTATGATGCCGGGAAGCGTTTACGACAATCCGGAGCTTCCCCAGAGCGTTATCGATGCGCTGGAAGCAAAAGCACATCTCAATGAGCCGCTGCTGGTGCAGTACGGTTATTTCCTCAAAGGCGTAATTTTGGAAGGTGACTGGGGTACCTCGGTAAAGATTGAGCCCAGTGTGCCCGCTTTTGACGTGCTTGTCAAGAGAATTCCTGTGACGCTGGAGATCAATATCTACTCCCTGCTGATCTCGTTGCCTTTGGGTATTATCTTCGGGACCATCGCCGCTCTGCGGAAAAATAAACTTGCCGACCATTTGATTTCTGTGATGGTGGTTATCTGTATTTCGGTTCCATCCTTTGTATTTGCGTCGCTGCTGCAGTATGTGCTGGCGTTTAAACTGGAACTGTTCCCCATCGTGTATGAGTCCACAGCTGTGGGCGTCCAGCGGTTTGCTTCCATGGCGCTGCCGATTATGGCTCTGGCCTTCGGTCCCATTGCCACCGTTACCCGCTATCTGAGAGGCGAGCTGGTTGAAACGGTGAACTCCGAGTTTATGACCCTGGCCAAAACCAAAGGCCTCAATCAGGTACAGGCTACCGTTCGCCATGCGTTTCGTAACTCCTGCCTGCCTTTGACCAACGTTATCATCCCCATGTTTACAAACGTTCTGGGCGGTTCTCTGGTCATCGAGAGGATTTTCTCCATTCCCGGTGTTGGCGGCATTATGATCAATTCCATCAACGCCAACGACCATCCGCTGACCATTGCGGTTTTGATCTTCTACTCTCTGGTTTCGTTGCTGACCATCTTGATCGTTGACCTTTCCTATGGCATCATCGATCCTCGTATCAGATTGGAGGCTAAATAAGATGTATATTGCAGATCAAAACAATATGCCCAAGATCCCCAAGGAAAAGTTTGTTTTTGTGCAGCAGGGCACTGCTATCAAGGATGAAAATTTTGAAACCAAGCCCATCGGCTTCTTCAAGGATGCGATGATGCGCTTTTGTAAGAATAAAGCGTCCGTCTCTGCGATGGTGATCATCCTCTTCATCATCTTCCTGTCCATCTTCGGGCCCAGCTTTAACTCCTACGGCTTTAACGATCAGGACGTCAACCGCATCAATCTGCCGCCCCGTATCCCGGTACTTGAGAACATTGGAATTGCGGATGGCACCCGTGTTCTTACCAACCGCCGGGTGGATAATCTGGACGATCCGGAAAAATATCCTGAGGGCAGTATCGTTGAGATTCTCAACCGCCGCACCGAGAAAAATGTGGAGATGTGCGACGTTAAGATCAACTACTATGTGTATACCGGATACGATGACGAGTATTTCTGGGCCGGTACCGATTATCTGGGCCGCGACCTTTGGACCCGTCTCTGCCGTGGTTCCCGTGTCTCGCTGATGATCGCAACATTGGCGGTGTTTGCCAATATCTTGATTGGTATTATATACGGCGCCATCGCCGGCTATTACGGCGGCAAGGTGGATATGGTGATGATGCGTATCTGTGAAATCATCGGTGCCTTCCCGCAGGTGGTTGTGGCGACACTGTTTATCATGTTCTTCGGAACTGGTATCTTCTCCATCGTCATGGCGCTGATTATCCGTGGATGGATCTCTACCGCTCGGCTGATCCGTGCCCAGTTCCTCCGCTTCAAATCCCGGGAATATGTTTTGGCGGCCAGAACTCTGGGTGTGCGCGACCGTGCGCTGATTTTCCGTCATATTCTCCCCAACTCCATCGGTCCCATCATCACCAAAGCGATGATCGAGGTTCCCAATGCGATCTTCTCCGAATCCTTCCTGGCCTTTATCGGCTTGGGACTGCAGGCGCCGGAACCCTCCATCGGCGTTCTGCTCTCCGATGGGCAGAAGGTTCTGCTGCATTATCCTTACCAGACCCTGTTCCCCGCGCTGCTGATTTCGATTCTGATGATCTCCTTCAACCTGTTCTCCAACGGCCTGAGAGACGCTTTCGACCCGACTATGCGCGGAATTGACTAAAAACAAGGAGGTGCTGACAATGGCAGAGAAGAATGATATCATCTTGGAGGTCAAGGACCTTCATGTTTCCTTTAAAAGCTATGCCGGATATGTTCGCGCTGTCCGGGGAGTCAACTTTACCCTGCACAAGGGCGAAACCATCGCCATCGTGGGCGAATCCGGTTCCGGTAAGTCGGTCAGTGTCAAGACCATCATGGGCATCCTTTCCAAAAACGCGGTGATCGATTCCGGCGAGGTGCTCTATGACGGAATGGATCTGACCAAGGTAGACGAAAAGGTGTTCCATACCCTGCGGGGCAAACGGATCGGACTGATCTTCCAGGATCCCCTTTCCGCCCTCAATCCCATTATGAAGATTGGCAAACAGATCACCGAGGTTCTGATTCTGGAACAGAAGATGAACAAGGAGGACGCTAAGAAGAAAGCCATCGAGCTGATGCGCGCTGTGGGCATTCCTCAGCCGGAGGTTCGTTTTGACCAGTATCCCTTCCAGTTTTCCGGTGGTATGCGTCAGAGAATCGTTATCGCCATTGCGCTGGCCAGCGATCCGGAAATTCTGATCTGCGACGAGCCTACCACAGCTCTTGACGTTACGGTGCAGTCCCGTATCCTGGAACTGATCAACAAAATCAAGGAAGAACGCAATCTTTCGGTTATCTTCATCACCCATGACCTGGGCGTTGTGGCCAATATGGCGGACCGGGTGTATGTGATGTATGCCGGCAAGGTGGTGGAGTTTGGCGAGAGTGAGGAAATCTTCTTCGAGCCTGCCCATCCCTATACCTGGGCGCTGCTCTCCTCCATGCCGGATCTGGAAACCAAGGATGAGAAACTGATGGCGATCCCCGGTACACCGCCCAATATGGTTTATCCTCCCAAAGGCGACGCCTTTGCGGCCAGAAACCAGTATGCCATGCAGATTGACTTTGAGGAGGAGCCGCCCTTCTTTAAGATCAGCGATACCCATTATGCGGCAACCTGGCTGCTTCATCCTGACGCCCCCGAAACCCCCATGCCTGAGCAGCTGAGCCAGCGAATTAAGCGGATGAAGGAGGAGGGCTAACAAATGGCAAACGAAGAAAGAAAGAAGATTCTGGAAGTCGAGCATCTGGCGATGCACTTTTCCACCGGACGTGGAAAGAAGAAGTCGGTGGTTAAGGCCATCAACGATGTGTCCTTCCATGTTTATGAGTCCGAAACCTTCGGGCTGGTGGGCGAGAGCGGATGCGGTAAAACCACCACTGGACGTGCGCTGATCCGTCTGTATAACCCTACCAGCGGTTCGGTCAAATTTGACGGCCGGGAACTGACCGGTCCTATGACCAACGATCTGCGCAAATATATCACCTCCAATATGGGGATGATCTTTCAGGATCCCATCGATTCCCTCAATCCTCGTTTTACCATCCGTGAAATCATTTCCGAAGGTCTTAAAATTCGCGGTATCAAGGATGAGAAGGAATTGGACGACCGGGTATACGAGATGCTGGACAAAGTAGGTCTGACCAAGGAGCACGCCACCCGCTATCCCCATGAGTTTTCCGGCGGCCAGCGTCAGCGTATCGGCATTGCCCGCACCATCATCACCCGTCCCCGTCTGGTGATCGCCGACGAGCCGGTCTCCGCGCTGGACGTCTCCATTCAGGCGCAGGTCATCAATCTGCTCAACGAACTCAAGGAGGAGATGGGCCTTACCATCATCTTTATCGCCCATGACCTCTCTGTTGTAAAATATTTTTCCGACCGTATCGGTGTTATGTATTACGGAAAACTGGTGGAGGTTGCCGACAGCGAGGAATTGTATAAGCATCCCATCCACCCTTATACCCGTGCGCTGCTTTCTGCTGTGCCTCAGCCCAACCCGCTGACCGAGCGCAAGCGTGTGCGTCTGGTTTATGAACCGGAAAAAGCTCATGATTATTCCAAGGAACAGCCCCAAATGACCGAAGTGTTCCCGGGGCACTTTGTCTACGCCTCCCCCTCCGAGGTGGAAGCTTACCGTAAGGAGTTTGCAGACCGCCTGTAACGGCGGGACTCCCTCTGTTCCTTCTCAATTCATCGAAAGATACCAACTTTCAGGGCCTTGCCCTGAAAGTTGGTATTTATTTTATATCAAATTTGCTCCCGCCTGTCTGGTGAGAGAAACCCCTGTTTGAAATCCAGGCGTCATCTTTTTTGGCGGTTTTCCACAGG
Organism: Ruminococcaceae bacterium UBA1405; assembly: GCA_002305685.1. Classification (GTDB taxonomy): domain Bacteria; phylum Bacillota; class Clostridia; order Oscillospirales; family Ruminococcaceae; genus UBA1405. The sequence continues at coordinate 32,272 of DBQB01000052.1, forward strand.
GTGAGAAAGGCAGGTTGAAGCTGTAACAGATCTTTGTTAGGAGGCGAAAAGATGTCCCATTTGCTGATACTGCAAAATGGTCTTGTATATAATGGTCTTGCCGAGAAACCGGTACAGGCGGATGTGGCCATAAAGGATGGCGTGATCGCCCAAATTGCGCCCAAAATCTCTGGAGAAACGGGGCAATGCCTGGATGTTTCGGGTTTGGCGGTGGCGCCAGGGTTCATCGACATCCATTCCCACAGCGATACCACCTTTCTCAGGGACGATCGCTGTGAGTCCAAAATCATGCAGGGGGTTACCAGCGAGCTGGCGGGACAGTGCGGTTCCACCGTCTATCCCTGTGCCGATGACCGGCTGGAAAACCTCTATGCCTATGTGGGGGAGAAGTCTCCCTTTGCCAGTACTTCCCTCGCTTCTTTTGTGGCGAAATGCCGGCGCGAAAACAGGAGAATGTCCACCAATCTGATTTCTCTCATCGGCCACGGGGCGCTTCGCTGCGGCGTGATGGGCTTGGAAGGGCGGGCGGCTACCGAGAAGGAAATTGATCTGATGGCGGAGCTGCTCCAGCAGGAGATGGCGGACGGTGCCTGGGGCCTTTCCCTGGGGCTGGGATATGCTCCCGGTATCTTTGCCAATCAGCAGGAGCTCAACGCCCTGGGAAAGGTGGTGTACCGCTATGACGGTATCATCACCTCCCATATGCGCAATCAGGGCGCGGAGATCTTTCCGGCGCTGGAGGAGATGTTTGAGATCTACCGGGCCACAGGAGCCCATGTACATATTGCGCACCTGAAGATGAGCGGCAAAAAGCAGTGGGGAACCGCGGATAAACTGATGGAGTATCTGCGCCAGGCCAGAGCCAACGGCATCTGGGTAACCCAGGATATGTATCCGTATACCGCATCCTCCTCCGGATTGACCAATATCTTTCCCAAGTGGACGCTGGCCGGCGGGGTGGAGATGGCCGCCCAGCGCCTTACCACCAAAGACCGGGAACCGATTATGGAGGCGTTGGAGGAGTATTTCCAGACCCGGCAGGATGGAGAAGGGGTTTATATCGTCTCCACCGGGGGAAGATTCCCGGAGGCGGACGACAGTACCATTTGGGAACTGAGCCAGCGGTATGGCCTTTCCATGGCGCAGACGGTGGAGAAGGTGGTGCTTGCCACCCAAGGACATTGCAGTTGTATCTTTGAAAGTATGAGCCGGGAGGATGTGGAATATCTGTTGCGTCAGCCGGAGGTGGCCATCGGCAGCGATGGCAGCGGCATTGTGGTGGACCCCAAAGCCCATGTGGGAAAACCCCATCCCCGGAATTTTGGTACCTTCCCCAGGGTGCTGAAGATGGCGCGGGAGGGAGCTTTTCCCATGGAACAGGCTGTGCACCGCATGACAGGTCTCTGCGCAGATTACATTGGATTAAAACATAGAGGTTTTTTACGAGAAGGATATACAGCGGATATCACCGTGTTTGATCCCCAGACCGTTGGGGATACCGCAAACTATTCCAATCCCTTTCAGTACCCGTCCGGTATCATCCATGTGCTGATGGGCGGAGAGTTTGCCGTTAGGGATGGTGTGCAGACCGAAAAACGGTTGGGACGTTTTCTCCGCAAAGGGGAATAAACCGCCGGAGTGGTATATGTTTACAGGCGGCTGCCTTTCTGGAAAGGGATGCAGCTGCTGGAGATAGGATCAAAGGAGATGAAGTCACTTGTTATTGATTCAAAACTGTAATTTGGTGGATATGGCAGGTACCTTCCAAGAGAAACGGGATCTGCTCATCGACGGCGGTAAAGTAGCCCGAGTCGCCCCGTCCATCCGTGCGGAGGAAGGATGGGAAGTGATCGACGCCGCCGGACGGTTGGTAACCCCCGGTATCATCGATCCTCACAGCCATTTGGGCGTTTCCTCGGTGGGAACCATTGAGGGGAACGACACCAACGAGTCTACCAGCCCCACCACACCTGGGCTGCGGGCCATCGACGCCATCAATCCGGCGGACCCTGCTTTCGGGGTGGCGCTGCGCTGCGGTGTCACCACCATTGTCACCGGCCCCGGCTCCGCAAACCTGATCGGCGGTACCTTTGCCGCCGTCAAAACGGTAAGCGGCGCCAATCCCAACCTGACGCTGGAGGACTGTGTGCTCAAAGAGGAAGCGGTCATGAAGATGGCGTTGGGAGAAAATCCCAAATTTGCCTACGGCAGACGGGGGAAAAATCCTTCCACCCGCATGATGAGCGCCGCGCTGCTGCGGGAGCAGCTGATGAAGGCCAGAGAATACCATCAAAAATGGCTGGAATACCAGAAAAAGGTGGAGGCAGGGGAGGATACCGAGCCTTTCTCCTACGATCTGGGGATGCATTCGCTGATGCGGGTCTTTGAGGGGATGAACTGTAAGATGCACTGCCATCATGCGGTGGACGCCATGACCGCTATTCGGGTGGCGGAGGAGTTTGGTCTGCGGTATACCCTGGAACATTTCAGCGATTGTTATCTGCTGGTGGATGAGATCAAAGCCCATCACTGCCGGGTGATCATCGGGCCCCTGTTCTACGGAAAGAATAAGCTGGAATCTCATCGCAAATCCCTGGCTTCCGCCGGTATCCTGGAGAAAAACGAAATTCCCTTCTCGGTGATGACCGACTGTGGCGTCATCCCGGTGGAAGGGCTGCTCACCCAGATGGCACTGCTGATTAAGCATGGGCTTTCCTGGAAGGGAGCGCTGGAGGCGGTGACTATCAGCGCGGCAAAGCTCAACGACATAGACGACCGCGTGGGCAGTCTGGAGCCTGGCAAGGACGCAGACCTGGTTATCTGGAATGTGGAACCTTTTGCTACCATGAGCGAAGCCGGTGTGGTCATAATCAACGGCAAGGTGCAGCATGAGAAGAAGGAGGGAGAGATCGATGTTGATTATCAAGGACTGTAATCTGATCAGTATGGCGGGG
>DBQB01000025.1 GCA_002305685.1 Ruminococcaceae bacterium UBA1405
TCTAACAAATGGGGTGCAGTTCAAGCTGTCCCGAACCCACATTCCGGCACGGTAAATTCCGCCGTCACTCCCCTGCTCGGGGGTAAGGGAAATGGTCAGCAGCTCCTGATCCTCCCGGCGAATCAGCAGTTTGACGGGATCCCCTTCGCTCTGGGAGATGAGCTCGGCCACCTCCTCGTTGGTGGAAACCTTCTTTCCGTCAATGCGCATAATCACATCCCCCAGCTGGATGCCAGCCTCTCTCGCCGGATTGACGGTGCCGTCCTCGCTGAGCAGATCGGTCAAACCGACCACCATCACCCCGTCGGTAAACATTTTGATACCAAAGGGCATTCCCCCTGGGACCACATATTCCCGAGGGACCACCTGAACAAGAATCTCTTTGACCGGTACCGCGCCAAACATCCGAACACCGGCACGATAGGGGGAGGATGTGCGGTCCTTTACCACCACCGACATACTGGCAGCCGACACCTGCTGAACCGATTGCTCCAGCTCCGATAGACTCTGTCCTTCCGGTAAGTACAGCTGATCCGGCAATACCGCCTTAAAATACAGCGAGGAGGTCAACACCCCCAGAACCAGGGCGGAAAACGCTCCTGCAAAGACCCGATATAACCTTTTCATTTTGCGATGCAGCTCCTTTTTCTCCTTTGGTTTCCCAGGCAATTTTTCTCCCACACCAAAGTAATTTTTCGATTTTCACCGGAAAAATTCCTCCGGTCTATGTGAAGTTTGCCTCGACAGCCGAAAGATTATTGCAGGGAATTATGGCGCCGGATGACGATATGTGGTGACGCTGTGAGAATTTGCTGTCTGAAGTCATGGATATAGGGCATGAAACCGCCGGATTTCAGCTCTTTCCAAAAAATCTGGAAAAAATTATATTGTGTTTGCCGGTTCCATGATACAATGAAAAAAAAGGGTTGTATAAGGAGATGATGTTATTGCGTGTCGCCGTAATCGGTTCCCGAGAGATCCCCGGATTTGTGGATGTGGATTATGTCATCCGCCGGATTCCTCTCAACTGTACCGAAATCGTATCAGGAGGAGCCATCGGGATTGATCAGCTGGCCAAGGAAGCCGGAAAACGTCTGAACATCCCGGTTCGCGAAATCCTTCCCCAGTACGCCGCGAATGGCAGATCGGCCCCTTTGATTCGCGACGTGGAGATCATCACCAGCGTGGATCTGGTGATAGCCATCCGGAGCAACAAATCAAGAGGGACCTCCTTCGTGCTGGCAGAATGTGTCAAACGACACATCCCTTTCCGCCTTTACGATGTTGACTTTGACTGCCAACAAGACAAAATTGAGCTTTAAAAACTGCTACTGCTGAGGAATCTCCACCTGGCACTCAACCGACAGCCAGAACCCGCTGTCCTGGCGATGGTCTTTCCACCCTTCCCCGTGGACCTGCCACCACCGAGGTTGATCCCGGCGCAGAGCGCTGTCCAACTGCATCACGTCGGCGCCGGTATCGTAAACCGTTTCCCGTATGGCGTTCCCCAGAATCTGTTCCAGCTGCCTTGACAGCGCCTGCTCCAAGGCTTCCTGATCCGGCCGCTCGCGCCCGGACCATTCCAGCAGCCGGAAGCGATACGTCCTGGAAACCAGAAAAACAGGTCTTTGTTCCTCCAGCGACGCCTGCAACCCACCGGAGCAGGAGAGCAGTTCCACCGCCCCATCGCCTTGGTCCGTCGGTACAGTCAATACCATCGATACCGGCTCCTGCACCAACAGACGCAGACCATCCCAAGCCTCCCGCCCCAGTTGCCGGGAGGCTTTTTCTCTGTGCAGGATCAACCCGCCGGAAAGCTCCGCCTTTCCCTCAGCGCTTAACGAAGCCACCGGCAGATAACCGTCTCCTCCCGTATCGTCCAGCTCCCGCTGCAACGCCATCACCGTAACTCCCTCCTCGGGATTTTCCCAGGGCCACTGTAACTGCTGCGCCACCGCGTCGATGGGTGCTTGCGCATCTTCATTTTGCTGCAAATATTCTGCCGCCTGCCCCTGGACAGCAAGCAGCGAAACACGGGGTCGAAGCTGGAAATTCCGATACAAATACTGCTGCAGCAACCCTATTCCGCCGGTACAGACCTCCTCTCCCAACACAATCAGTCCCACATCCCGCAGGAAAATCTGCTTTCCCAACTTTCGCTGTGCTTCGGATATTGCCTGACTGATGTTCTCCCCCTGTTGGGAAACGGTGACATATCCCCCGTCGGCATCCGCCAAAAGCCGTATGGCAACCTCCACACCGTCCCCCAGGGTATCCACCGCCAGAATCTGAGCCACCGCACGATGCCCTACGCCATCCTCCCCCAGTCCTTGACAGCCGGACAGCAACAGCATCGCGGACAGCGCTAAGGATATCACTCTTTTTTTCATACCGCTTTTCCCGTCCCTCCTACTCCATCATCCAACCGGAGGCCATGCCTTTTGAGCCACCCGCCCAAGATTCCCGCCAACGGCAGCGCCACCAGCGCGAGAAATACCACCGTCCCGCCGCGCCAAATCAGCCGTATCTGCTGCAGAGCCTGCCGATCGCTCAGGGAAAAGAGTGCTGCCGTCAGCACAACCACCACGGCCGTAACCCCTTCCCGATGTTCTGCAACAAAACGGCGCATCCCCTGTTTTTGGGTCACCGTCACCCCGCAGCGCAGCGCCGTGTTGGCGCCGTACAGCAGCAGACAGCAGCGCAGCAAACCCAAAACACTCCAAACCGACATATGGACCGCGTCGGTTCTGGCCAGCAGCGTTCCCTCCGCCGCCATGGCCAGCGTGTAAAATGGGTACGGTTTTCCACCCCCCGATCCGCCGCCCAGCACTCCGATCAAAAGAAGCAAAAGCCCGGCGCTCACCAGTGAAAAGAGAATGCTCCAGCCAAAATACAGTTTTTTCCCGATGGCTCCGAAGGTTCCCTTGCCGGTGCCGGAAATCTGGGGAAGCAGCAGAAAAAAGCAAACGATCTCCAGATTTCCGGAAGTGATGGCCCAGGCAGCCCTCAAAAAATCTTGGGCTGACCCAGGCGTTTTGGCAAAAAGCTCGCTCATGCGAAAATCCCCCGCCAGCGCCAGCAGCAGGGTGCCGGTCAGCACTGCAAACAGCACAAACCCAAAATAGGCAAACCTTCCAAAAGCTTCCACTCCCAAATGGCTTCCGTAAATGGCTACCACAAGAAAAAGAAAAGCAAAGAGCAGTTTGGGCGCATCCGCATACACAGCGGTAATCAGAAACTGTTCAAATTCCACGGCGCTCAGCGCCGCCATCACCGTCAAAAACAGCCACAGCAACAGCGAGGCAGATCTGCCCAAGCCGCCCAAATTCCCGGTCAGCGCCTGGGCAAAATTCTGTCCCGGATGGCGACGCATCAAAAGCCATCCCGGAAGAAACAACAAAAGCTGAAACCCCAGGGAGGCCAGCGGCGCCAGCACTGCCATCCCTCCCCCCAGGCTCTTCCCGGCATCCGGGGAGGCGGGAGAGACGGTGAGCAGCGTGAAGATCCGGCACAAAAAGAGAAGCGTCAGCGCCTGAGAACTGCTGATCCAGCTTTTGTTCATGGCTGATCCTCCTTCTTTTGAGCGGCTGCATCCAGCCGTTTATCCCCCATCTGGGAGCCGGGGACATCCTCAATATGAAACACATATTTCCCCAAAAATTTCCACCCTGCCCGCAAAAACATATCCCGCAGGGAATAGGGATTAAAAGGGGTTGCCGGCGCAGTGGTGGGCACGCCGCCCACCGTCACCGAACAGAGATTGAGCAGCAGTGCCGAGACCCCCAGTGTGATGCCAAACAGTCCGAAGATTCCCCCTGCCAGGATGAACAAAAACTTCAGTACCGTCACCGAATCGTACAGGGAGGGCACCACAAAGGAGCTGATGGCGGTCAGCGCCACAATCAGCACCATGGGGGTACCGATCAGTCCCGCCGAAACCGCCGCATCCCCAATCACCAAAGCCCCTACAATCCCGATGGCGTGTCCCACCGGACGGGGAAGGCGCAGTCCCGCCTCCCGCATCAGCTCATAAATCAACTGTATCAGCAGCGCCTCAAACATCAGCGGAAACGGGGTGGACGCCTCCGCCTCCATTACCTTGCGCAGCAGCGCGTGAGGAAGCAGTTCCGGATGATGTACTCCCACCGCCACATAGGTTCCGGGAAGAAGGATGGTAAGATAGAAGGAAATATATTTGAGGATCCGCACAAAGGCGGTATATGCAGGCCGATGGGTATAATCGTCCACCGTCTGAAAATTTTCATGAAACAGAAAGGGCAGAATCAGCGCAAAGGGGGTGCCGTCCACCAGGATGGCCAGTCTGCCCTCGGCAATCTTGGCGCACAAGGTATCCGGACGCTCGGTGGTACCGATACCGGAAAAAAACGAATAAGGCTTTTTTTCCAAAAACGGCTGGATATAAGCCGATTCCAACACCACATCCATCGGCAGCTGCTGCAGCCGCAGACGGGTCTGGTTGAGAAAATCCTCCGATATCCGATCGGTCATATAGACAAGGCAGAGATCGGTACGGCTCTGGCTGCCCACCGTCATCAGCTCAAATTTGAGTTTGGGAGATTTGATGCGCCGGCGGATCATCGTCATATTGATGCGGATCGGCTCCACAAATCCTTCCCGGGATCCTCGCACATTGACCTCCGCGCTGGGTTCGGAGATGGAACGGAAATTATATCCCTGCAATCCAAAACAGATCCCCACCCCAAGCCCATCGATGAGCAGGACGGCAAAACCGGACATCAGAAACTGAAACAGCTGGGAGTAAGTATAAACCTCCTTCTGATCCGGAGCCAGCATCACCTCCTGCCGCAGCCACCGGTACAGATCCTCAGGGGTTTTCCCATCGCTTTGGGAAGCATAGGCGTTGAGCGGGTCGGACAGGATCTCGGTCAAGCTTTGCAGACTGACCAGCCCCTCGCAGGCGAGCAGCTGTACCCGTATGCCCTGTAAACATAATTCCCGGTTTAAAAGATCGCTGGAATTGCCAAACTGTTTTCGCAGAGAGATCATATTTTCCGACAGCGACGCAACCAAATGATCCTGTTTCTCCACATCGGAACCCATCGACAGATAACTCTCCCGGCGGTACTGTGCGAGCTTTTGCGCTGCACTTTGCCGCAGCGCTTTCAACCACGCCATGATATCCATCCTTTCCTTTTGAAACCAAAACCTCAGTTTCAGTATGAACCGCCGATGGTGGAATATGCGTCAAAGGGTGTATAAAGCGGTTTTGCCAGCCCAAACTATTTCCGATATTTCTGCTGGAGAAAGGAGGATACCGGCTGCTACCCTACATTTTTCCAAATACTGCGGCAGTGTCATACCGCTGTCGCAATAGGCGAAAAACTGTCAGGAGAGCGGCGGTGAAGCCATGCTGGTAACACTTCTGCGTACCATTCTCATCTATCTGGTGGTGGTTTTGGGGCTTCGTATGATGGGCAAACGGCAACTGGGAGAGCTGCAACCTTCCGAGCTGGTGGTCACCATACTGGTGTCGGATATCGCCACCCTTCCCATTGAGGATACCGGGCTATCGCTGCTCAGCGGCGCCATCCCCATCCTCACGCTGGTTTGTTTTGAGGTGCTGTTCTCCTACTTATCCCTGAAAAGCCAAACCCTGCGGCGGTGTATCAGCGGCACACCCCGAATCCTGATCCGGGACGGAGTCATCGATCAGCGGGAAATGCGTACCCTGCGTTACTCGGTGGACGACCTGATGGAACTTTTGCGCAGCTGCGATATCTTTGATTTACAGGATGTGGCCTACGCCATTGTGGAAACCAACGGAAAGCTCAACGTCTGCCCCAAAGCGGACTGCCAACCCCTGACCTTCAAACAGCTGCAACAGCAAAAGACGCCGCAGGACAAGGAACTGTTCCCGGTACTGGTGATCAGCGACGGGCATTTGATGGCCAAAGGGATCTCCTTTTGCGGCGTTACCCCACAGTGGGTGGAGCAGCAGGCAGCACAGCAGGGATTTTGTGTGAAGGACGTATTTTTGATGACCTGTACCGCCAAAAAAGAGATCTATCTGGTTCCGAAAGCCAAGGAAAAGGGGGCAAAACCATGAACCGTATTGCATTTGCCTCAATTTTGCTCTCGGCACTGCTGACCTGCTGTGCCGTCTGTCTTTTTTGGCTGCACCAGGATATCTCCGCGCTGGATACGGCTCTCTCCCAATCGGAAAGCTTGACGGCGCAGCAGGACTATGACGCCGCCATTGCAGTGCTCAAGGAAGCCACTGTGGTTTGGGGAAAAAGACAGCGGCTTCATTCCAGATTGCTGCGCCATAAGGAACTGGAAAATATTACCTTGACCCTTATCTCTCTGCCAGCTTATCTGGAACATGAAAGCCTTCCAGACTATGAAGCCGGAATCCAGCAAGTGCATCATATGCTGGAACATATCTGGGAATCGGAACTTCCAGTATGGCAAAATCTATTGTAATCAAAACCCCGGTGTTAAAAGAAAAATTACCTGCTCTGGGATGACATTCCCATGGTTTCTCTGGTATAATGGAGACAAGACCGCGGCAGCGTTGTGCCTCGATCCACAATCAAATCTCCATCCGGCACACCGAATGCCGATTGAGAAAAAAGGAGAAATCAGCGTATGGCAAACAGAGAATCGCAACCGCAAGCGCACCATCATGGAGCTTACCGCAGCCGTATCGCCCAAATTGCCGGCATTTTGGAAGCGCTGCTGGCTGTTTTGGTAATGGTCGGACTGGTTTTTTGTGTGGTACCCCTGGTACAGTGGATGCCTGGTTTGCTCACCGAAGGCAACGAGGTGGATATCCGGACCTTTTTGGAACGCGCATTAGACGTGGTAATCGCCATCGAATTTATCAAAATGCTGGCCATGCACAGCCCTGGAAGCAGCCTGGAGGTTTTGCTGTACGCCATTGCCCGTCACCTGATTGTGGGGCATGAATCCGCCGCCGAGAACCTGTTGAGCGTTCTGGCCATCGCGCTGATTTTTTTGATTCGCAAGTACCTGTTTATCCCCTCCTTCAACGCCGCTTCTCAGGAAACGCCAGATACCCAACCGGAAAAGCAGCCAACCCTCTCAGAAAAATAGAGATCCGGCATTTTGAAAAAAAGCCGTCTGTTTTCCAAACGGAAAACAGACGGCTGATCTTTTTGCCACATAGGGATGGTATTCAGTGTTCATGATCGTGATCATGGAGCAACCGGGTGATCTCATCCATAAAGGAATTCACATCGGCAAACTGGCGATATACCGAGGCAAACCGAACGTAGGCGATCTCATCCACCTTTTTCAGTTTTTCCATTGCCATTTCGCCGATTTTGCGAGAGGTAACCTCCCTCTCCAACGAATTGAGAATCTCGCTTTCGATCTCATCCACGATTCTTTCCAGTACCTCCAAGGACACCGGCCGCTTTTCACAGGCCCTCATCAGGCCGTTGAGCAGCTTGTTGCGCTCAAACATCTGGCGGGACTTATCCTTTTTGATGACCATGATCGGCAGCGTTTCCACCATCTCATAGGTGGTAAAACGCTTCATACAGCCCATGCACTCTCTACGCCGACGGATCTTTTCCCCCTCATCGGCAGGACGGGAATCCACTACACGGCTCTCCAAATAACCACAATACGGGCATTTCATTGTGCAAAACTCCTTTATGCTCAGGGATCCAGCGGGTTGTAGGCAGCCGCTTATGAAAATTTTCTTCAACCATTTTTCCACGGAGAATCATACTGATGGTATAGTTTAACATATTATACCATTATGTAGGATGATTGACAAGCATAATAGGTTCAAACAGTGGAATTTTCTACAAAAATTCCACTGTTTTTGCACAACCGGTTACCTCTTAATTGAGGCCGTAAAGATCTTCCAAGAAATCTTCAGCCACTTCCAGCAAATGATCGCTGGTAACACCGCCTTTCACACAGCGGTGAAAAAACGTCAGCACAGCTTCTCTATCCTGGGAAAGGTCAGGTAGTATGGCTCGCTCTCCGGTGCTTTCGCACCACAGTTCCATACCATAGCTTTGGTATCTGCCTATATCCGGATGATAGAGCATGGAAGATATTAGCCGATATCTCCATCCGTCATCATCACCACATTCCAAAAGCACCCGGGCCTCTTCCAATAGTTGGTGCTCACATTCCTTTGGCTGCATAAGTCCATACCTCCTCAAAAAACCTCCTTATGATGGTTGCTGGCCATTACATCCCATAAGGAATTGTTGTTTGAAGCACTCCGGCCTTTGTACAACATTTCCACACACCAACAAACGAATTGCAACACCTACCGGAATGCAACTTTTTGTCCTCAAACTATATATGAATCAACAGCTGTTTTTCTTCTATATTATATACGACACTTCACATTTCGAAAAGTTGTAATTCTCGACAAATTTCGACATTTTTAGGGATTCCACCAACATATTTTCCAAATTTGTTGACGAATTCAATGAATCTTGTCCTTTTTTATCTACATGTTTAGCATTATTTACAAATTTATGGATGGAATTTTATCAAAATGCGAAGACTCCACCACCACACCGTGGACAAATCCATACCGTCATAATCTTCACAGATCCGGATTGTGAAAAAACAATGAGTTTTTCACTGCCTCTTTTCCTCGTTCATATTTATTCCTGGGAGAAATGACATGGACGATTGATGTTAAAGCGTTACTACGTCCTAAAACCGTCGGCAAATCCTCTATTTCTCGGGAATGCTGGCAATATTTGCTCCTTGTTTTGCCTATTCCTCTATGTTATCATCATATCATTGGTTTATAACACAATTTCACTGAAAGGAGAAACGCTATGCGCTATCCTCGAAATTTCCGACGGTCATTGCGCTGGCCGCAGTCAAACGGAGATAATCCCGCCCCCTGTCCTTATTCCCATTTTGTCTTCTATACCGGCATCGCCATCGCAGCCGGGTTGCTTATCAGCGGGGCCTGGATGCTGCAATCGGCCCCTTATACCACGAATACATATCTTCATTTATACTACTGTAATACCGGAAAAAGTTGCATCGAATCTGCATTGGCGGTGATTCTCAGCACCATCATCGCTGCTGGCATTGGGGAAATCGTTTTCCACAGGAAATCATGAACAATCCTACTTTCGACAAAAATCCAGCAAATCCCCCTCTTTTTTCCTCATTTAAACAAAAAGTCCACTGCGATTCTACCAAAATCGCAGTGGACTTTTTGTTTTTTAGACAATTTTGTCCGCTTCTTCATTTTACCGTGTAACAGATATTACATCTAAGAACGGCAAAACTCCATGCACCCAACGCCGTCACCGCCGTGGAAACAGACCCCAAAAATCGAGGCTTACAGCATAGATTTGAGGAACGCAATGTCCTTATCCGCCGTTGCAGGATCAGCGCCTTCCCGGATCAGATTGAGCCCAGGACGATTCTCCTTGAGCCAGCCCATCAGCTTGGTATAGTTCAGGCATCCTTCTCCCAAAATGCCACGCTTGAGCTCCCCGTTTTCCAGCTTTACATCCTTGCAGTGCAGCGCTACAATCCGATCGCCGAAGGCGTCGAAGCAGCGGTCCAACAGCTCGTCCTGATGGGCAATGTTGTCCACCGTGATCAGGTTGACCGGGTCAAAGATAATCTGCAAATTGTCGCTTGCGACAATATCCAGCAGACGGGCGGTCAGCTCCGGTGTGTTGAGGGTGTGTACCGATACCGGCTCGACGCCAACAATGACACCATAACGCTCGGCAGCTTCCACCATCTGCAGCACACTATCAACCAAGTATCCGAAGCGCACCGAGCGCTCACTCTCATCGGTATCCCGGAAATTGGTGGTTTCGGTACCGATGACATTGGCCCCCAGCTGACGGGCATACATCACATGCTCGCGGAATCGGGCCACCTGAATCGCCCGCTGCTCATCGTCCGGCAGAGAGGGTTCAATATAACAACCCAACACCGAAATCTGGATATCGTTTTTCTCAAAAGCCTTGCGAATGCTGTAGCACAGACCCGGATTGAGCTTGCCAACAGAGGCGTCCATCCCCTCCAGCGCTTTGGACATGGCCAGCTGACAGGAATCAAAGCCGGCATTTTTCAGGATGGAAGAAAGCTCTTCCGGGGTATGTCTGCCATAATCGTGGGCACGAACACCAATATTCATCTTCATCTCACATCAGTTCCTTTCTGATTCTGGGGATCCCATCAGAGAAAATCTTTGCGCATGGGGGTAAAGAAATCCAGCAGCACGCCGGCTTCCAGGCAAACGCATCCATGCTCCACTTCCGGCAGCTTAAAGAGAGAATCTCCCGCTCTGACTACCTTTTTGACCCCGCCGATGGTAAACTCAAATGCACCGGAAACCACATAGGAACACTGGGTATGGGGATGATGATGCAGCGCGCCGATGGAGCCCTTCTCAAAATGGAGCTCACAGCACATCAGATCGTCTCCATAGCCGAGCACCTTGCGGGTAACGCCGCCGCCCAGATCTCTGGCTTCCACCTCTGCATTGTAGACAAAAGGCTGATTCTTGTGATCCATAATAAACTACCTCCTGCAATCTATTTGGGATTTTTTTCTGTCTCCATTATACTCTGCCTCACAGAAAGATACAAGGTTTTCCCGCAACGAACCCAACAATCCGGTTTTACAGTCTAAAAATTTGTCTTTTCCACATAAAAAAATAGCCCGAGGCGACGTCCCCATCGCCTCGGGTATCCATGTAAATACCGTTTTCTCCGCCCGTCAAGACTGGGTGTTGACCAGCTTGGGCATACAGAACTGGATGGCTCCGGTGGGACACTGCTTGGCACACTCCCCGCAGTTGACACACAGGTTGACATCGATGGTAGCCAGATTGTTGACCACCTTTGCCGCGCCGTTGGGACAGGTACGCTCGCATTTTTTACAGCCAATACAACCAACCTTACATACCTTGCGGGTATAAGCGCCTTTATCACAGCTGGAGCAGCCCACAAACGCTCTGGCGGTTGCGGGAACAATCTCAATAAGATGGTTTGGGCACTGTTTTGCACACATTCCACATCCAGTACAGCGGGTACGGTCCACCACCGCAACCCCATCCACAATGGAGATGGCGTCATACTGACAGGCTTCCACACAGTCGCCGTATCCCAGGCATCCGTGGCTGCAGCTTCTGCTGCCCTGATAGAAGGAGTTGCAGGCCAAGCAGGTTTTGGGACCCTGATAATCCATTACATAGCCCGCAACGTTTTTGTTTCCGGTACATTTGACCACTGCAACCTTGGCCACAACCTCCTCGCTGGCAACACCCATAATGGCGCTGACCTTCTGGGCTGCGGTGCTTCCTCCAGGGACACAGAGATTGGTTTTGGCTCCCGCCACAATGGCTGCTGCATAGGCATCACATCCGGAATATCCGCAGGCGCCGCAGTTGGCGCCGGGGAGCTCTGCCCGCACCTGGGAGATACGCTCATCGGTCTTGACAGCGAAAAATTTGGAAGCTACCGACAGCATGATTCCTGAAAGGCAACCGATGATCAGTACCACCAAAATAGGGAAAATGATCGTGTCAAACATCGTTTATAACCATTCCTTTCACAGTTTTTGGCAGCATTTATCAGCCGAACAGACCTTCGACGACACCGGAAAAGCCCATAAATGCCAGCGAAACAATAGACGCTGCAATCAGTGTGCTGGGCAGTCCCTGGAAGGTTTTGGGAATATCGTTTCCTTCAATCCGCTGCCGCACGCCGTTAAAGAGCACCATTGCCACCAAAAAACCTACGCCTGCGCCAATGGAATTGATGATGGACTGGAAATAGGTATACCCTTCGTCAATGTTGAGGATGGTAACGCCCAGCACCGCACAGTTGGTGGTAATCAGAGGAAGATAGACGCCCAGGGTAGCATGAAGGGCGGGGATATATTTTTTCAGCACAATCTCCACCAGCTGCACCAGCGCCGCGATCACCAAAATGAACACCAGCGTTTGCAGATAGGCAAAGTTGGGATACAGCAGATAGGTATAGATGGGATAGGTCACCGCCGTGGCGATGGTCATAACGAAGATAACGGCTACACTCATACCCACCGCAGAATCCAGCTTTTTGGAAACCCCAAGGAAGGGGCAGATACCCATAAACTTAATGAGCACAAAGTTGTTGATCAGCACCGCACCCAGCAGGATCATCAAAATTTCTCTCATGGTTTACTCCTCCTTCTCCCCAGCCTTGACACACTGGCTCTCTCCGCCGTGCAGCGCTGCACAGCTGGCCGCAGCCGGACAACCGGCACAGCCGCCTTCCTGATGGTTTTTCAGCACACGGCCTTTGGTGAGCTTGTTGGTCAGCGCAATGACGCATCCAAACACGAAGAAACCCCCGGGAGCCAGAGAGAAGATGGTCATGGAGTCAAAGAGATTGGCTGTCAGCGTGATGCCGAACCAGGTTCCCATTCCGAAGATTTCACGGACAGAACCGATGACCACCAGCGCCAGCGTAAAACCAAGACCCATGCCAATACCATCGCACAGGGAGTCCAGCACGGTGTTTTTGTTGGCGAACATCTCGGCACGGCCCAGGATGATGCAGTTTACGGTGATCAGCGGCAGGAAGATTCCCAGCGCATTATAGATATCCGGGAAATACGCCTGCACCAGAAACCCGATGACGGTAACAAATGCGGCGATAACCACAATATACGCAGGGATACGCACCTTATCCGGAATAATATTTTTTAACAGAGAGATAACCACATTGGAACCGATCAAAACCAGCATCGCCGTCAGTCCCATACCCAAACCGTTGACCGCCAGTGTGGTGACCGCCAACGTGGGGCAGGTACCCAGCACCAGCACCAGGGTGGGATTTTCCTTGATGATGCCGTTGAGAATAATCTTTAACTTTGACATATTCAAGTCTCCAATCCTTGTAGTAAGGGGATTTCCGGAAGAAATCCTCATTGTCCCTTCACCGTCTCAAAAACCTCAAAGGCGGTGGAGACTGCGTCGTTGACCCCTCTGGAGGAGTAGGTTACACCGGCAATATAGGTCACCCCCGAAAGGGAGCTGTCCTTGCCCAGATACTGCTCCAGATAACTCTGCTCGGTGGCGCGGGAACCAAGGCCGGGGGTTTCCTCATGCTCCAGTACCTTCACCCCTACCACCTTTCCATCCTGGGAGATGGCGGTCATCACCTGGATATCCCCACCGAACCCTTTTCCGGTGGTGGTAAAGACATACCCCTCCCCGCCGGTGGTCTTATAAACCTCGGAACAGTTTTCAAATCCTTCCACCGAGAGCTGTTCAAATCCCGCCACACCGGCGTACACCTCAGCGCGGGCCGCATCCGCCGCCGCTTTGGTATTTAGGTCGATGATGGGCTTGGTCACCTGATAGGTGCATACCATCGCTGCCGCAGCCACAGCACAGATGGCTGTGAGCACCACGGAAGGAACAATAAAATCTTTTGAAACGTTGCCGGAAGATTCACTCATAGCTTGTCTCTCCTTTCCTGCCGGTACCGGTCATTTCTTACTCTTGGCCGGTTTCCCGCCAAAGGGCACATTGCGGGTAAGATTGTCGATATGGGGGGTCAGAATGTTCATCAGCAGGATGGCAAAGGAAACGCCCTCTGCATAGGATCCATAAAGACGAATCACCACCGTAATCAGCGCACAGCCCACCGCAAAGATGGCCTTACCCTTTTCGGTTACCGGGGAGGTGGTATAGTCGGTCGCCATAAAGATGGCGCCCAGCATCAATCCTCCGGAAAGAATCTGATACAGCGGGTCCACGCCCAGCGCAAAGCTGAAAAGAAAGACGCATCCGATATACACCAGCGGGATGGTGGGGGTAATCACCTTACGCCACACCAGATAAAGCCCGCCGATGATCAGCGTCAGCGCACAGGTCTCGCCCAACACGCCGCCATGTACGCCAAAAAGCAGGGTCAGATAGGAAGGAAGCTCACTGCTTCCCTGGTTGAGCAGCCCCAAGGGGGTTGCGCTGGCTACCACAAGGCCGCTGCTGGTCTCCCATCTGGTCATATACTGGGCAAAGGAGACAAACAACACGATACGTCCCACCAGAGCAGGGTTGGCAAAATTCTGACCGATGCCGCCAAAGAGTTGCTTGGCGATCACAATGGCCACAAAACAGCCGATCACAGCCATCCACAGAGGGAAGGATACCGGCAGGTTCATCGCCAACAGCACACCGGTAACGCAGGCGCTCAGGTCACGAATGGTACTTTCCCGTTTGGTTACCATACAAAAGAGATATTCAAACGCTACACAGCACCCAACACAAACCGCTGTCAACAGCAGCGTCCGGGGGCCAAAGAGAAATGCCGAAGCAATCACCGTGGGGATCAGTGCAATGATCACGTCCAACATCACACTGCTGGTCGTCGCTTTGTCCTTGAGATGGGGCGACGGCACAATCACTAAATTTTGACTCATGTTACGATCATCCTTTCTTTGCCGGAAAGAGAAATCCACTTTCTCTCATCTCCGCCGCAGACTATTTCTTGGGAGCGCTGTTTCTCAGCAGCTGTTTGGCAAGGCGGTTGGTCAGCACCAGGTTGCGCTTGGCCGGACATACATAGGCGCAGCATCCGCACTCCATACACCGTCCCACGCACAGGGCTTTGAGCTTTTCCACATCCTTGGCCTGATAAGCCCGGTCGATGGCTGCCGGCATCAAAGAGAAGGGACACGCACGCACACACCGCCCGCAGCGAATGCACGCGGAGGAAGGTATGGCCTTTGTCTCCTTTTCACCAAAACAAAGCAGGGCGTTGTTGTTCTTTAACAGCGGATAGGTATCGTCATAGATGGCAATTCCCATCATCGGACCACCCATCAGCATCTTGCGGGGCTGCTCTTTGTACCCGCCGCAGAACTGCACGATATCCACAAACCGTGTTCCCAGCGGTACTCGAATGTTTTTGGGATTGGTGATGGCGGATCCGTCTACGGTAATCCGCTTGGAGATCAGGGGCACACCGGTTTTCATATACTGGGCCAGGAACGCGATGGAGGTACCGTTCATCACAATGACCCCCACATCCGCCGGGATCATCCCGTCGCCAACCACCCGGCCGGTGGACTCATAAATCAGCACCTTCTCAGCGCCCTTGGGATACTGAGAACGCATCGGCAATACCTTTATGTAGGGCTTGTCCTGGGTCAACAGCTGTAAACGCTGAATCGCTTTGGGCTTATTGTCCTCCACGCCGATGAAAACCTGGGTAATCTTTCCCACATATTTTTTCACCAGCTCAATGCCGTCGATGATGTCCTGTCCATCCTCCATCACATTGCGGTAATCGGAGGTAATGTACGGCTCGCATTCTGCAATGTTGACGCACAGAGTATCCACCTTTTCCGGTTCCCGCAGCGAAAGCTTGATATGCGTGGGGAAACCTGCGCCACCCAGACCTACCAGTCCGGAATCCCGCACTGCTTTGAGAAATTCCTGGGTGTTTGTCACCTTCGGGGGAGCGATTCCCTCGTACATCTGCTGCTGATGGTCCGCTTCCACCACCACATTCTGGGTACGAACCCCTTGCGGATTGATAAAATCCTCCAACGCCACTACTTTACCGGATACGCTGGAATAGATCGGAGAGGAGAATGCCTTGTCACAGTCGGCCACCAACTGGCCGACCTTGACCAGATCTCCCACCTTGACTACCGGGGTACAGGGTGCTCCCATATGTTGCACACAGGGCAGATACACCCGGTCTGGTTCGGGCATTGTTTCGGTCACATAGTCCTCGGTATTTTTGTAGTGATCCACCGCAACGCCCTTTAACGATTTGATTACATCCTTCTTGGACACGTCTGAGTTCCTCCTGTCTATTTCAAATCAAACAAAAGCATATTAGATCTCCGGATGCTCCTGCTGCGCAACGGCGCCGCAACCAAAGGGAATGCGCTCCAACGCCGGGGAAACCACTGCATATAAATATCCTGTGATCAATCCCATTATCATTCCCGCTAGTAGCATCACCGGGAGATAATACCATAAAAAGCTGCCGGTCCCTAATACCAAAACTGCCGCCGCCAGCTGCCCTACATTGTGAGCCACAGCACCAAAAACGCTGATGCGTTTTGTATGGTTTCCCTTTTCCATCAACCGGTTTGCCAAAAGCATCACCGTCACCGATAAAAGGCTCCCTGTAAGGCTCATACAAAACGCCACCGGCCCTCGCCCAAACAGCACAAAAACAGATTTGAGCAGCGACAAGACGTAAGCTTCTTTCTTTCCCAAGGCGAATACGGTGAACATCACCACAATATTCGCCAGCCCCAATTTAATCCCGGGAGGCAGTCCAGCAATGGGCGGAAGCATCCATTCCAAAAAGGAAAGCGCTGCCGATAACGCCGTCAACATACCCATTCCAGCAATCAGCCGGGGCAACCGCCGTTTATCAGAGTGTTTCATTGGTTTCATCCTTTTTCCATCGTTGCATTCAAAACCATCTATCAACCGGCCAGCCGGTAACCGGCGCCGTCATGTAACGAAAAATCCGGTATCTCTCCGTAAACCCACACCGTGCGGTCGGTATCCACCAGCACCGCCTGCACCTGAGAGCAATCCTGCAAAAACGCCATTGCCTCTTCCCGGCCCATGAGATACAGCGCCGTGGAGAGCGCATCGGCCAACGCACCATCCTGAGAAAGTACGGAAACACTGAGCAGATCGGTCTGGGCCGGCCAACCGGTTTCCGGATCCAGAATATGGCAGTACCGTTTGCCGTCCTGCTCAAAATACCGCTCATATCCCCCGGCGGTGGCCATCGTAGTGCCTGCCAGGGAAAGGGAAGCAAAATAAGCCTGCTCCCCGCCAAGGGGATCCCGGATGCCAAAGAGCGATGTGGTGTCCTCCAACACCATCATATTCCCGCCCAGCGAGATATATCCTTCCTGCACCCCGTATCGATCGCAGATTTCCCGCAGCCGGTCACAGGTATAGCCCTTGGCGATGCCGCCAAAATCCAGCTGCTGTCCCTGGGAAATCCAGGCGGTTCCCGCCTGCGCGTCCATTTTGGGCTGTTCCCCCACCAAAGGCAGTATCTCATCGATCTGCTGCTGGGAGGGAACGCGGGGAGAGGTACTGGTAATCCCCCAAAGCTGTACCAACGGGCCTACGGTGACGTCGAAACGGCCGCCGGTCCATTCATAAAGCCTCACTGCCTGCTCCAGCACCGAAAGGGTGTCCTGCGAAACCGAAACAGGAGTTCCTGCGCTGTCTGCCAACCGTTCCAGATCGCTTCCCTGCCAGGTGGCGGAAAGGATATGCTCCAGCTCAGATACCTTCTGGCGGCATTGCTCCAGCGCCTGGGCGTCCTCTTCCCCGTAAAGGCAGTACTCCACCACCGTATTCATGGCGAAATCAACCTGAACCGCCGCACTTTGTTGATATATATTCTCTTTTTTCCAGTTCCACATACTACACAGAAACAATATGGCCACCGGCAGCACCGGCCAAAAACGCTTCCAAAAACCGCGGCAAACCGTCAAACCCAAAATGATTTCTCCTATTTTAAACAAATGAACTTCTATTATTGTATACGTTTCTGGGAAAATGTGCAATATCTATCGTTGTTTTTTCCTGAGATTCTTTTGCTCTTTCTCTCCCGTCCACAAAACCTGTTTGTTACTTTGTCTCTTTTTTCACATTCTTCCTAGAGCCATTCTTCCCTCCCTGTAAAGAGCAGGCGCTGTTTTCCCACTTGACATCTGTAATATACTGTTATATACTGTTATCGCAAAGGAGGATGGTGATATGCAGATTATCATCAACACTTCCTCCATGATTCCCATCTATGAACAGATCACCGACCAGATCAAGGCCCAGATCCGCAACGGCCAGTGTAAGGAAAACGACCCTTTGCCGTCGGTCCGTGTCTTGGCCAAAGAGTTAAAAATCAGTGTCCTCACCGTAAAAAAGGCCTATGATCGCCTGGAAGCGGAGGGGTTTGCGGTGACGGTACATGGGAAAGGCAGCTACATCTCTGTTTCCAACCGGGAACTGCTGCTGGAGGAGCAAAAAAAGGAAGTGGAACGCCTGATGGAAACCGCCGTGGAAAAAGGGCGGCAATGCGGTATTTCCGACGAGGACCTCAAGGCAATCCTACAACTGATTTTGGAGGGATGAACCGTGGTAAAACTGGAACAGCTGCAAAAACACTACAACACCTTTTCTCTGGACTGTACCCTACAGGTACCGCCGGGACGGATTACCGGTCTTGTGGGGCAAAACGGCGCCGGAAAAACCACCGTCTTCAAAGCCCTCCTGGGGCTGATCCGTCCCGATGGAGGTTCGATACAGTTACTGGGAAAGCCGCTAGAGCAGATTCATCAGGAGGACCGGCAACAATTGGGGGTTGCGTGGTCCGATTCCGGTTTCAGCGGCTATCTCACAGTGGAGAACATCATTCCGATTCTGGAGCAGCTTTATTCCCGCTTTGATAAGCCTTTCTTTGTGGAGCAGCTGCAAAAATGGGAGCTGCCCATCCACAAGCGGATCAAGGAATTTTCCACCGGCATGAAGGCAAAGCTGAAAACCTTAATTGCCATATCCCATCATGCCAAGCTGCTGATTCTGGACGAGCCCACAGCCGGTTTGGACGTGGTGGCAAGGGACGAGCTGCTGGATCTGCTGCGGGATTATATGCAGCAGGACGATTCCCGCAGCATTCTGATCAGTTCCCACATCTCCAGCGATCTGGAAAGTATCTGCGACGATATCTATATGATCGACCAGGGCAGGATCGTTCTGCACGAGGACACCGACATACTGTTGGGGGATTATGTTTTTCTAAAAATGAGCCCTGAACAATACGAGCAGGTGGATAAACAGTATCTGCTGCGATGCCAGAAGGAAAGCTACGGTTACTGCTGCCTGACCAATCAGCGGCAGTTTTATCAGGAAAACTACCCGGCGGTTGTGATCGAAAAGAGTTCCATCGACAAGGTGATTACGATGATCATTCGAGGTGAAAGGTTATGAAGGGACTACTGTGTAAAGATTTTATGCTGCTCAAAGAACAAAAATTTTCCCTGCTGCTGATTTTTGCTATCGCTTTGGGGATGACCGCCTTTTCCGCCAGCCCCTCCTTTGTGATCGGGTATTTTTCCTTTATTGGAGGCTCCTTCACCCTGAGCACCATCAGCTATGATGAGGCGGACAACGGAAACGCTTTTCTATTCTCCCTGCCCATCTCCCGAAAAGAATATACCCGGGAAAAATACCTGCTTGGACTAACTTTGGGCGGAGGCTGCTGGCTGTTCTCCTCCGTATTCGCGGTGCTGGCCGGTTTTTTGCAGGGGCATGATATCTCGGACATTTTCTTTACCGCTGTGTTTATGTTCCCTTCCTTATTGGTACTCCTTTCCATCATGCTTCCCCTGCATCTGAAATTTGGTGGGGAAAAAGGACGCACCGCCATCATCATCGTTATGGGAATTCTGTTTTTCACCATTCTCTCGGTAGGAAAAGTGTTACAGGCTGCGCAGATCCAGCTATCCTTTCCGTCTACACCGGCCGCCAACGGCGTCGTTGTTTTGCTGGCCTTTCTGCTAGCCGGGTTGTGCGTACTGTTGCTCTCCTATCAAATCAGTGCTGCGATTATGAAACGTAAAGAGTTTTAATCTTCCTGTTTTATGTTTATGCACCACAGCAGCGCCCCGGTTTTTTCGTGGACTTGCTCACGGTTCCATGGTATAATGGTTTTGATATATTTACGGCGCTTATTGGGATAGCGTGGTAAAACCGGTCAGGCAAGGACATACACCCCCTACAGATGGATACTGCCCTGTTGCCTACAAACCGGCAGCAGGGCAGTTTTTTGCCCTGAAAAGACCGGTTCCAGGGCAAAAAACCTTCCCATCAAATATGAAAGATAAGACAGGAGAGAACGCAATGCAGCAGGTTTTATGTTTTGGGGACAGCAATACCTGGGGTTATGACCCCGCCAACAGAGGAGAACGCTATTCTCCGCAGCTGCGCTGGACCGGATTACTACAGATGCTGCTCGCCCAGTCCTCCGGGCACCAGTGGAAGGTGGTGGAGGAAGGGCTTAACGGCCGAACCACTGTGTTTGGCGCAGAGCTGGAGCCTCATCGGGTTGGGCTGACCTATATCGCTCCCTGCGTGCTCAGCCACAAACCGCTGTCCGCAATCATTCTTATGCTGGGAACCAACGACACCAAAATCCATTATCATGCCACAGGACGCACCATTGCGCTGGGTATGGAGCGGTTGCTGCGGGAAATACACTGGGCCTATGCCTCAGAGCCCAGCGTTCCGCCCATTCTGCTCATTGCGCCCAAACCCCTCAATCCGGATATCATAAACCCAGAATTTGACCGGCAAAGCGCCGAGAAGAGCAGTCAGCTTGCCGCCTTCTACCGGCAGATCGCTGTCAAATATGGATGCGATTTTCTCGATGCCGGCGCTTTCATGCCCTTCCCCTCTCTGGATGGCATCCATCTCTCCGCACAGGAACACCGGATTTTGGGCCAGGCGGTTGCGGATTGGGTCTGTAAGCTGCCTCCTCGGACTTAAATAGATGCCGAGGAAAAGTAAAAGGAAGAAAGGATTATCCATTGTGTATTATATTGTTCTAGATTTGGAGTGGAACCAGCCGGTCTCCCGCGATACCCATGCCTACCAAAAATATGGAAACCGGCTCACCAGCGAGATCATCCAGTTCGGCGCAGTGAAACTGGATCAAAATAAGCGGATCATTGACAGCTTCGAAAGCATGGTGCAGCCCCAGTGCTACAAAAAGCTGCATCCGCATGTCAAACGCCTCACCTCCATCACCCAACAGGCCATCGACAACGCCCCTCGTTTTCCTCAGGTGGCTGAGGCGTTCCGCCAATGGTGCGGCAAAGATGGGACCTACGTTTTCCTCACCTGGGGTTATGACGATATGCCGGCGTTGGAAAGTAATCTCGCCTTTCATCATCTGGACACCTCATGGATCAATCGATGGTATAACCTACAGGTTATTTTCAATCAGCAGGAGGGAACCGACAGCAATCAAAAGGCGCTTTCCGCGGTAATCGAATACTATCAGCTCGAGCAGGACGACCAGTTCCACGACGCCCTCAACGACGCGCGGTATACCGGGCTGATCGCCGGGAAACTGGATTTGGAACAAGGTTTTGCCCAGTACAAGGAGCTGGTCAATCCGTTGATTGTCGGCATCCGTGGATTTGACCCGCCGTTGGAGCAGATCCGTAAACAAGGCATTCCCAACAAAAAGCTGATCTATACCCTTCCAGCGGTCTCCACGTTCCTCTGCCCGGAGTGCAAAATGACTCTGCATACCGGAATTCGATGGGTACACCAGAGCGGAGACAAATATCTGTTTTTGGCGCAGTGCCCGGAGCACGGCAAATTTTTGCTGCGCCTGCGCATCATGAAGGGGACCGGGGAAACCTTTATGATTTACCGCACCGCAGAGCGCTCCACCCCGGAGATGGAGACAGAATATCATATCCGGGAACAGCGAGAATTGGAGCGGGCGGAACTGCTCAAGGCCAAGCGTGCCGCAAAAGAGGAGCAGCAAAAGGATACCATCCAAACTGAGCAATCCTCCGACGATCCGTCGGATCCGGAGCAGCCATGATATTTCACAGACAAAGCCCTGTGGCTTTGACATACTAACTCCGTCGCCTAAATCCTTTTTCACGTCATTTTGTTCTCCCGGATTTTGTCATAGCCTTCTGCTGCAATCCCCTCGCGCACTGAATTCTTTCCCTGCCCATGGAAGCGGCTGATCTTCCGCCGTTGGGCAGGGATATTTTTTTACAGTCCTTAAAGCGCAAAAAAGAATCTCCCCGGGTTTCAGTTTCCTGAAACCCGGGGAGATATTTTGTCAACCTATTGTTTTCATCTCGGTCTCATTCCCGAAATGAACTCTATCTCCCCGTGGGGATTAGGCGCCAGCACCAGTCTTGGCCAGGAAGTCATCCAGAGCCTTCTGATAGATGGCGATGTAGTCGGCGCTGCCGGCAGCAGTCAGACGCTCCAGGAAGGAGTTCCACTTTTCATCGGTGACGCCGTGCATGATCATATCAGCAACCGCCTCGTCATACAGAGCTTCGAGGTTTACAAAGATCTGATTGAGGGTGTTCTGATCATCTGCGGTGATGGTGGCCAGGTTCAGGCAGTACTCATCGGGGTACTTCAGAATGAAGCCAGCTTCCTCGTAGATTTCACAGTATTCAATACGCTCCAGACGGTAATCGGGCTGCTGGAACACATCATTGTAGTAGTAGGAAGGCATGTAGTAGATGCCGTTAACGCCCAGCGCATATTCCATAACGCCCTGGTCGCCAGCCGGTCCGAGTTCGCATTTGCCTTCGTCGTTCCAGTTCCACAGAGTGCCTTCGGGGCCATAGTAGGACTCAAAGGTGATCTGATCGGTCAGCTGATAGTCAACCCAGCAGGCGCTCTCAGCCAGATGCTCGTTGGCAACGGTGAAATACACGCGCTCAGAAGCGGTGGACATATCGGAAGCATGTTTTACGCTGTAACCCTCAGCAGCGGGGGTCATCAGGAATACCATATCTTCTTCCAGAACGTCCCAGCCCATGGATTTCAGGCGGTGCATGGTGGTCAGACCAACGTTGTTCTGGTTGTAAACAGAGATCTTCGAGTTGGAGTCCTGGGTCATGGTTGCGGGATCCATCAGGCCCTCGGTGTACAGTTTGCTCATCCATTCCAGAGCTTCACGGTAACCGGGCATCTCAGGAGTGAAGATAACCTGTGCATCGTCGTTGATATAGAAATGACGGGAAGTCTCAGGAATACCCCACATAAAGAACATATAGGTAGTCAGCTCATCGAAGATACCTTCATAGCCGATCTCATCGTTCTGTCCATTGCCGTTGGGATCCTGGGTAACGAAAGCTTTCAGAACCTCATACAGCTCATCGGTGGTGGTAGGAGTCTCCAGACCCAGATTGTCCAGCCAAGTCTGATTGATGAAGAACTCACCGCCGCAGTTGGAACCATAGTCAGCGATGGCGCCGATGCCGTACATATGGCCGTCGCTCTTAATCAGGCCCAG
This sequence comes from Ruminococcaceae bacterium UBA1405, assembly GCA_002305685.1. Taxonomy (GTDB): domain Bacteria; phylum Bacillota; class Clostridia; order Oscillospirales; family Ruminococcaceae; genus UBA1405. Next base: position 23,076 of record DBQB01000025.1, read on the forward strand.
CCAAGGAGTGGTGTCCGCCTCCAGACGGCTCTTATAAACGGGCATATACTGATCAACCAGATCGTCAACCGGAACGATGATGCCCTGATCCACACCATAAATCTCGGTATTGATGGCCTTGGGGGAGCTGGCGTCCACAATAATATCGGGATAATCACCGGAGGCAAACATCAGGTTCATCTGTGTGGACCAGTCAGACTGGTTAACCTGTGTGTAATCGATATGGATGTTGGTATCCTCTTCCAGTTTTTCAGCATACCAAAGACCGTCCATCTGGGTCGCGTCGGTATCACGGATATACTGGATCGCGGAAAGGGTGATCTTCTCCTTGACGATCGGCACGGTACCGATTTCGTTCATGTTGGAGTTTGCCTCTGGCGCGGCAGTACTGGTTTCGCCGGTGCTGGAAGTACCGGTGGATCCGCTGGCGGCGGAAGAAGTACTGGAAGTACTGGAGCTGCTGGAGCTACAACCAGCCAGTTGTACCACAATCAGTGCCAAAGCGCATAGTACAGACAGTTTGCGTTTCATGAAAGAGCCTCCTTTACGGATTTTTATTTGGCGGTGTAAAAACACCGTGCTTGCATAGAAATAAAAAGGAAATCAACCTTTTACCGAACCGATCATAACGCCTTTTACAAAGTACTCCTGCATGAACAGGTACAGGATAACGGCGGGAACGGTGGAAATGATGATGGCACAGTATTTGACCACGTTGGAAACACGAAGGGTTTCCGCTACATCAGTATAGTCGTCGGCAAACATCTCCGCTACGTCACCAGCAGAAACGGTCAAGGATGCCAAAATCTGACGGAGAACTGTCTGCAGCGGCCAGTAGGAGTTATCCCGCAGATACACCATTGCGGTGAAGTAATCGTTCCACTTTGCAACCGCATAGTACACGCTGAGCACCGCCACGATGGTGCCGGAAAGCGGAAGAACGATGCGGAAGAAATAACGGAAATGGTCTGCGCCGTCGATGGAAGCAGCCTCATAAAGCTCCCTAGGAATACTGGTGGTCATATAGGTACGGGCTATCATGGTATTCCAAACGCTCATAGCGCCCATCAAAACCATAATCAATGGATTGTTGTAAAGGCCGATATCCCGCATTACCAGGAAGGTGGGGATCAGACCTCCGCTGAAGAACATGGTAAAGACAATCATAAAATTGACGATGCCCTTGCCAATAAACTGATTGGAAAGCGCATAAGCCATCAGCATCGTAAAGAAAATACCAATAGCAGTACCTACCACCGTGTAAACGACTGCCCACCCATAGCTGCGCCACAGGGTGCCATAGTTCATAATCTTCTCATAGCCAATCCAGGAAAAATCCACCGGATACAGGAGAACTTCACCATTTAACACGGCATAGGGATCCGAAACGGAAGAAATAACGATTAGATATAGAGGATAAATAACAATGAGCAGAATAAAAGCCCAGAAAATATAGTTGCAAACAGTAAAAATCTGGTCACTGCGGCTGAGTTTGATAGCAGACCCATGCTTTTCCTTTGCCATAAACGGGAACCTCCTTTCTTTAGAACATACTGATGGAACTGGCTTCCTTGGTAATCTTGTTTACCGTCATTACCATAATGAAGCTGATTACATTCTGGAACAAACCAATGGCGGCTGTATAGGAGAACTGGGCGTTGGTAAGACCCATCGTGTATACATAGACACCAATGGTATTGGAGGTCGCCTTATTTCCGGCGGTTTGCAACAACAGCGTTTTCTGCATATTTCCGTTCATAATACTGCCGGAGTTGAGGATAAGCATCATCATCGCCATGGGAATGATGGTAGGCAGGTCAATGTAGATAATCTGTTTGAGAATGGAAGCGCCGTCGATCCTGGCGGATTCATACAGCTCCTGATCCACACTGGTGAGCGCCGCGATATAAATGATCGTGCCCCATCCAGAGTTCTGCCACACGGCGGAACCGATAAAGACGGTACGGAACCACTGAGGCTCTGCCATAAAGTATTGAGGAGTTCCTCCCAGAGCGGAGATCAAAATATTGACAAAACCATTGGTAGGATCCAGGAAAATATAAAGCATACCGGCAAGAACCACGGTGGAAACAAAGTGCGGGACATAGATAACCGTCTGGGTAAACTTTTTAAACTTTGCAGAGCCCACACGATTAAGCAGCAGCGAGAGGATAATCGGAAGCGGGAAGCTCCACAGCAGAGCATAGAGATTCAGAAGCAGCGTATTCTTAATCAGAGTCCAGGACATATAGGAGGTAAAGAAGGTCTTGAAATGTTCCAGTCCGACCCACTCGCTTCCATTGATACCCAAAACCGCTTTATAATCTTTAAAAGCAATCTGGATACCATAAAGTGGAAAATAGTGAAAAACGATGTAGTAGATCAATCCTGGCAGTACAAATATGTATAACTGCCAGTCGCGGGATAGGCGCCGCTTGACGCGGGCCCATTTGACAGAGCTTGTGCTGTTTGGCGTTGCTGAAACATTGGTACTCAAACGAAGACCCTCCTTTTATTTATGGAATATAGTTAAAATATGTATCAACACCCTATCGGCCGGCAAAAGGCGTTATAAAGCCCCACCGTCTGTCTGGACGTTGTACCTTACAAAAGCCGAAAAAAATAACCGATTGACATTCTTTATGGGACAAAAGAAGCCGTTGAACAGAATTGTGCATTTAGTATAAAACGAATCAACTTATATTGCTTTTTATGTGGCTATTATATATCACCGATCGGTATTTGTAAAGCACTTTATCCAAAAAAAAAATATATTGTTTATAGATAGTGGTTGTTTTGCACAAAATTCACACAAAATTAGAATGTACCACATAAATTGCTGTGTTGGAATGTTTATAAACAAATTCTACATAAAATTTATTGATTTTTGAAAGATTTAATCGTATTGTGAAACCCATAGAGATGAGGTATAATGAAGGAAATTCCCGCCGTATCTCCCATATGCGACGGTTTAAGGAGGCATATGATGAAACCTACCATCACAAATCACTACAACATCGGAGCCAAACGTCCTAAACTGCTCTGCGAGGATCAGACCATTTTCCTGCCGGAGGAGGGTTGGAGTTACGCCCACCACCCCTATATCGCACGGTTTCAGGAAAGATTCTATCTTGTGTTCAGCAACGGACACGCCTGGGAAGACGACGTCGGACAGCGGATCATGCTGAGCACCGCAGAAAATTTTGAAGAATGGAGTGCGCCCTCTGTTCTTGTGGATTCCCAACCCGGCGACCCCTGCGAGGCGGTTTTGATCCCCGGCGGACTCTATGCAACCCAGGAACATCTGGTTCTGTATTTCACCCGTTTTGAATATACCGAGGAAAGCATTCAGGACGGCCACCGAAAGCCCGGCGGGCATACCCGGAAAAATTGGTGTAAATTTTATATGACAACCGAGGACGGAAGCCATTGGAGTGAACCGGTTCCCATTGATTTTAAAGGCGGAAACCATGCTCCCCGCGCCCTTCAGTCTGGCCGGCTGCTCAGCTGCGGCGGAATCACCTTCCCTTACAGCGACAACCCTGACGGGATTCATGGCTGGGTCAATGTGGGAATTGAAGAAAAATATGCCGAACACAATCAGCCTGGCGGCGTCTCGGGCGGATCCACCTTTTTGATCTCCCATGACAACCGCCGTCCAGCAGGTTTGTGTGAGAGTTCTTTCATCCAAACCGATGACGGCGTCATTCATATGCTCATGCGCAGCGGCACCGACTATTTGTGGTGTACCGAGAGCCGAGACGATGGGGCAAGCTGGAGTGAACCCTTCCGCACCGATTTCACCGACAACCGTACCAAATTCCACTTTGGACGGCTGCCAAACGGTACCTTCTATTATGTCGGTACCCCCGACCCCTTCCCGCCCCGTACTCGTCATCTGCTGGTACTTTCCCTTTCTGAGGACGGACTGGACTACCGTCGTCATTTTATTTTGCGGGACGATCAGTATAAGGGACAGTACATTGGGCTGGACAAAAACGGCATTTACGGTTATCCCGATACCATGACCCACGACGGCTATCTCTATGTGGCATATTCCATCTGTAAAGAGAGCATCCATCTGCTTCGAGTCCCCTGTGATACCCTATAGCCCTCAAACCCAAAAACAGAATCCGGGGTCTTTTGGCGCACAACAACGTCAAAAAACCCCGGATTTTTTAATCATTTGGATAAACCATTGGCGCAGCGCTTTCCCAGCCCCGTCGCCTTTTGTATCTAAAAATGAAACCGTTTGCGAATCTCATGTCTTGTTTTCCGGCTGGCAAAGAGAAACATCCCCACAAACACCATAGCTGAGCAGAAAGAGCAGGCCGCCGACGGCCAAACCACCGTCACCCATCCACACAGTACAAACACCACTGGCAACAGCCCCATAGCAGCAATCACCAGCTGATAAACCACAAAATCCCGCAAGCCTATGGGGCGCAGGATAATCAGCACGGTCAACAGCAGCGTGCTGAGCACCAGCAGCAGCGGAATTACATAGTTCACCGACCAGCCGTAATGACCAAAAGAATAATCGATCACAAAGGTCAGCAGCGAGATTCCCATCGTCTGGATCAGGGTGAGCAGTCCAATATTTCTGGCGGAGCGGATGGCGAGGATGGCGCTGATGCCCAGATACACGGTGCAGCAGATGGCGGCAAGCGCCCAAAGCCACTGAAAACCGGTCAGCTGGTTGAGCAGCAACAAACCGGTCACCACAAACACCACCGCAAACAATATGATTTTGATGGCCAGCATATACCGGCGCAGGGAGTGCTGGCGGGGATATTCCTCCACAAACACATCGTCCTTTTGCTGTAACGGTTCCGCGCAAAGGGGACATCTGGAGATTCGATTTTCAACACTCAGACGGCATTTGTTGCAGTACATCATCTTCGGTCACCTCATTGCATCCCACTGTGATATTCGCTCCCTGTTCCCGTAGGAAACGAAAGAAAAAACGCTGGATATCGGTCTCCTCAATCCTGGAGCTGAAGGAACAGGCCAATAGATCCCCGTAGGACACCAGTCCCAGTTTCACCGGTTGGGACGGCGTTGCGGAAAGAACCACCTCCACCCGGCGCACAAAAGGCTTCATCTGCTCCGGCAGCTCTACTCGTCCCAGATTGGAAACGGTACAGGTTTGCCCCTTCTCATTGCGCCGGAACATATACCGCAGCACCGGATTTTTCAGCACCAGCGGCACTGCGCGCAGCAGCAGATGCTGTTCCGCCTTCACATTTTGACTGAACTGGGCGGAAAGCGCCTGGGGCGTCTGGCCTTCTTTAAGCTGGCGGGCTGCCTGTTCCAAAAAACAGTCAAATAATCCCTTCTGTTCGCAGACAGCCAGATGGTCGGTATCGAACCGGATGTTGATGCAGGCAAAAAAGTTGCGCATGGTATCCGAATCGTAAAGATTGCGCAGATTGATGGGGACGTTGACCACAATGGGGCAGGTATTTTTGGTGTGGCGCTGGTTTTGGGTGTAGATGCTGTAACCCATCAACGCGGCAAGATAGGCCGTCAGCGTCACCCCTTTGGCCCGCGCCAGCTTCAAAATTTCCCCGGCACTCAGATATCCCTGGATGACCCGCATCTCCCCGGGAAACATCCGAACCCCTTCTACATGGAAGGAGCGCTGCATCCGGCGCACCATCTCCCTGGTTTTCTGGACATATTTGACAAAGCTGTTCTCCTCCATCGCCCGCAAAGATGGAAGATCCTGGTAAAGGACAAGCCCGGCAGGAATCTGCTGGGGATAAAGCGCTTTCAAATAATGATAAAGCACCGTCTTGAGAAACACAATGGCGCCGTTTCCGTCAGCCAGAGCGTGAAACACCTCAAAATGCAGATGACATCCCAGATAGTTCATACGAAACAAATAGCAGTTGTTGGTGCTGCGATCGATTCTGGCGCAGGGGAAGGCGTAATCCTCCCGCACGATGGGTTTGGCAAAATTGGTCTCAAAATAATACCAGAAAAAGCCCTTGCGCATCTTAACCCTGAAAAGCGGCAATTCCTCCAGCGCCTTCGCCAAGGCCTGTTCCAAAACCTGCGGCTGGACCGGCTGGGAGAGCATCACCGAAATCCGAAAGACATTGGTAATGGCATCGGTGGAGACACAGGAATACAGCTTTGCCGCATTGTCCAGCGTATGCCAATAAAATTCCTGATAATTTCGATTCATCTCCCCGTCACCTCCTTTTAAAACAGTCCCGACGCCCCGCAACGCACACGCACTAAAAACCGAGGACATCGATCGCCAACTATCATTATAACATATCCGGCTCCTCCGTCACGGCCAACCGGTATATTTTACAATACCGTCATATTTTTCCACCCAACATCCACAAGCATACCTCACGGAAATACATTATGGACAAAAAAGCGGTGAGATATCATCTCACCGCCCAAAAACCTGTCGCTTTCGCCATTTGGTTACACAATATCCAGTTTCTTGATGTCATAGCGCTTCACCGCTGCATCGTTGAAGGTCACCGTAAGAGCATTGCCCCATTCGGTCACCGTGTTTTCGTACTCCTCCCCTTTGAGATCCGAGAGGAGATAGGATCTGTTGGTAAGGAAAAGGTCGCTATCCGTGGTTACCTCGTTGACCACCACCAGGCACATATTGGCGTCGTCCTCAATCACAATGGGTTTGCCTTTTTCAGCGTTGCGCACAGCTTCGGTAAATGTCTCAGAATAGCCGGAAGTTTCATAGGAAATCAGAGAGGAAGTATTGACCGGATCGTCGCTGGTCTCTTCCCCGTTGGCTACCGCTTGTTCATTGGCGTATTCCTTGGCCAGGTCTGCGATGCTTTCTCCGTTTTCCATCCGCTGCTGATAACCCTCGGCTTTCTCACGGGCAGCATCGATGCTTTCCTGGGTGGTATTTCCATCCTCTCCGGCAAGAGGAATATAGATCCGGTCAATGCTGGCATACTGTTCGTTGAAACGGTCCAGCAGCTCCTGATCTGACACTTCCTGGGTTCCGCCCTCACCGTAGATGGCGTTGAAGATCATGGAGTTTTTGTAACTGTTGACAATCGTTTCGGTGAAGGACTGCTCGCTGACACCGTTTTTCTCGTAGCTGCTCTGATAATAGCTCCACTGATACTGTGCCAGGGACTGGGCCTGGGAAAGGGTCTCCTCGTCCATCGTCAGACCCATCTCATCAAACTTTTGCTCCACCGCAAAATAATTTCGGACGTTTTCCAAAGCCTTGTTCTGGACCCAGGTATGCAGATCCACCCCGTCCAGCGTATTTTTCCAGATATTGTCGGTATCCGCGTCCTCGGTCAGCTCCCCAACGGCGGTGGAGTAGGCCGAAATCACATTGTTGATATATACGCCGGCGGGCATCCGTACACCGTCGCACTCCGCCCCCCAGGTGGTATCGCTACACCCGGTCACTGCAAAGACAAGGCTTCCGGCCATCAGCAGCGCGGCCCCCGCCTTCAGGGTTTTGCTCATCTGTTTCATCATCCCTATTTCATTCCTTTGTGATTTATTGTAACAACCGGCGAAACTGTTTCCGCCCGATTCCGGCTCTCTGCGCGGAACAGACTGATTATACACCAAAATATTGGCGTTGTCTATCGCTAGTATGTGAAGGAATCCTGAATACCAAGCGGTTTTTTCTTCATTTTTTGCTTTTTTGACGGTTGGCTGCCCGCTGGGCCACAATCTCCTGGCGCTGCTGTGCCGCTTTTCCGGCAGCGGCCTTTTTCTCGGCGGTCAAAGCCTTCTGCATTGCCATAGCCTGTGCCAATGCGGAGCCCGGAGCTGCAGCCGTAGCTGCGGGAGCTTTTGGCGCTTTGGCGGTTGCCTTCGTCACCGGCTTAGGAGCCGGAGGTCTGGCTGGGATAACCGGCAGCGCCTCGTCCTCCTTGGTATTTTCCCCTGTGGGAGGCTGGTTTCCTTCCTTCATCGCCAGCAGCGCTTCCCGAAGGATATCCAAGGTCTTAGGCTGATCCTTTGGCTCCAGTTTCAGGTGGATGCAGGGCTCGCTCACCGCTTCCACAGCCACCCTTCCCGGATACCGCACCGAAAGGGCGCCCACCCGTTCCAGATCCAACCGCCGGGTAAAGAAGGTCAGCCGGTCCTCCCGCTGGGAAATCTCATAGATTCCCATCTGGGAGGCCAGATTGCGCACCAGCGCAACATCGATCAGTCCCTTTACCGCCCGCGGCGGTTCCCCGAAACGGTCAATCAGCTCATCGGTTACATCCACTGCATCCTCCTCGTTTCGGATGCCTGCAATCTTTTTATATACATCGATGCGGTTGGAAAGACTATCAATATAACTCTCGGGGATATGGGCGCCTACCCGCACGTCAATGAGGCATTCCTCCTCCATGGCGTTTTCAGGCTTCTCCCCTTTTTCCTCCAGCACAGCCTCTCCCAGCATCTTGACATACATATCGTATCCCACCGATTCCATATGCCCATGCTGCTGCGCTCCCAGGATATTGCCCGCTCCGCGGATTTCCAGATCTCGCATGGCAATGCGGAACCCGGAACCGAAGGAGGTAAACTCCCGGATGGCGGCAAGGCGCTTGGCAGCAATGTCGGTCATCTCCTTGTTGGGCTGGAAGGTCAGATAGGCAAAGGCACGGCGGTTGGAACGCCCCACCCGGCCCCGCAGCTGGTACAGCTGGGAAAGGCCCATCCGGTCGGCGTTCTCGATGATGAGGGTGTTGCAGTTGGAGACGTCCACCCCCGTCTCTATGATAGTGGTACACACCAGGATATCAATCTCATGGTCCATGAGCATCCGCCAGGTGTTGGAGAGCTGTTCCTCTCCCATCCGTCCATGGGCGGTGACAATGCGCGCTCCCGGCACCAGCGCCGCGATGCGCCCCGCACAGCTGTCGATGGTGGAGATGTTGTTGTGCAGATAAAACACCTGTCCGCCCCGGCGCAGCTCCCGTTTTATCGCTTCGGCCAGAATCCCCCAATCGTGTTCCAGCACATAGGTCTGCACCGGATGGCGGTTGGCCGGAGCCTCCTCGATCACCGACATATCCCGCACCCCCGACATAGCCATATTCAGCGTTCGAGGGATAGGGGTGGCCGAGAGGGTCAGCACATCGATGTTGTTTTTCAGCTCCTTGAGCCGTTCCTTGTGGGCCACGCCAAAACGCTGTTCCTCGTCGATGACCACAAGGCCCAAATCCTTAAACTCCACATCCTTTTGCAGCAGCCGGTGGGTGCCGATGATGATGTCAATCTCCCCCCGCGCCAGCTCCCGAAGAATCTGTTTTTGCTGCTTCGGGGTGCGGTAACGGGAGAGGATCTCCACCTTCATGGGGAAATTCTCCAGACGGCTGCGGAAGGTATTGTAATGCTGCCAGGCCAGAATGGTGGTGGGCACCAGCACCGCCACCTGTTTGGAATCCATCACCGCCTTAAACACTGCGCGAAGGGCAACCTCCGTCTTGCCGAAACCCACATCGCCGCAAAGCAGCCTGTCCATGGGACGGGACATCTCCATATCGGATTTGATCTCGTCGATGCACCGCAGCTGATCGTCGGTCTCGTCATAAGGAAAACGCTCCTCAAACTCCCGCTGCCAATCGGTATCCGCACTGAAAGCATAGCCTTTGGCCTTTGCCCGCTGGGCATACAGCGCAATCAGTTCTTTGGCCATATCCTTTACCGCGCTGCGTACCCGCTGTTTGGTTTTCTGCCATTCCACCGAATTGAGCTTATTGAGCCGAAGGGTCCCGTCCTCTCTGGGACCAATGTAACGGGAAACCAGATCCAGCTGGGTGACCGGCACAAACAGCGTATCGCTGCCGGCATATTTGATTTTGATATAATCCTTGGTAACCCCCTGCATCTCCTGCTTGACAATGCCCTGGAAGATACCGATGCCGTGGGACATATGCACCACCGGATCCCCAAAATTGAGATCCGACAGGCTTTTGATCTGCTCTCCCGGCTTGTGCTTTTGCTTGCGCCGTTTTTTCAGGTTTGAGGCGGCACGGCTGTGGGTAATCACCACCGTTTTGTTTCCCGGGTACTCAAACCCGGCGCTGACACTGCCTTCCAGCAGATAGGCCCGCCCATGGACCGGATTTTTCAGCTCCTTCACAAAATCTGCCCGGATTCCTTGTTCCTGCAGATCCCTGGCCACCGAAGCGGCAAAACGCTCGGTACCCGCCATCACCACACACAGATACCCCTGATGCAGATACCCGTCCAGCTCCTCCCGCAGCAGCTCCAGCTCTCCGGACCAGGTGGAAAGCTGCATACACGGTATCTCCACCAGTTCCCGCAGCGCAATCTCCGGCAGCGTTCTGCCAAAGGTATCCAGAATCACCGTGGAAGAGCGCCGTGCTTGGGCGGCCAGATCCGCAAAATCTGCGGTGAAGGTATCACATCCTTTGAAGAGCAATCCTTCCTCAAAGAGCTGTTTGACATCCTCCTCCAGCTGCCATCCGCCGTTTTTCAGTCCTTCCCGGATGTTGACGCTCTCGCTGAGCATCAAAAAACGTTCCTTTTGCTGCCAGCGGCAGTCCAGATAGCTGAGCAAGCACGCCGGGGTGGGATAGAGCACCGGCAGATACCGGTCGATGGATTCCAGCGCCATCCCGCTCTCCAGCCGGGCGATATCCTGATCCAGACAGGCGCGCACCATGGTGGCATATTTGCCCCGCTGGTTCTTGCGCAGCTGGCCCAGCAGCTGCGCCAGCTGCTGGGGACTTTCAAACAATACCTCTCGGGCTGGGGTAATCAGAATCTCCTCCAAAGGCTCCTCCCGCCGCTGGGTATCGATGGAGAAGGTGTGGATGCTGTCGATGTCATCCCCCCAAAACTCCACCCGCACCGGGGACTGGGACTGGGGAGGATAGAGATCCAGAATCCCGCCCCGCTGGGAAAACTGGCAGACGCCCTCCACCCGCTCCGCCCGCTCGTATCCCGACGCCACCAGAAAATGAAGCAGCCGGTCCATCTCCACCGCCGCCCCGGGGGTCAGGCGCATGGTGGCACTCTGTAACTTTTCTGGCGGGATGGTATATTGCAGCGCCGCCTGGGCGGACGCCACCACAATGGGGAAATCCCCCTGGGCCATTCCACCCAAAACCTTGAGCCGGGCGTGCTCATACTCCCGGGAAACGCCGTCCACCTGTCGGAAGGTGAAATCCCGGTAAGGATACAATACCGCCGTTTCCTGTCCCAAAAAGCCGTTGATATCCTCCACCATCCGATTGGCGGCAGGCTCGTCATGGGTGAGGATCACCATGGCGCGATCGCTGTCCCGCCACAGGGCAGCCGCTATATGGGACTTGTGGATGGCACTGGGTCCAGTGGCCAGCACCGGGGTACGGCCATCCCGTAATGCAGCCAATATCTTCTGATAGCCATCCAGGTCCTTGAGCAACGTCTGAAAAAATTCCATATACTGGCTCCTTTCTTCTGGGATCACGAAATGATTGCCGCTGTCTGTATCCGCATCTGCATCTGCATCTGCATCCGCTTCACGGCGTCAGGCATCACACATCAAACATCAGGAGTTAAACTGATTCATCGCCTGATCGATCTTGCCCGCGACAATCAGTTCAATGGACTGGGCTACTTTGGGGAATACCTCCTCCAGCGCCTGCTGTTCCTGAGAGGTAAAGCGGCTGAGCACCCATGCCGCCAGATCATAGTTGGGATTGGGTTTTGCACCTACCCCCACCTTAATCCGTGGAAATTGGTCGGAACCGGAGAGATAAATGATGTTTTTGATGCCGTTGTGTCCTCCGTCGCTGCCTTTGCGGCGGATGCGCATCTTGCCCGGTTCAAGGGAAATATCATCCATCACCACCAGCACCCGCTCCATCGGCACCTTGTAAAACGCGGCGGCCTCGGTGACCGCCTGGCCGGAGAGATTCATAAAGGTGGAAGGCTTTAAAAACAGCACCCGTTTTCCTCCCACCATGCAGTCTCCGCACAGAGATTTGAACTTCAGTTTGTCGATGCGAAATCCATTTTTCTGTGCAAAATAGTCTACCGACAGAAACCCGGCATTATGCCGGGTCATCTCATATTCTTTCCCGGGATTTCCCAACCCAACCACAATAAATTCCACCGGACCGGTGGGGGAGCGATAAAACGGGGATTTCCCCGCAAACATTTTGAGCATCGTTACCATCCTTTTTTGCTGCCGGCGCCACTGCCGGCAAATATGATACATAAGCAGCAAAATGGGGCGGGATATCACCGGTACCCCGCCTTGCATTGCCCTCAATTTTTATTTGGGTGGGTGAAGATCCAGCTGAACCCATCATACCCACATAATTCTTTGTCAATCCAAAAAAATCAAATATTCCTTTTGTTCTACGGTCCGTTGTCCTGGACATCGCAACCGGGAGGTTATTTGATTTTGATCTTTCCTTTGGACCAGCCTTCTTTATTATACTGCGTTCCCCGCTCGATTGCCAGGGTATTTTCCGGAACGTCTTTGGTGATGGTGGAGCCTGCCGCCGTATACCCGAAATCCCCCACCTTTACCGGCGCAACCAGATTGGTGTTGCACCCGATAAACGCGTGATCCCCTATGACGGTGCGGTGTTTATTCTGCCCGTCGTAGTTGACCGTCACACAGCCGCATCCAAAATTGACTCCTTGCCCCACGTCGCTGTCCCCCACATAGGTCAGATGGGACACCGATGTACGGGAACCGATGGTGGAATTTTTGATCTCGGTGAAGTTGCCCAGATGGACGCCATCCTCCACCCTGCTGTTGGGGCGGATATGGGCAAAAGGCCCCATGGAAACCCCTTTTCCCAGCACCGAATCCTCAATCTGAGACGCGTTGATGACACAGCCATCCCCCACAACACTGTTCGCAATCACTGTATTGGGTCCCAGAACGCAGCCGCTGCCGATCACCGTCTTTCCCTTCAGGATGGTACCGGGATAAATCACCGTTTCGGCTCCGATCTCCACCTCCGGACCGATCAGCACTCCCGCATCGGACAGAACCTCCACACCGTTATCAAGATGCCGCTCCAATATACTCCGGGCAGCCATACGGTTCAGTTCCATCAGTTCCAAACGGCTGTTGGCACCCAGCACCGCATCCCGGTCCGTTGTCGGATAAGCGATGGCGGTCACGCCGTCCGCCACCGCCAGCGCTACCAGGTCGGTCAGATAATATTCCTTCTGGGCGTTGCAGTTGGTCAGCCGGGGCAGCGCGCTGAGCATCCAGGATACGTCCAGCCACATGGCTCCGGAGTTGATCTCCCGGATCTCCCGCTGCTGCTCACTGGCGTCCTTATACTCCACAATGCCCTGGAGAACCCCTTTTTCATCCCGCAAAATACGCCCATAGCGGGACGGATCCTCCAGCACGGCGGAAATCACCGTCAGCTTTGCGCCGGTTTCCCGATGGGCTTTTCCAGATGCCAGGATAAGCTCGGTGGAGAGAAACGGGACATCCCCAAACAAAATCAGTACCTGGCTTCCGGGCGCCAGCTTTTCCAAAAAAGGTACCGCCTGCATGGTGGCATGACCGGTGCCCAACCGCTCCTCCTGCCATACCGTATGAATTTTAGGGGAAAGGTGATCTCGAAGCAGTTCCCCGCCCCTGCCGCAGACCACACAGATCGATTCCTCCGGATATCCAGCCCTGCGCACCGATTCCAGTACCCAATCGATCATCGGACGAAAAAGAACCTGACACAGGGCTTTGGGAAGGCTGGACTTCATTCGCTTTCCGTCCCCTGCCGCCAAAATTAAAATTGCTGTTTGTGACATATCAACAAGTCTCCTTCACACGAAAACGTTTTCATGTTTGCAACGGTGCGGATGCAGCAAACGCCCGTGATACCGCACTTTTTTCCCGAATTTCCTGCAAAAATCACTGCCGGTTCGGTTTACAGCAGCATTATAGCATCGCCCAACGGGACATCGCAAGTTTTTTTGCCTCCATAAATCCAAAAAAATATTGTTTCAAATAGACAAGGAAAAGAGATACAATTTTTCTACTTTCTTACAATAAAATACTGGTAATTTTCAAAAAAGTTGCTATAATAGGTATTAGCTCAAAAAATTAAAAGAACATCCATATATTTTATAAGTTTTTTTGGGGTCGTGTTTTTTTGGGCAATCGTTTATCAAGAGTATGGGGGTTTTATTGTGAAGAAAAAGTATGTCTACCTGTTCTCGGAAGGCAACGGCAGTATGCGTGAGCTGCTGGGCGGAAAGGGAGCCAACCTGGCTGAAATGACCAATCTGGGTCTGCCAGTCCCTCAGGGCTTCACCATCACCACAGAAGCCTGCACCCAATACTATGAGGATGGCCGCAAGATCAATGACGAAATCCAGGCCGAAATCATGGAATATATTGCAAAGATGGAGAAGATCACCGGGAAAAAGTTCGGAGATCATGAAAATCCGCTGTTGGTTTCGGTTCGCTCCGGTGCCCGCGCTTCGATGCCCGGCATGATGGACACGATATTGAACCTGGGCCTCAACGAGGAGGTTGTGGAGGTTATCGCCAACAAATCCGGCAACCCCAGATGGGCTTGGGACTGCTATCGCCGCTTCATCCAGATGTATTCGGACGTCGTGATGGAGGTCGGAAAGAAATATTTCGAACAGCTCATCGATAAGATGAAAGAGAAAAAAGGCGTCCAGCAGGATGTGGAACTGACCGCCGAGGATCTCAAAGAGCTGGCCACCCAGTTTAAGGCGGAGTACCAGTCCAAAATCGGCGAGCCCTTCCCCTCTGACCCCAAGGAACAGTTGATGGGCGCCATCAAAGCGGTATTCCGTTCCTGGGATAACCCCAGAGCCAACGTGTACCGCCGCGACAACGATATCCCCTACTCCTGGGGTACTGCCGTCAACGTACAGATGATGGCCTTCGGAAATATGGGCGATACCTCCGGCACCGGCGTTGCCTTTACCCGCAATCCTGCTACCGGTGAAAAGAAACTGTTCGGTGAATTCCTGCTCAACGCACAGGGCGAGGACGTAGTTGCCGGCGTGCGCACCCCCCAGCCTATTGCTCAGCTGGCCGATGTGATGCCGGAATGCTACCAGCAGTTTGTGGAAATCTGCGATATTCTGGAAAAACATTACCACGATATGCAGGATATGGAGTTTACCATTGAGGACAGACATCTGTATATGCTGCAAACCCGCAACGGCAAGCGTACCGCTGCTGCTGCGCTGAAGATCGCCTGCGATCTGGTGGACGAGGGAATGATCGACGAAAAACAGGCTGTGGCCATGATCGAGCCCCGCACCCTGGATACTCTGCTCCATCCTCAGTTTGACGCTGCCGTGCTGAAAAAATCCGTCCCCGTGGCAAAAGCGCTGGCCGCTTCTCCCGGCGCCGCCTGCGGTAAAATCGTATTCACCGCCGAGGACGCCAAGGAATGGGCTACCAAAGGGGAAAAGGTAATCCTGGTCCGTCTGGAAACCTCCCCTGAGGACATCGAGGGAATGAAAGCTTCCCAGGGTATCCTGACTGTGCGCGGTGGTATGACCTCCCATGCGGCGGTTGTAGCCCGTGGCATGGGCACCTGCTGCGTTTCCGGTTGCTCCGCCATCAATATGGATGAGGAGAACAAAAAGTTTGAACTGGCCGGAAAGACCTATGTGGAAGGGGATTTCCTCTCCATCGACGGTTCCACCGGTAATATTTACGACGGAATTATCCCCACCGTTGACGCTACCATCGGCGGCGAATTTGGCCGGGTAATGGCGTGGGCCGACAAATACCGTCAGCTGCAGGTGCGTACCAATGCGGATACTCCTGCTGACGCCGCCAAAGCCAGAAGCCTGGGCGCAGAGGGAATCGGTCTGTGCCGTACCGAGCATATGTTCTTTGACGCCGACAGAATCCCCGCCATCCGGGAGATGATCTGCTCCGACACGGTGGAACAGCGTGAAAAAGCGCTGGCTAAATTGGAGCCGATGCAGCAGGACGATTTCGAGAAGATCTATGAGGCGATGGAGGGCTGCCCGGTCACCATCCGTTTCCTGGATCCGCCTCTGCATGAATTTGTTCCCACCGAGGAAAAGGATATTGAGCTGCTGGCTCAGGCTCAGGGCAAGAGCGTGGCGGAGATCAAATCCATCATCGCCTCCCTGCACGAGTTTAACCCCATGATGGGACATCGCGGATGCCGTCTGGCTGTCACCTATCCCGAGATTGCCGCTATGCAGACCAGAGCGGTGATCAAGGCGGCCCTCAACGTTCAGAAGAAACATCCGGAATGGACCATGGTGCCTGAAATCATGATTCCTCTGGTGGGTGAAGTGAAAGAGCTGGCTTATGTGAAAAAGGTCGTGGTAGAAACCGCCGATGAGATTATCAAAGCCTCCGGCACCGATATGCACTACAAGGTCGGCACCATGATCGAGATCCCCAGAGCAGCGCTGACCGCTGATGAGATCGCCAAAGAAGCTGATTTCTTCTCCTTCGGCACCAACGATCTGACCCAGATGACCTTCGGGTTCAGCCGCGATGACGCCGGCAAATTCCTGGGCGCCTATTATGATAAGAAGATCTATGAAAACGATCCCTTTGCCAAGCTGGATCAGACCGGTGTCGGCAAACTGGTGGACATGGCCTGCAAGTTGGGACGTTCTACCCGTCCTGACCTGAAGCTGGGTATCTGCGGAGAGCATGGCGGAGATCCCGCGTCGGTGGAATTCTTCCACAAGACCGGCCTGACCTATGTCTCCTGCTCCCCCTTCCGCGTGCCCATTGCCAGACTGGCTGCCGCACAGGCTGCTATCAAGAACCCCCGCAAGTAAGAGTTCTGTCATTCACCATTGGATTTGATGAAGCGCAAACCTTCTATAAATCCCATGGATACGGCATAAAACCGTCAAAATGGCATGATTTGACCGTGGAGGTTTATATCTAATCGCCAAAACCCCCGTACATTCCCAATTGGGCAATGTGCGGGGGTTTTTGTTGTTATTTTGGGCTGTTTGTACAAATCTAAACGGGAACGCAAAAATGTATTCTGATTTCAAAAATACATTTTGTCCATGCTCGCTGCGATAAGGTACAATAAGTTTCGCAAATTGAAAGTAGATAAAAAGAGACATGGTTTGCAGA
The DNA here is from genome assembly GCA_002305685.1 of Ruminococcaceae bacterium UBA1405. GTDB lineage: Bacteria > Bacillota > Clostridia > Oscillospirales > Ruminococcaceae > UBA1405. The sequence goes on from DBQB01000025.1 coordinate 40,159, forward strand.
TCTCTGGTAGAATAAAGTCGTAACACACCATTCTGAAAGGAGACAGCAAACCATGTCCGAGAAGATTGTACAGCTAAACGAGGAAATTATCAAGGGGCAGCTTAAGGAGCTTGTGCGCGGCAGCGTAGAGGAAACGCTCAACGAGCTACTGGAGGCCGAGGCGGAGAAGCTGACCCAGGCAGCCCGGTATGAGCGCAATGAGCAGCGCCAGGGCTACCGCAGCGGCCACTATAACCGTAACCTCACCACCACTTCCGGGGACGTCACCCTCAAGGTACCCAAACTCAAAGGAATCTCCTTTGAAACTGCCATCATCGAGCGGTATCGCCGCCGGGAGAGCAGTGTGGAAGAGGCTCTTATTGAAATGTACCTGGCAGGCGTATCCGTCCGGCGTGTGGAGGACATCACCGAGGCCCTCTGGGGCAGCAAGGTCTCTCCCTCCACGATCAGTGAGCTGAACAAGAAAGCGTATGTCCACATTGAAGATTGGCGGAACCGCCCTCTGCAGGGCGGACGCTATCCGTATGTCTATGTGGATGGGATTTACCTGCGCCGCAACTGGGGCGGAGAATTTGAAAATGTAGCCATTCTTGTGGCAATTGCGGTCAATGAGGACGGATATCGTGAGGTTCTGGGCGCCGCTGAGGGCATGAAAGAGGACAAGGCCAGCTGGGTCAGCTTCTTCCAGTGGCTCCGCGGGCGTGACCTGGACGGAGTGAAACTCATTGTTGGCGACAAGTGCCTTGGTATGCTGGAGGCTGTAGAAGAAGTATTCCCTGAAGCCAAGTACCAGCGGTGTACTGTCCATTTCTACCGCAATGTGTTCTCAGTCACTCCTCGTTCCAAGGTAAAACTGGTAGCCAAAATGCTCAAGGCGATCCACGCCCAGGAAAGTAAGAAAGCTGCCCGGGAGAAAGCCAAAGCCGTAGTGGAGCAACTGCGCTCTATGAAGCTGAAGGAGGCCGCCAAAAAGGTGGAGGATGGCATAGAGGAAACGCTGACTTACTGCGATTTTCCCAGTGAGCACTGGACTCGCATCCGCACCAACAATGTGATTGAACGGCTGAACCGGGAGATCCGCCGCCGCACCCGGGTGGTGGGCAGCTTCCCGGACGGCAACTCCGCCCTTATGCTGGTCTGCGCCCGGCTGCGCCATGTGGCNNGAAGTACATGAACATGAAGCACTTAGAGGCGGCCTTTGAGGACACTTCTATTGCTGGCTGACTTCATTCGCACCAGAGCCTACAAACCAATTTGCGAAAAACTCTTGACACTACCCTCGCTGCTATTTTCACAGCAGCCAATTCCGTAATTTTGGACGAATTCAGCTTTCAGTAAAGGAGGCCATTATGAGACGAGACGATCAAAGGCAAGCAGTAAAAAACATTCCCTTGGAACAGCTGAAGCCATTTAAGAATCATCCCTTTCAGGTACGAGACGATGAGGAATTTCGGCGTCTTGTTGAGAGCATTGAAATTCACGGTGTAATTCATCCAGCGGTGGCTCGCCAGATTGGTGAGGATTGTTATGAACTAATTTCTGGTCATCGACGCAAAGCGGCTTGTGAAGTATTGGGTTACTCTGAGATGCCTGTTTTAGTTCGGTCCATGACGGATGATGAGGCAGTTGTAAACATGGTAGATGCAAACCTTCAGCGTGAGACGATTCTTCCAAGTGAAAGAGCCTTTGCATACAAAATGAAGTTGGTAGCTATGAGCCATCAGGGGCGCAAAGGATTTACTTCCGCCCAACTTGGGCGGAAGTGTGTTGGAAAAGAATCCAGAGAGTTAATTGCTGAACAAGTCGGTCAAAGTCGCAACCAAATTTCTCGCTATATCCGTCTTACTGAATTGATACCAGAAATTCTTGAAATGGTTGATAATCGAAAAATGGCATTGAATCCAGCAGTATCTATTTCCTACTTGGACAAGAAGCAACAGAAGCTACTATATAAGGTAATGGTAGCACTAAAAGCAACCCCATCTATTTCTCAGGCAAAAGCCATCCGAGAAAAGGCCAGTGAATCAGACTTTACAGAAGATTACTTGGTTTGTATCTTATCGGAAAAGAAACCAAACCAGAGAGAGCCGATGATTGTTGAAGAAGAAGAAATCAAGCAGTATTTCCCCTCGCATTACAATAGTGAACAGATGCACAACACGATTTTAGGCCCGGATGGACAGTACAGCAAGGCGGACATCCCGGAACACACCCAGTATGACACCCAATCCCTGGCCAAGTTTGCCTTCTCCATGTTCTGGCGTGCCATGCGGTTTGCCGAGGAACAGCAGGTGCCTATCTTGCTTGATTACTAAGGAGGACTTTTATGGGATACGATGTAAGTTTTCACCCGATCTCGCCAGACGAAATACAGGAATGGTATTTTACTCCCCTAACCTGGATACAGCAGGGACAGGAAGAAAAGGTTCTGGCCCTTGCCGCGCAGCGTGGAATCGAGGATTTCTATGCAGAAAAGTATCTGGACACCCTGCGGGTTGGGGCAGAGACAGAACCGGACGAGCTGTTTGATAAAAGCCATGGTTTTTATATTGCGGTGGTCCAGGGATTCTTCCGGGACTACTATTATACCAGAGGAAGCAGCTTCTCCTTCCTGATGGAGGAAAAGCCGGAATATGCCCGGTACTTCACCCCCTGGGCGCAGGTGGTGCCCACTGCCTTACCCAACCCGGCAAAGAACCAGATCATTGAAAACTACTGCTCCGGCGTGTACCTGTCTCCAAATCAGGTTTCGCAGATTCTCCGGGATTTGGAGCAGGAACCAAAGGTACTGGAAGATCTGGAGAAACATTGGAGCGATGGGCAGTTTGCTGTTCTGAAAAAGGCTCTTACTGCTGCGGCTGAACTGGGTACTGGTCTGCTGGAAGCCACCGAAGTAGTGGAACCGAATCCCCTTCACCCGAACGAAAGCACATGTTACTCCAACCTGTTCCACTGTGATCGTGATGGGGTGTATCTCTATATCGACATGGCTATGAAACAGATCGCCCAAGCAATGGAGCAAAATAAGTCCGACCCGTGACGGCAGAAAATGACTCGGAAATGAGATGGTTTGTGCCTCTGTCTCCCTGCTCCATATTTGATTTGCAAATGACCGCTGAACCCCAGAAATAGTTTTTGTAAGGAGGTGGAGACTATGGAACAAAAACGCCCGGCAGATATATTTCAGGAGCTTCTGGACTACCTATGGAACGGCCTGGGCCTGGAGGAAAAGGGCTGGAAGCGTCTGAAAAAGGGCGACTTCAAAAAGAAAATGAAAAACGGGCTGACCTATCAGATCTGGTTTGACCGGAGCCGCTACAACTACATAGACTACGAAATCGGCCATGGAAATGTGGAGGTGGGCTTCAGCTGTATCATAAAGCAGGGAGATGACTACCTCTACACTTTCAGAATTGAACCCACAACAGGCGGTTCATTCTTTCGGATGCTGACAGAGGACCTGCGGTTGGACACCGGGCTGCTGGACACCTTCCTGCCCCTGATCAAAGCCCACTACCTCAATTTTATTGACTGCTTTGAAGCAGACCCAGTAGGGGCGCTCCAGTCGGTCTGCACCCCCTTTACCCAGCCGGAGGATTACAGCTGGTGCATCTATGTGCGGGAACAGATGGTGGAACGGTACGGAACAGCGGAACAGCTGGAGGAGTACCGACATCAGGTGAAATTGCGCGGAACACCGGAGCATACTGTTACAGATATTACTGCTTACTTGAAAGAGCGAGGCATTCAGGCAGTGCGCCAAACGGTCTATGCAAGCGGCACCATGATACCCC